>NZ_JAFLRG010000002.1:1200000-1500000 GCF_017315725.1 Trinickia acidisoli
CGTCCGCTGCCCGATGCGCTCGCACACGAACGATGTCCGAAAACGCTGCTGATTCGCGGCGATGAGATCGAGCTCGCGCGCGAAGATGATGTCGTCGGGCGTACGGGCGCTATGCACGAAGACAATGTCGCGATCCTCGCCTAGCTCGTGGTGCGAGCGGCTCATCGACATCAACGGCGTCATGCCGGAACCGGCCGACAAGAACAAATACTTACCGGCCGCATGTCGCGCACAGGTGAATTCCCCTGCCGGCCCGAGCACCCGCACCGCATCGCCCGCGCGCAGATGATCGTGCAGCCAGTTCGATACCTTGCCTCCCGGCACCCGCTTGACCGTGATCGAAATCGTATGAGGCCGCGTGGGCGCCGATGAGATCGTGTAGCACCGATTGATCGTCTCGCCGTCGATCTCGAGCTCGAGTGTGATGAACTGCCCTGGCTCGAACGCAAACGTGCGCCCGTCGCGCGACATGAAGAAAAAGCTCTTCACGTCGTGCGTTTCCTGCCGAACCTGGCAGCAGACCAGCATCTCCTCCGCGTCGCTCGTCCAAGGCGCGCCGAGCGCGCTCCAGAATGCGGGGCGCGTGAGGCGCCCGTCTTGCCGCTCGAATGTTGGCGCATCTCGCATCATCTTGTGCCTCGCCTATCGCTGACTCACCGGCTTAGGCGCCGACATGCGCGCTGACATGCGCACCGACGCGCCGGATGTACCAATCGCAAAACTTCTCGACGAGGCCTTCCGTGTAGGGCGAGTACGGGCCCGGCTCATAAGCGCTACTGCCCGCACCGCGCTGCGAGAACTCGACGAGCGTGCGATCTTGCGCATTGGTCGCGTTCCAGACGGCCGTCAAGTTCGGGACATCGTAATCGACGCCTTCCACGGCATCCTTGTGAACCAACCACTTCGTGCGCACGAGCGTCTTGCCGGCCGAGAGCGGGATCACGGAGAACGTCACGATGTGATCGCTCATGAAGTGATGCCAGGAATTGGGTTGCGTCCAGAACGAAAGCCCGCCCAAGTCGGCGCGCTCGAATTCGCCGAGCAACTTCTTCGACGCGACCTTCGCATCGAGCGTTTGCGACTCGCCGCTGCGATCGAGCGGCAAGCGTTGCGTGCGAAAACCCGTGACGTCGCTCAAGCGATCGATCTCGACCGATGGCAAGCTCATCGCCTCCCACTCGGCCTCGCGCTCGACGCAGGTGCGCTCGAACGCGGCCATCCCTTCGGCATTGGCCGGCGACGGCTGATAGCCGAAGCCGTATTCGTATAGCGAGATCGTCAGCTCGGGATGGTTCGCCACGCAGTGGTAGCACTCGCGATTGTTTTCCATCGTGAGCTTCCAATTGCCTTCCTCGATGATGTCCACCTGCGCCGCAATCTTGCAGTTCGGCAGATCGTGCGGCAGTAGATAAGGCTCCATCGCGGCGCGCATCATCGCGAAATCGGTGGGCGCTTCGTCGGCGAGGCAAACGAAAATTAGGCCTCCTAAGCTTTCGACGTGAACCGACTTCAGGCTGTGCTTGCAGCGGTCGAACTTCTCGCCCATGTGTTCGGCGAACATCAGCGCGCCGCTGAGGTTGTAAGTCCAACTGTGATACGGACAGACGATGTTGCCGACGGTCCCGCGCTCTTCGTTGCACAATCGCGCGCCCCGATGGCGACAAACGTTGTGGAAAGCTCGGATCGTCATATCGTCGTCACGCACGATCAGCACCGATTCGCCGGCGAGTTCGACGGTCACATAATCACCGGGCTCGGGAATATCGGGCTCGACCGCGACGTGAATCCAGTGCTTGCGAAAAATCGCTTCCATATCGAGCGCGAAGATGTCCTCGCTGAGATAAAACGGCGCTTCCAGGCTATAGCCTTGTTTGCGCCGTTCGATGAGCGCGCGAATGTCTGCGGATACGGTCATGTCTGCTCCGGATACTTATTGCTTACGTGCTAGTGCCAGTACGAGTGCTTGTCGAAAGACAAGCGTCGCCGATGCTCACGGTCCCCCGCGACTTCAGTAATCGACGAGTCGATGCTCGCGCAAATACCCAAGGATGGCTTGTGCTTTTTCGACCGAAGTCCCTTCAATTACGACGTTTCCGCCACGGCTTTCCGTCGTCGTCGCGCTCTGCATCCGCGCGTGCCCCGAGCGCTTCTCGACGGCGGCGAGCTTGATCGGCTTGCGTTGAGCGGGCGCGATGCGCCAAGCGTCGACGTGCGCGTCGTGCGGCGCCCTCACGCGATGCGGCTCGACCGTTCCCGCCGCCGCACGCGCATAGGCGTAGCGCGGCGTGACGGCTGCTTGCGGATGCACCGCGACGACGGCAGGCAGCGCCGCCTCCACGCTGCGCCGAAACCCTTTCGGCAAGAATTGCGTAATGCGAATACGGTCGCTCTCTATGGCCAGGTCGAGCGCCGCATCGATCAGTGCATAGCCGAGTGCATCGGCCGCGCGATAAGGCAGCATGCCGGTGTCATACGCGCCCTCGGCACGCGTGCCGGTCAGCACGAGCGGCACGCCGCGCAGGCGCTCGGCCAGAACGGCCGCCGCGTCATCGTTGTCGCCGCATGTGAGCACATCGACGCGAGGCGCGCCGAGTGCGAGGTAATCGGTCAGCGCGAGGTTCGATCCATCGCCCGCGTGCAGCACTTCGAGTTGCGCACCATGCGCTTGCGCGAGCGTACGGGCGATCTCGAGCGCCACGGCATCGTTGCGGCTATAACAAGAAGCGCCGTTCACGCGATGGTGCGCCACCGAGACGAGTACCGCGATTCGATCCAGCTTCCCAAGTGCTTTCATGCGGTGACATCCTCACGAACGTTGGCGCCGGTCGCCGCCGCGACGGGCGCGTGATGCGCTTGCTTTGCCTCGTTGACCACGCTCGTCAACGCAGCCATCGCCGGCTGCGCATCGGCGATCACGGTCAGATTCGCACGCTTGGCGATCGGCGCGCTCGCGTCGAGATTGACGGCGATCACGTGTCGGCAATCCTTGATGCCCTGCAAGTGCTGAACGGCCCCTGAAATGCCGAAAGCGATGTAGACGCTGGCGTTCACGGTCTTGCCCGTTGCGCCGACCTGCTTGTCGCGCGTGAAATGGCCGTTGTCGACCGCGACACGGCTGGCCCCGACGGCGGCGCCGAGCACGCGCGCCAGCGCTTCGAACGCAGCGATGTCGGTCACGCCGTTGCCTGCGGAGATGATGAAGTCGGCCTCTTCGAGGGCCACTTGCGCCGCATCGAGTTGGGTTGTCCCACCGTCTCGGTATCGTGCAGGCGCGGCCGATGCAGCCGCTTCTTGACTCGTTTGCGGCAAGGCGATGCGCTCGCCCGCGCCGATGAACGGCAGCTTGGACGATACGGTCTCCGGATCGAGCAGGATCACGTCGGGCCATGCTCGCGAGGCAAGCGATCGCCCCGCGCCCGCATAGCATGCGACGTGCGCCGCATCGATCTCGACGACGTGCGTCGCAATACTCGCGTTGGCCTGCGCGGCATAGCGGCGCCCCACGTCGCCGTCTCCTGTCGCGTTATCGGGCAGCAAGACATGCGCAGGCGAAAACGCCGCCACGCATTCGCGCAATGCGGCCAGTGCCTGATCCGGCGCGAACACCGGCCGCGCGAGCGACGGCAATTCGACGACCTTGTCCGCGCCGAGCGCCGCGGCATCGTCGGTCAACTCGCCGAAGACGAGCAAGACGACTTCGGTTTTCGCATCGGCGACGATGGCGGCGGCGGCCACCGCCTGCCGCGCGTGTTCGTCGAGCGCGCCGCGATCGCTATGTGTCGCGACGAGCAGCGTACGGGTGCCGGCTTCGTAAGCGCGACGCGGCTTCGGTGCATCGGCGTGCGCGCTGCGCAGCGCCGCATGCGACGTCTGCGCTGCTCCATCGGCGACACGTTCATCGCCCAGCGTAATGCGCCTGAGCCCCGATGCGGCAATGATGAACGGCCGGCGCGGATCGATTCGTTTGACGGTTTTCATGACACCTCACTCCAGCGCGGCTGCAACGAGCTCGGCAACGTCGAGCACTTCGGGCCTGGGGCCCACCACGCCTTCGAGCATCGCCGTGCAGTTCGGGCAACCCACCGCCACGATGTCCGCTCCGACCGAGCGTGCATCGGCGATGCGGATGTCGGGAATCCGAGCTTTGCCGGGAATATCGGTCAACGGCGCGCCGCCGCCACCGCCGCAGCAGCGTCCGCGCATGCCGTGGCGCTCCATCTCGACGATCTCGATGCCGATCGATTTGAGCGCGCGGCGCGGCGCTTCGGTCTCGCCGTTGTAGCGGCCGAGGTAACAGGGATCGTGATAGGTGATGCGCTTATCGGCCAATGCGGCCGACGCCTTCGGCAAGAGCCGGCCGGCCTGCATGAGTTCCGCCACGAAGCTCGTATGATGCTGCACCTCGTAGCGTGCGCCGAATGCGCGGTATTCGTTGCGCAGGCTATGCATGACATGCGGGTCCGCCGTGACGATCCGCTTGAAGCTCAATGCACCGAGCGTCGCGATCATGCGCTCGGCCATGCGCCGGAACGTTGCTTCGTCACCGAGACGGCGGGCCACGTCGCCCGTGTCGGCTTCCGTACCGCCCAGCACGGCGAAGTCGACACCGGCCTTGTTCAATACCTTGACGAGCGCGCGCAGCGTACGTTGATAACGCATGTCGAACGCGCCTTCGCCCGCGATCAGCAGCACGTCCACCGCCAAGCCAGGCTGTGCGACGCGCGCATTCAGATCGACGGCCCAGTCGTAGCGCGCGGCGATGTCGTATCCGCCCGCGCTGCCCGTCTCGCGCAGATTCGCGAGGACTTCAGGCGCTTTCCCGGGGATATCGCCCTCCGTCAACGTGCGATGGCGCCGCATATCGACGATCGCATCGACGTGCTCGATCAGCATCGGACACTCTTGGACACAGGCGCGGCACGTCGTGCACGACCAGATCGTGTCGGACTCGATCAAGCCCGACACGATCGGGCCGTTCGGCCCCCCGCCGTGCCGCCCAAGCACGATGCCCGGCGTCGGACTACCCGCATAAGCGCCATCGGTGCCGCCGACCATGCCGACGACGAGGTCTTGAATCAGCTTCTTCGGATTGAGCGGCTGCCCTGCCGCGAACGCCGGACAAGCCGCTTCGCATTTGCCGCATTGCACGCAAGCATCGAAGCTCAGCAGTTGATTCCAGCGAAACTCGGCGGGCTTGCCGACGCCATAGTCGTTCGCTTCGAGCGCGGACGGTTTGAGCGCCGTGGGCGGTTGCGTGTCCCGGTCGCCGGCGCCGAAACGCTCTTGTCGCGGATGGAACGCGAGGTGAAGCAGCCCCGCCACCGCATGTTTCATCGGGCCGCCACGCGCGGCGCCGATCGTCATCGCGCCGGCGCCAATCGCGATCAACGCCGCGAACACGAGCGCGAGTACCTGCGACGTAGCCGCGGCCGGCACGCCGCACAACAGCACCAAACCCAGCGCGAACGATCCGAGCAGCCAAGGCAACCTATTCCACGGCCCACGCGAAAGCCGCGCGGGCATCGCCTTCTCATCGCGTCGGCGGCGCCACACGAAGACGGCACCGATCAACATGACGAGTGCCGCTGCGACGATCAACCGGTCGATCCACGGCGAGTAGATCGCCAAGCCGTAATTGACGAAGACGAGCGCGAGTGCCGCGATCGCTCCGCCTGCCGTAGCCACGTGCGTCCGTGCGATGTAGGGATCGCGAGCCACGACATGGTGCAAATCAACGAAATAACGCTTAGGAATCCTGAATAGATTCGTCCACTCGACGGCCGCGGGGGCAGCCGCGCGGCCAACGCGCCAATACGCCGCCCGCCGCGCCAGCGCGAACGCAAGGCCTGCGACCGAGAGCCACAGCAGAACCGTGATCAGAAACGCCGGGCTCATGATTAGAAGTCCTTGCAAAGCCGCAGCGCGTCATAGATCGCACCGTGGATGTTGTGCATGGAGATGCAATCGCCGACGCGAAACAGCAGGAAGCGTCCATTGCCCAGCGTTTCCGACAGCGAGGGCTGCGGCTCGGCGGCAAACAGTTTCTGCACGTCGGTCTGCCCTCGATTCACCGATTCCGGCTTCAGCTTCCAGTAGAGCGAATCGTTAGGAGTACTACCGTTTTCGATCACGACTTGATCGACGGCGCGTTCTTCCTGCTCCTCCGTATACTCGTTGCGTAGCACGGCGATCTGTTTGCCGTCTTCCTCATACACACGGTCGAGCCAGTAGTTGGGCGTATGAACGACGCCCTGTGCATAGAGGCGACGATAGAAGATCGGGAACGTCGTGCCCCCGCAATCGTCGGCGATCTTGACGTCGGGCGTCACGATCTCGACGCGCGAGCCGCGGCTCGCGATGAAATCGGCAACGCCCGCGCCCGCGTGCGTGCTGACCCCGTCGTAGACGAGCACGTTTTGCTTCGGCTCGACGCGGCCCGACAGAATGTCCCACGAACTGACTGCGAGCCCTTGCGAAACACCCCAGCCCGCGACCTGGTCGGAGAATGCGCGCCCGCCCGTGGCGAGCACGATGATGTCCGGCTTCTCCGCCATGATCGTCGTCACGTCAGCCTCGACGCCCAGACGCCGATCGACACCGAGACGTTTCGTTTCCATGTCGAACCAGCGCACGATGCCGGCCATCTGCTCGCGCTGCGGTGCCTTCGAAGCGAGTACGATCTGGCCGCCAACCTCACTGTGTTTCTCGAACAACACCACATCGTGGCCGCGTGAACGCGCCACGCGCGCCGCTTCCAAACCGGCGGGCCCGGCGCCAACCACAACGACCTTGCGCTTGGGCCCACGCGACTTTTCAATGACGTGCGGCATCGTCGCTTCGCGCGACGTCGCCGCGTTTTGCACGCACAGCACATCGAGGCCGTTGTACTGGCGGTCGATGCAATAATTCGCGCCCACACACTGCTTGATTTCGTCTTCCCGACCGTCGCGGATCTTGATGACCATGTGCGGATCGGCGATTTGCGCCCGCGTCATACCAACGAGATCGATCATCCCCGAAGCGAGCAGGCGTTCGGCCTGGCCCGCATCGCGAATGCTCTGCGCGTGCATGACGGGAAGCTTGACGACGGATTTGATGCCGGCGGCCAGATGAACGAACGGCTCGGGCGGCAATGCCATCGGCGGCATGCAATTCGCCAATGTGTTGTGCGTATCGGCGCCCGAGCCGATTACGCCGAGGTAGTCGATGAGGCCCGTCTCCGACATCGCATGCGCAATCTCCTTGAGTTGCTCGTGATCGAGGCCGTCCTCATGGAATTCATCGCCGCACATGCGAAGGCCGACGACGAAATCGGGCCCTACCGCCTCGCGCACCGCCGTCAGCACTTCGACGCCGAAACGCAGGCGATTGGCGAGGCTGCCGCCCCATTCGTCGGTACGAAAATTCGTGCGCGGGCTCCAGAACTGATCGATCAAGTGCTGATGAGCGGCCGAGATTTCAATGCCGTCCATGCCCGCCTGCCGCACGCGCCTGGCCGCAGCCGCGAAATCGCCGATGATGCGGCGGATTTCCTCGACCTCGATCGTCTTTGCGTTGCCGCGGTGCACGGGCTCGCGCACGCCCGACGGCGTCATCAAATGCGGCCAATGCTCGCCGTGAAACGCCGAGCGGCGACCCATGTGCGTCGCCTGAATCATGATCTTCGCGCCATGCCGATGCATCGCTTCGGTGAGCCGATTGAGCGGATCGATGACGCGATCGGTCGACAGGTTCACCGACTTCCACCACCCTTGCGGGCTGTCGATCGACACGGGGCTCGAGCCGCCGCACACCGCCAAGCCCACGCCGCCCTTCGCCTTCTCCTCGTAGTACCGGATATACCGATCCCCGGGCAATCCGCCCGGCTCCGCATAGACTTCCGCGTGCGCCGTGCTGACGATGCGGTTGCGCAGCGTCAGCTTATTCAGCGTCATCGGTTTGAACAGATGGGGGTAGCGCATGTCGATCGACCTCGAACGTATTCTTTGACGAGCCTTGTTGCTTTGCTTCCGTTGCTAGTTCGCAAGCGGTGACACTTCGAACACGCAGTACGCATGGCCTTCGCCCGCGCATTGCGTCTCTTTCGATTGCGAGCGGGGGCCCGGCTTTCCACCGGTATTCGTATCGTTGACCCAATCCATCGCACCGGCGAACCAGCCGGCGAACATGTAGCAAAGCTTGCCTTCCTTGCCGGGCTGAGCCAGGACGAACGACGAATGGCGCAGCTCGATGCGCGCGTGCGCGCGCGCCGGGTCCGCTTCGGCGATCTTGAACAACCCCCATCCTCGCTGCGACAGACGCTTCAGATAGTGTTCGAAGACAGCCATACCACTGAGCCCATGCTGCTTCGCCTCCTTGTCGCACCAGTGATAGGCCGACTTATGACCCGCGCGGTAAAGAATCTCGGCGTAAGCGTCACGCCCGAGCGCCTCTTCCACGGCAACGTGGTTGTTCGTGAAGAAATGGCGCGGTACGTAAAGCATCGCGAGCGCGTCGGTCGTCCATACGCCGGTATCGGGATCGACGTCGAGCGGAATTTGCGGTTGCATGAAAAGGTCCCTCGTTCAAAGACAGCGCGTCATGCGCCCCACACGTCGCTAAATACGCGCACCCAGTTCTCGCCCATGATCTTGCGGATGCGCGTTTCGCTCCATCCCGCGCGCTCCATGGCCGCCGTCAGATTCGGAAACTCGCCGATCGTGCGAATGCCCTCGGGATTGACGACCTTGCCGAAATTCGTCAACCGGCGATAACGGCCCTTGTCGTGCGTCAGCCAATCGAAGAAGTCGACGCTGAAGCCCTGCGTGAAGTCGGTACCGATACCGACGGTATCCTCGCCGATCAGATTGACGACGTAGTCGATCGCCTCGATGTAGTCTTCGATCGTTGCATCGATGCCGCGCTTGAGGAACGGCGCGAACATCGTGACGCCCACGAAGCCGCCGGCATCGGCGATTTCCTTGAGCTGCGCATCGCTCTTGTTGCGCGGATGCGCCTTGAGTCCCGACGGCAGGCAGTGCGAATAGCAGACCGGCTTTTTCGAGAATGCGATCGCTTCGGACGATGTATTGCCGCCGACATGCGAGAGGTCGACCATGATCCCGACGCGATTCATCTCCGTGATGACTTCACGGCCGAAGTCGGACAGGCCGCCGTCGCGCTCGTAGCATCCCGTGCCGACGAGGTTCTGCGTGTTGTAGCAAAGCTGCACGACGCGCACGCCCATGTCGGCGAAAGCCTCGATATAACCGAGGTTGTCTTCGAACGCATGCGCGTTTTGAAAGCCTAGGATGATCCCCGTCTTGTTCTCGCGCTTGGCGCGCAAGATGTCGTCGGTCGTGCGCACGAGCGTCAACATTTCGTCGTGCTCGCGAATTTGCTGCTTCATGAGCGCGATGTTGTCGACGGTCTTCGTAAAGCTTTCCCACACCGATACCGTGCAGTTTGCGGCGGTAATGCCGCCCTTGCGCATGTCTTCGAACACCGACCGCTCGAACTTGGAAATGTTCAGGCCGTCGATGATGATGCTCTTCTCGTGCAAAGTGGACATCGAATGCTCCGGGCTTGGGCTAGTTCAATAGATCGGGAATCGTTCGCAAAGCGCGAAGATTTCGCGGCGAACGCGTTGTTCCGTTTCGGCGTGGCCTTGCGGATGGCGCGTCAACGCATCGAATACCTCGAGGATCAGGTGGCCGATGTGCTCGAACTGCTCGACGCCGAAACCACGCGTCGTGCCAGCCGGCGTGCCCAGGCGAATGCCCGAGGTGACGGTCGGCTTTTCCGTATCGAACGGGATGCCGTTCTTGTTGCAGGTGATGCCCGCGCGCTCGAGCGCCGTCTCCACTTGCGTGCCTTTCAAGCCTTTCGGGCGCAAGTCGACAAGCAGCAGATGGTTGTCGGTGCCGCCCGTGACGAGATCGACACCGCCTTCGCGCAGCACGGCGCCGAGCGCTTTGGCATTGGCGAGCACGCCGTCGATGTAGCGTTTGAAGCCATCTTCGAGCGCCTCGCCGAACGCCACCGCCTTGCCCGCGATCACGTGCATGAGCGGGCCGCCCTGCAGCCCGGGGAAGACGGCCGAGTTGATCTTCTTCGCGATCTCCTCGTCGTTCGTCAGCACGAAGCCGCCGCGCGGGCCGCGCAGTGTCTTGTGCGTCGTGGAGGTCACGACGTGGGCGTGCTCGATGGGATTCGCATGGCGGCCGGCCGCGATGATGCCCGCGATATGCGCCATGTCCACCATCAGCTTCGCGCCGACGCGATCGGCGATCGCGCGGAACCGCGCGAAATCGAGCACGCGCGGATAGGCCGAAAACCCCGCAATGATCAAGCTCGGGCGATGCGCGTCGGCCAGCGCTTCGATCTGATCGTAGTCGATGAGCATCGTGTCGCGGCTGACGCCGTACTGCACGGCGTTGAACCACTTGCCTGAGAGTGCGGGCTTCGCACCGTGCGTCAAGTGACCGCCCGCGTCGAGCGACATCCCGAGCACGGTGTCGCCGGGCTTGGCGAGCGCGAGCATGACCGACCCGTTGGCCTGCGCGCCCGAATGCGGTTGAACGTTCGCATACTGCGCGCCGAACAAACGCTTCACGCGTTCGATCGCGAGCGCTTCGACTTCATCGACGAATTCGCATCCGCCGTAATAGCGCTTGCCCGGATAGCCCTCCGCATACTTGTTGGTCAACACCGAGCCCTGCGCTTCGAGCACGGCGCGCGAGACGATGTTCTCCGATGCGATCATCTCGACCTGCGATTGCTGCCGCTCGAGCTCTCTCAGGGCCGCCGCGCGCACGGGGGCATCACGTTCGGCAAGCGTCTGCGTAAAAAACGACTCAGTATTCGACATGGCGTATCCGTAGGGGTGGCGCGGCGCCTGCGCTGGGCTCGACGCCGCCGGCATTCGTTGGCGACGGCTCTATTCTTGTCGTTCGCCCTTTTTACGGATTGACGAATTCAGACGCGTTCTTTGCCTTTTCCGACACGCGCGTCCGTTTTGGACAAGTCGGATGAACGGCGTCGATGCGATTGATCAGACGAAAACGCCCTACGATAGGCCGCGTCGACACGCGCCGCGGTGCCGCTTGCTGCATTGCAATGCGCGCACCGCCGCGAGGTGGGAACGCGCCATGAGCAGGCTTCGCAAGCGCAGCCGCGACGCAATATCGCCTGAAACACCTACCGATCCTAGGGTTAAGCCGTATGGCCCGCTTGTTGCCCCGGAATCCACAATGAAGCGCGCCGGTTCGGCGGGACCCACGCCAGTACTAGCACTAGATCGGACTCGAAGGAACGCCCCCATGTCGCCTGACCGCACTGCGTCACTGTCGAACTTCGCGTTCATGACGTTGCCGAACTTCACGATGATTGCGTTTTCGAACGCGATCGAAGTGCTTAGGATGGCGAACTATTTGAGCGGCCAGACGCTTTATCGATGGACCGTCGTGAGTCCCGAAGGCGGCCCCGTGACGGCCAGCAACGGCTTGGCCGTCGAAACCGCGCCCGTCTCCTCGCTCGAGCAGCAGCCCGACGTCGTCTTCGTTTGCGGCGGCGTCGACGTTCAGCATTCGACGACGAACACGCATCTGTCGGAGTTGCGCCGTTTCGCGCGCTCGGGCATCGCACTGGGTAGCCTTTGCACGGGCACCTATGCGCTCGCGCGCGCGGGTTTGCTCAACGGCTATGCATGCGCGATTCATTGGGAGAACATGTCGGCGCTCAAGGAGGAGTTCCCCGGCACACGCTTCTTGAAGGAGCTTTTCGTCATTGATCGCGACCGCATCACCTGCACGGGCGGCGTCGCGCCGCTCGACATGATGCTGCATTTGATCGCGCCGAGAATCGGCACGCCTCGCGTCACGCAAATCGCCGAGCAGTTCATCGTCGAGCACGTGCGCGACACCAGCGCTCAGCAACGGATGCCGCTCGTCGCACGCCTTGGTTCCGCGAACAAATCGCTGTTCGAAGTCATCGCGCTGATGGAGAACAACATTGAAGAGCCGCTGTCGCGCGAAGAACTCGCACGGCTCGCGAACATGTCGCAAAGGCAGCTTCAACGGCTGTTCAGAGAACACCTCGGCATGACGCCGACCCATTACTACCTCACGCTGCGGCTACGCCGCGCACGCGAACTGCTGCTGCAGACGGATATGTCGATCATGCATATCACGATGGCGTGCGGTTTCCAATCGGCGTGCCACTTCAGCAAAAGCTATCGCGACGCCTTCGGCACCGCACCGACGCGCGAACGCCGCAAACAAGTGGCGCCACTCGCACGCCCCGCGTCGGCCACAGCGCCGGCGCCTGCGTTGCACGTTTGATCGCCCGTTGCGCGCCGATCGGTCGAATTCACCGAATCCCTCAATCGTCGGCAAAGGCATCGCGCAAACGCCGCGCGATGCGCGCCGCCTCGGCTTGCGACGCGACGTTCGTAAATCCCATCAGTAACCCTCTGTCTTGCCGGCGCGCCTTCGCATAACGTTCCGACAGCGGTTGGCAGTTGAGCCCAGCGCGTTGCGCACGATGTGCAAGCGTGCGATCGCCGGTGCGCGAACGAACGCGGACGACGAGATGCATACCGCCGCGTGTTTGATCGACGTGAACACGATCGCCGAACGTCGAGCGCAACGCGTCGGTCAACCATGCTCGACGACACGCATAGAGCGATCTCATCTTCTTCAAATGACGGGCGAAATACCCTCCCGTCAAAAAATCGGCCACGACGGCCTGCATCGAACGCGCGCCGCCACGCGGCCCCGCTTCGACGGCTTGCGCAAATGCCGGCACAGCCGCTTGCGGCACCACGATGTAACCGAGCGCCAGCGCGGGAAATAACGTCTTCGAGAAACTGCCGCTGTAGATCACGCGGTCGCTCGCATCGAGGCTCTTGAGCGCGGGCAGCGTAGCGCCTGCGTAGTGAAACTCGCCGTCGTAGTCGTCTTCGAACACCCATGCTTTCGTCCGCGATGCCCATTCGAGCAGCGCCAACCGCCGCGATACCGACATCGAGACGCAAAGCGGCGCTTGATGCGACGGCGTGACGACTACCATTTGCGCATCGGGCGAGAGCCGCTGCCCCTCCGATACGACAAGGCCTTCTTCGTCGACCGGTACGGGGACGGCAACCGACGCAACGTGATTCAATACGGCGCGCGTCGGCGCATAGCCGGGGCTTTCGACCCATACCGAAGCGCCATGCCGCAACAACGCGCGCACGCTCAAAGCAAGCGAGGCGCGATAGCCGGAAGTGACGAACACCTGCTCCGGCCCGCAAGCGACACCGCGCGAGACCCGTAAATACGCCGCGATGGCTTGCCGCAGCGCGAATTCGCCGCGCACATCACCGTATCCCAACTCGACGGGCAATGTCGTGCGTATCCGCCGAGCCGCTAGCCGCGCCCAGATTTTGCGCGGAAACGCATCGAGCGCCGGTACGCCTAGCTGCAAAGGCGGCGGCTCGGCAATGCGTGGGGCCGTTGTCTTTCTCGGCGCAATCTGCATCGCCGTCACGCCCCCCGCATCACCGTGAGCGCCGCGGGGCGCGGGTGGGAGATTGGGCGACACGACCGTCCCGGCAGGCCCGCGCGCGAGCAAGTAGCCTTCCCCGGCAAGACGCTGATAGGCTGCCTCGACGGTTCCGCGCGCCACGCCGAGTTCGCTCGCGAGCACACGTGCGGACGCGACGCGCGCGCCAGGGGCAAGCACGTGCGTATCGATGGCAGTACGCATGCGCTCGTAGATCTGCACCGCAAGCGGCATGCGCTTGCGCCGATCGATACCGGCGATCGCCGATCGATCATGGCCGCTTCGATTCGATACGTTCGATACGTTCGATACGTTCGATACGTTCGATACGTTCGATGCGTGAGATACGGGCAATGGCTTCGATGGCCTAGTCGTTTTCGTCACTTTTGGTTCTTTTCGTTGGGACATGGTGCGGTCACACTAACATACGTCAATGGTGGAGGATCGCGGTCATGAGCGGAAAGGTTTTCTTGGCGGGAGCGGCCGGAGCCGTCGGTGCGGCGTTGACGCCGTTGCTCGTCGAATCCGGATATGAGGTGTACGGCACGACGCGCCGTCTCGAACGGATGGACGCGATACGTGCAGCGGGCGCGCGCCCAGTGCTCGTCGACATATTCGATCGCGAGCGGCTCGCCAATGCGATCGACTGCATCGCACCGATGATCGTCGTTCATCAGTTGACCGATTTACCGCCAGGGCTCGATCCGACGCGGATGAGCGATGCCGTCTCGCGCAATGCCCGCATCCGCGGCGAGGGGACGGCCAATCTGGTGTCGGCGGCGCTCGCCGCCGGGTGCGAATGCGTCGTTGCTCAAAGCATCGCATGGGCCTACGCGGCGGGCGCCAAACCCTACACGGAATCGCAACCGCTCGACCTCGGCTCGGAAGGCGCGCGTGCCGTCACGGTCGTCGGCGTCGCGGCGCTCGAGCGATGGGTATTGGGCGTCAACGAAACGGGCGGCGTCGGCACAGTGCTGCGCTACGGGAATTTGTACGGCCCCGGCACGGGTCGCGACACGCCGCAAGGCGCGAGCCCACTGCACGTCGAAGCCGCGGCGTGGGCCGCGCTGCTCGCCGTCCAGCACATGAAGGGCGGCGCGTTCAATGTCGCTGAAGACGAAGCGGAAGTCACGAGCGAGAAAGCCAAGCGCGAATTCGGATGGCTGCCTGACATGCGCTTACCCGCGCAAGCTGCGCAATAGCAGCGCTTCAACTCAGGTGCGCCCCGATGCGCATCGTTGGTGATTTACTTCTTCCGCACCGCTGAACCGGCAGTGCAGATCATCGCGACGCCGGCTTCGGCCGTCGCACGCAGCGCCGAACGTTTGTCGCCGGCACGCGAACGCACGGCCAATGTATGCAGGATCGCCGACGCGATCTTCGCGAGCATGGCCGGGTCGGTGCTCGGATCCAACTCGCCGCTCTGCTGTGCGCGAACGAATCGCGCCTCGAACGAACGATCGAATGTCCGCAAACCGTCGCCGAGGATCGTGCGAACAGCTTCGTCGTTGACCGCTTCGACAACCGCGGTACCGGTCAGCAAACACCCCGTCGACACGCTGCCCGTGTGAAAGTACAACCCCAAGGCAAGGTCATACACGTGCAGCAGTGCTTGATCGAGCGGGTGTTCGCCGCTCAGCGCTGCATCCATCGCGGCCCGGTTGACCTCGACGTAGCGTTCGAGCGTCGCCAAATAGAGTGCGCGCTTATCGCCGAAGGCGCCGTACAAGCTCGGCCGATTCATGCCCATCGCGGCGCTCAAGTCGTCGAGCGTCGTTGCGCTGTAGCCACTCTGCCAGAACGTATCGCGTGCGCGCGCAAGCGCGTTTTCGGCGTCGAATGCGCGCGGACGGCCACGTGCGCGCTTCGGCTCCGCCTTCTCGATCTTCTCTTTTTGTACCATTTTGAATAAAAATACTTGACTGCCTGAATTTTTGTTCACTATAGTACAAAAACAAACCAACAAGGAGGTCGGTCAAACATGGAACTGTACTTTTCGCCGCTTGCATGCTCGCTCGCCACGCGCATCGCGTTCTACGAAGCCGGTTATGACGCGCACTACGTGCAGGTGGACAACAAGCGCAAGCGGCTGCAGGACGGCAGCGATTTCTTCGAAATCAATCCGCTCGGGCAAGTGCCGGTTCTGCGCACGGACGACGGCGCCTTGTTGTTGGAAAACGCGGCAGTCCTGCCCTACGTGGCCGATCACCTCCCCTCCGCCAAGCTTGCGCCGATAGGCGGCTTCGAACGTGCCCGGTTGCAGCAATGGCTCGGATTCATCGGCACCGAACTACACAAGGCCATCTTCGTGCCGATGCTGGACGACGCGGCGAGCGACGAAGTGAAGCGCTATGCGCGCGAGCATGTCGCGCTACGCATGGGTGTGCTGCAATCGCATCTGGCGACGAGCGACTGGCTGCTCGACAGCTTCAGCGTGGCCGACATCTACCTCGCGGTCGTGCTCAATTGGGCGCGCTTCTGCAACGTCGACCTCTCGCCATGGCCGGCGGTACTGGGTCTGTACAAGCGGGTTTTCGCACGCCCGGCCGCCGCGCGCGCGCTCGAAGAGGAGCTTGCACTTTATCGCGCCGGAGTCGAAAGCAAGAACCCCTGATGGGCGGCACCGCGGCGCCTAGCGCGTGCCGCGGTGTGCCGCGCGAGTCAATCGATCAAGTCGAGCACGGACATCGCATTTGCTTCGCAGTACTGACGATAGGCCGCGAGCTGCGTCGATGCCGAAACGCGATTGCGCACACTGCCGTCCGCGCCGATGAATTCGACTTCGCCGTGAACGACGACCATGACCGTCAACGGCACGTCGCCCACCACTTTCCACCAATCGGTGTTGCCCGGCGGCTCGAACACGTACTGCCCCGGGCCGATCCGCTCGCCCGTGCACAGTACCCGCTCGCCTTCGAGATTGAAGGCGTGAATCGCGCCCGTGTGCCGATGCAGCGGCATGATTGCGCCCGGGGTCATCCGCATCAATTCCACGAAACCGCTCCCGTCGGAAAAGAATCGCAACGGCTTCCATGATTTGACGGACGACTCGGGAATCCACGGCATGTCGTGCGCGCTCGTAATGCGTGCTGGGAGGTATTGGATCGGCGATACCGGCAGCGACGACTCGATTTTGTCCATGACGGTGGCTCCTGTGGTCGGCAACGAAAGTGCCGCTTGAAGTGCACTTTATCGCTACACTGGCTCTTATATTGAGCCAGTTTTTACCTCGTTTATGGAACCAGTTTTCGAGTTCCCGCTCGATCTCGCTAAGCTCAGCCACGAGAGCCGGGTTCAAAGGCTTCATCTGCAATTGCGCGCGGCGATCGTCGAGCGGCGCCTTCCGGCGGGAGCGCGGCTGCCTTCGACGCGCCGCGTTGCGCAGGCTTACGGCGTCGCTCGCAACACCGTCATCGCTGCTTACGATTTGCTGATGGCCGAGGGCTTCATCGTCACGCGTGCAGGCGCCGCCGCCGAGGTGGTAGACCTGGGCATGCAAGCGAACCCTAGCGTACGCAAACGCCTGCCTCGGCTCCCAGCGCAGCCGCCTGCCATCGACTGGCGCAAGGCAGCGCCAAGCACGACGCACGCACATCCCACGGCGACGAGAGGCTTCGAATTGGGTGTGCCCGACCATCGATGGTTTCCGTCTGATGTTTGGCGACGATCATTGCTGCACACCACGAGCTTCGCGCTTGCCGGCGCTTTCGGCTATCCCCCCGCCGAAGGTCGCCCCCTGTTGCGCGCGGCGATCGCGCAGCACGTCGCCTACGCGCGCGCGGTTGTTTGCGACGAACGCAATGTGATCGTGACCTCGGGGGCACAGCAAGCGTTCGACTTGCTTGCGCGCGTGCTCGTCAAACGCGGGCAAACGAAAGTGGCGATCGAGAACCCCGGCTATCCGCCGCTGCGCGCGGCGCTGCTCGCCGCGGGCGCACAACTCGTGCCGATTCCGGTGGATGACGAAGGGCTCATCGTCGAACGATTGCCCACGGACACTCGCATCGTTTGCGTCACACCCTCGCATCAATTTCCGACGGGCGTCGCCCTGTCGCTCCCACGCCGACGTGCATTGCTCGATTTCGCACGACGCAATGCGGCCGTCATCGTCGAAGACGACTACGACGGCGAATTTCGCTACGGCACGCAACCGCTCGATGCACTGCAAACGCTCGATCGAGACGCGAAGGTGATCTACGTCGGAACGTTTTCGAAGAGCTTGTTCCCCGCGCTGCGGCTCGGCTACGTCGTCGCACCGACTTGGCTGATCGCTGCCCTGACCGCAGCGAAGCAAAGCGCTGACAACGGCGGCAACGTTGCGCTACAAGAGGCGCTCGCACGCTTCATTCTCGACGGCCATCTCGCCCGGTATACACGCCGTATGCGTAAGCGCTACGAGGCTCGACGCGACACGCTGGTCAGGGCGATCGAATGCGAACTCGCGGCATGGTTGATTGCGGTTCCGCCCGGCGCCGGCATCCACCTCTATGCGCGGTTTCGCGATCGGCGCCAAGCCAAGCGCATCGTCTCGCTCGTCGATCAGCATGCAATCGGTGCTCAGCCCGTCAGCGATTTTCTTGTCGAGCGGGAGCGGGCCGCGGGCACCGGCATCGCGTTCGGGTTCGGATGTATCGACGCGGAAGAGATCGAAGCGTCGATCGCAGGGCTCGCGCGCGCGTTGCATCGAGGGTAAACGCGTGGCGCATGCAGACCTTGTACCGCACGCGCATTACCCATCATTTCACGCACGACATGAAATACTTCGTTGTCCGAAACAATCGAACGAGCGTGCAATGTCTCGCCGGTTGGGAATATGTTTCA
Source organism: Trinickia acidisoli (assembly GCF_017315725.1). NCBI lineage: Bacteria > Pseudomonadati > Pseudomonadota > Betaproteobacteria > Burkholderiales > Burkholderiaceae > Trinickia > Trinickia acidisoli. Next base: position 1,218,346 of record NZ_JAFLRG010000002.1, read on the forward strand.
CTAGAAATACTACTTATTAAAGGCCCACACCGAGCCGACGATAACCAGTCATCGATGCTCGATACATAAACCGGAGAACACCTTGGGCTCTTTGAACTCCCTCTCGCTGCGTAAGCAGGTTTCGTTGCTGCTTGCCTTGCTGGGTCTTGCCGCCATTGCCGTGGGTTTTTGCGAGTGGCGGCTGGACGTCGCGAATCAACGCGTAGCTCAGGCCTATCAAAACCGCTATGTTTCGACGCAGCTCGCGAACGAGTTGCGCAGAAGCTCCGATGATCTGACCCGGCTCGCGCGCACCTATGTCGCCACGGGCGACGAGAAATGGGAGCGCGAATACAACGAGATCCTCGCGATCCGTTCAGGCAAGGCGCCTCGCCCGCTCCACTACGACCGCATCTACTGGGACTTCCGCGCAGCCGGCGAAGCGGTGCAAGACGGCGTAGGCGAGACGATCTCGCTGCAGGACATGATGAAGCGTGCCGGTTTCACGGATGAAGAGTTCGCGAAGCTGCACGAGGCCGAGGAGAATTCCAACGACCTCGTGAAAACCGAAACGATCGCGATGAATCTCGTCAAGGGTCTGACCCAAGACGATGCCGGCAACTTCACGAAGCAGGGGCCGCCCGATCTCGACAAGGCGAGAACGATGATGTTCGACTCGAACTATCACACGTTCAAGGCGAAGATCATGCATCCGATCAACGACTTCCTGATCCTGCTCGACCATCGCACGGAAGGCGCGATCGCCGATGCGCAGGCCACCGCTCATCTGTGGAAAGTCATCTCGGCCGTCGTCGCGATCGGCGTGCTCGCCCTCTTCGCGCTGATGCTCCACCTCATGTTCAAACGCGTGGTGGCCGGGCTCGAAGTTGCCGCCTCGACGGCCGGCCGCGTCGCATCGGGCGATCTCACCTCGCACTTCGACGTCAGCCACGTCGATCCGGCGTCGAAGGATGAAATCTCGCGCGTGATGCGGTCGCTGCAGACGATGAACGATGGTCTCGTGCGTATCGTCAGCGACATGCGCAACGGCACCGATGCGATCGCGACGGCCTCGGGTGAAATCACGGCCGGCAACAACGATCTGTCCGCACGAACGGAGCAGCAAGCCGCGTCGCTACAAGAGACGGCCGCGAGCATGAGCGAACTGACGGCCACCGTGAAGCAGAACCTCGAGAATGCGCGGCAAGCGAACATGATCGGCTCCAATGCCGTGGCAACCGTCGAGAAAGGGTCGATCTCGGTCGATCAGCTCGTCACCACGGTCAATGCGATCAGTACGAGTTCGGGCAAGATCGCCGACATCATCGCGCTGATCGAAGGCATCGCGTTTCAGACGAACATCCTCGCATTGAACGCGGCCGTCGAAGCCGCGCGAGCCGGCGAACAAGGCCGCGGCTTCGCCGTCGTCGCGAGCGAGGTGCGCAGTCTCGCGCAACGCTCGTCGTCCGCCGCCAAGGAGATCAAGGGCCTTATCGAGACGTCGATCGACACCGTTCGAGACGGCGTATCGAAGGCCGACGAAGTGGGTCAGAACATCGTGGAAGTGAAGCATGCCATCCGACGCGTCGCCGATCTCGTCGGCGAAATCACGGCGGCGTCGGAGGAACAGAGCCGCGGCATCGAGCAAATCGACACGGCCGTCAGCCAGATGGATCACGTGACGCAGCAAAATGCGGCGCTCGTCGAACAAGCGGCGGCCGCGTCGAAATCGATGAGCGATCAAGCCGGCAAGCTGCGCACGGCAGCATCGGTATTCAAGCTACCCGGTGCCGGTCCTCGCGCTCATGCCTGAACGGCTCGCCCGTCGCGCGCGATAAGCGCCGTGTGCGACGGGCGGGTCGCATCGAGTTAGCCGCAGCCGCACATGCGGCAATCGTTAGATAAATTGCACGCAGCCGTTAAGCAGCCTTAAGTATCCCGTGCGGATCGATGACGAACTTGCGCGGCGCGCCGCCATCGAATTCGCGATACCCTTCCGGTGCCTGATCGAGCGAAATGACGGTCACGTTGACGATCTTCGCGATCGGCAACCGATCCCACAAAATCGCCTGCATCAGGTTGCGGTTGTACTTCATGACCGGCGTTTGCCCCGTATGGAACGAATGCGATTTGGCCCAGCCGAGGCCGAAGCGCAGGCTAAGGCTGCCGCGCCGCGCGGCCGCATCCTTCGATCCCGGGTCGTCGGTCACGTAAAGGCCCGGAATACCGATCGCCCCGGCCGGCCGCGTAATTTCCATCAGCGAGTTCAACACCACCGCCGGCGCTTCTTCGTTATGAGCATGGCCGTGCCCGTGCGCTTCGAACCCGACGCAATCCACCGCGCAATCGATCTCCGGTTTGCCGAGAATCTGCTCGATCTGCTCGCCGAGCGACGCATCGAGCGACAAGTTGACGGTCTCGAAGCCCATCGCTTTGGCGTGCGCGAGACGCTGCTCATTCATGTCGCCGACGATCGTGACCGCCGCGCCGAGCAAACGCGCCGACGCGGCGGCCGCCATCCCCACGGGGCCCGCGCCCGCGATGTAGACAGTCGAGCCCGGCTTCACGCCGGCCGTGACCGCGCCGTGATAACCGGTCGGCAAAATATCCGACAAGCAGGTCAGGTCGCGCACCTTCGCGAGCGCCTGGTCGCGATCGGGAAACTTCAGCAAATTGAAATCGGCATAAGGTACGAGCACATATTCCGCTTGCCCACCGATCCACCCCCCCATGTCGACGTAGCCGTAGGCGCCGCCCGCGCGCGCGGCGTTGACGTTCAGGCAGACGCCCGTATGCTGCTCCTTGCACGTCTGGCAACGGCCGCAGGCAACGTTGAACGGCACCGATACGAGATCGCCGATCTGGAGCGTCTCGACGTCGCGGCCGACTTCGATCACCTCGCCCGTGATCTCGTGGCCGAGCACGAGCCCTTCCGGCGCTGTCGTGCGCCCACGCACCATATGCTGATCGGAGCCGCAAATATTCGTGCTGACGACTTTCAAAATCACGCCGTGCTGGATCGAGCGGCCGCTCGGATCGACCATCTTCGGATAGTCGATCGATTGCACCTGCACTTTGCCCGCGCCCTGATACACGACACCTCGGTTGCTGCTCATCGTATTCGTCTCCTTTCGTCTCGATCGCCGAGCGGCGATCCCTGTGGCGGGCACAACGCGCGACGCTGAACGTGCGATGCACGAGCGCAAGCGCATACCGTCCGCTGCCGCTTGCAGCGTAGTCCGCAACGGGTAGCGGCGATCGTACAAAACGCGACACATGCTTGCTAGAACACGACACGCGGGGCGCGATACCGCCCTGATCGATTGAACGGCGGGCGCAAAACGCCTATCGTTGAAGCCTTCGAAAGACTGACGAGATTTTCTGGAGAGTGTCGATGACCCAGCCCTGCGTCTATGGTCCGCAACGGCTTTACATCGGAGGAGCCTATGTCGACGCCACGTCCGGCACGCACTTCGAGACGTTCGATCCCGCGACGGGCGAGCGACTGGCCACGGTCGCGCAAGCCAGCCGGGACGACGTCGAGCGCGCCGTCGTATCGGCTCGTGAAGGACAGCGCGAATGGGCGGCGTTCAATGCGATGGCACGCTCGCGCATCTTGCGCCGCGCGGTCGAATTGCTGCGCGCGCGCAACGACGAACTCGCCGAGTTGGAGATGCGCGATACCGGTAAGCCGATCGCCGAAACGCGCGCCGTCGATATCGTGACGGGGGCCGACGTCATCGAATACTATGCGGGCCTCGCGACCGCGCTCGAAGGACGCCAGATTCCGTTGCGCGACGATTCGTTCGTCTACACGCGGCGCGAGCCCTTGGGGGTCTGCGCCGGCATTGGCGCATGGAACTACCCGATTCAGATCGCCTGTTGGAAATCGGCGCCCGCACTCGCAGCCGGTAACGCGATGATCTTCAAGCCGAGCGAGATCACGCCGCTATCGGCGCTCAAGCTGGCCGAGATCTACACCGAGGCCGGCGTGCCGCCCGGCGCTTTCAACGTCGTTCAAGGCAACGGCGCGGTCGGTGCGATGCTGGCCGAGCATCCGGCCATCGCGAAGGTGTCGTTCACCGGGGGCGTGGAGACGGGCAAGAAAGTCATGTCGCTGGCGGGCGCATCGTCGCTGAAGGAAGTGACGATGGAACTCGGCGGCAAATCGCCATTGATCGTGTTCGACGACGCCGATCTCGAACGCGCCGCCGATATCGCCGTCACGGCAAATTTTTTCAGTGCCGGCCAAGTTTGCACGAACGGCACGCGCGTGTTCGTGCATCGCTCGGTAGTGAAGCCCTTCGAAGCGCTGGTGCTCGAGCGCGTCAAACGCATCCGTATCGGCAACCCCGCCAACCCCGAAACGAATTTCGGCCCGCTCGTCAGCGCGGCTCAACTCGACAAGGTGCTCGGCTATATCGAAAGCGGCAAACGCGAAGGCGCGCGGCTCGTCATCGGCGGCACGCGTCTCGTCGAAGGCGGATTCGCGCGCGGTCAGTACGTTGCACCGACGGTGTTCGCCGATTGTCGCGACGACATGCGTATCGTGCGCGAAGAGATTTTCGGGCCTGTGATGTGCCTGCTCGAGTTCGATGAGGAGAACGAAGTCATTTCACGGGCCAACGCGACGCATTACGGTTTGGCGGCCGGTGTCGTCACAGAAAATCTTGCTCGTGCGCACCGCGCGATTCATCGGCTCGAAGCGGGTATCTGCTGGATCAACACGTGGGGCGAATCGCCGGCCGAGATGCCCGTGGGCGGCTACAAGCAATCGGGTGTGGGCCGCGAGAACGGCATCGGCACGCTCGAGCATTACACACAGATCAAATCGGTTCAGGTCGAACTCGGCCCCTACCGGCCCGTGTTCTGAAGGAGAGCGCTCGTGAGTGCCAAGGAATACGACTACATCATCGTCGGCGCGGGATCCGCGGGCAACGTGCTGGCCACGCGCTTGACCGAGGACGCCGACGTCACCGTGCTGCTGCTCGAAGCCGGCGGCCCCGACTACCGGCTCGACTTCCGCACGCAAATGCCGGCCGCCCTCGCCTATCCGCTGCAAGGCCGACGCTACAACTGGGCGTATGAGACCGAGCCGGAACCGCATATGAATAGCCGCCGCATGGAATGCGGACGCGGTAAAGGACTCGGCGGCTCGTCGTTGATCAATGGCATGTGCTATATCCGCGGCAACGCACTCGATTACGATGGCTGGGCGCAGAACAAAGGGCTCGAGAATTGGAGCTACCTCGATTGCCTGCCTTACTTCAAGAAGGCGGAAACGCGCGACGTCGGCCCCAATGCGTATCACGGCGGCAACGGGCCCGTGCATGTGACGACGAGCAAGCCCGGCAACAACCCGCTGTTCGGCGCCATGGTCGAGGCCGGCGTGCAAGCGGGCTACGCGCGCACCGACGACCTCAACGGCTATCGGCAGGAAGGCTTCGGCCCGATGGACCGCACCGTTACCGCGCAGGGCCGCCGCGCAAGCACCGCGCGCGGCTATCTGGACCAAGCACGGCAACGGCCGAACCTGACGATCGTCACGCACGCGCAAACCGACCGCGTGCTATTTAGCGGCAAACGCGCCTCCGGCGTCACCTACCTTCATCGCGACACGCCGGTGATCGCACATGCGCGGCGTGAAGTGCTCGTGTGCTCGGGCGCGATTGCATCGCCGCAACTGCTGCAGCGGTCGGGGGTGGGCCCGGGCGAGTGGCTGCGTGAACTCGCCGTACCGATCGTGCTCGATCTACCGGGCGTCGGCAACAATTTGCAAGACCATCTCGAGATATACATGCAGTACGAATGCAAGGAGCCTGTGTCGCTCTATCCCGCGCTGCAGTGGTACAACCAACCCGCGATCGGCTTGGAGTGGCTTGTCAAAGGCACGGGCATCGGCGCGAGCAATCAATTCGAAGCGGGTGGTTTCATTCGTACGCGCGACGACGACCCTTGGCCGAACATTCAGTACCACTTCCTACCGATCGCCATCAACTACAACGGGTCGAACGCGATCGACATGCATGGCTTCCAGGCGCACATGGGCTCGATGCGCTCGCCGAGCCGCGGTCGCGTTAGGCTGCGCTCGCGCGATCCGCGCGCCCACCCTAGCATCTTGTTCAATTACATGGCCGATCCGCTCGATTGGCGCGAGTTTCGCGACGGGATTCGCATGACGCGCGAGATCATTTCTCAACGCGCGCTCGATCGTTATCGCGGCCGCGAACTCAGCCCCGGCGCAGAGCTCGAGACCGATGCGGAACTCGATGCGTTCGTCCGCGCGCGCGCGGAGACGGCCTATCACCCCTCGTGCTCATGCGCGATGGGCTACGACGAGATGTCAGTCGTCGATGCGGAAGGACGCGTACACGGCATCGAGGGATTGCGTGTGGTGGATGCGTCGATCATGCCGCGCATCACGACGGGCAACCTCAACGCGCCCACGATCATGCTCGCGGAGAAGATTGCCGATCGCATCCGAGGGCAAGCGCCGCCGGCGCGGGAGGACGTGCCTTATTACGTGGCGAATGGGATGCCGGCGCGCGGGATAGCGAATCCGGCGGCGCCGAGGGCATCGGGGGTCCGTCCGACTACCGGCGCTTCACATGATCGATGAATGCCCGCAGCTTGGGCATCATCTGCCGACGGCTCGGGTAGTAAAGAAACACCCCCTGCACCATCGGCGCGTATGCCTCCAGCACATGCGCGAGTTTCCCCGTTCTCAATCCCTCGGCAACCATCGGCTCAGGCAACTGAGCTAGACCTATGCCTTCGACTGCCGCGCCAAGCATCGTGGGAAAATCGTTGGCGATGAGAGGGCCGGACACGGCGATCTCGATCGCGCGGCCGTTGTCGTTGAACGACCATAGCGCGATGGCGCCGTTCGAGCGCCGCCATCGCAAGCACGCGTGTTCGCGCAGGTCGTCCGTGTGCATGGGCCGGCTGCGCCGCACGAAGTAGTCGGGAGCACCGACGACGACAAGACGAAACGGCGGCGTCAACGGCACCGCAACCATGTCCGCGGCGACGAACTGGCCCAGCCTGATGCCGGCGTCGAACCCTTCCGCAGCGATATCGATCAACGCTTCGCTTGCGGCGATCTCCACCTCGACCTCGGGGTAAGCCTGGCAAAACGACGCGATCATCGGTTCAAGCAGGATGGGCACCACTGCGCGCGGCACGGAAAGCCGCAACAATCCCGTGGGCCGCTGGCCGAGCCCGCGCGCCACATCGCTCGCCGCGACAAGCTCTTCAAAGGCAGGCTTTGCGCGCGAAAGAAATTGTTCGCCGGCTTCGGTCAAGCCGACGCTACGCGTGGTGCGGATGAACAGCGCCGCGCCAATGCGTGCTTCGAGTACGCGCACCGCTTGGCTGATGGCCGATGGCGTCACGCCTAGTTCCGCGGCTGCGCGACGAAAGCTGCGATGCCGTGCAACGCACAGGAACGCTTCCACACCATCTAGCGCGCCCTGCCTGACTGTGAAGTTCTGCTTCATAGCCCGTCAACATTGTGGTGAATAGTCGCTTGCGCGCGACGATGGTACACCTATGCCTACTGTTGGCGAGTCGCGTGGATGTCGACGCGCATGCCCGAAATAGTCCACTCGAAATCTTGGAGGAATCTAGCAATGAACGATGCACTTCTTTTCCAACTGCAACTCGTGCTGGGATATGTCGCCTGGATGCTGTGCTTCAGCGTGTACATCTGGCCCAAGCTTAGGTCGATGGCCCCATTCGACGCGCAGCGCGCCATCGCCACGCTGCACAGCTTCCGCTTCTTCGGCCTGGTCTTCATCCTCCCTGGCGTCGTGAGCCCTCTTCTGCCCACCCAATTCGCCACGTTCGCCGTGTTCGCCGCATACGGCGATTTCGCAACCGGAGTGCTGGCGATGCTGGCACTGCTCACCGCACGCATACGCCTGCTCTTTTGGCTGTTCGTCGCCGCGTTCAACCTCGTGGGAACCAGCGATCTCATCCTCGACTACTACCACGCCATTCAAGCCGATCTTCCTGCGCGCGCGGGAGCGCTCGGCGCTGCGTACGCGATTCCGATCATCTACGTGCCGCTGCTGATGATTACACACGTTGCCGCCTTTTATCTGCTGCTGCGTTCTCGGCCCGAGGCGACTCGGGTCGCTTTATCTATTCGACGAGTGGGGGATGTAGGACACCAGTGATTCGTGTTCGTGCGCGATGCGAACATATCGGGTTTCGCGGCGACGTGAAGCGTGGGTTCGTCAAATACCGACGCCAATTCGCAGCCTGAGCAAAAATACGCGGAGCTACGCGCTCAAATCTCCGGCCTCAGCGTTAAGAGTTGGCGGCGCCTACGGGAGCAGGCAGCGAGGAAACGCCACCCGCTGCGATCGGATTGCTCGCAGTGGCTGCGACGCTTTCGTCAACGCGATTCGAATCGGCAGCGGTGCGCTGCAACTTGAAAACGAAGTTCGTTTCGACCGGGACGCTCTTGCCGTCCGCGCCGGTAAAAGGCCGGCATTGGGCGCGCCGCGATGCCTGAAGAGCGAGGTTGTCGAACGCGGAATTTCCCGACGACAGTTCTACAACTGCATCGCGGATCTCGCCCTGTTCACCGACTGACACCCGAACGGCGACCTGAGGGCGCACAAGATGCTGCAAAGTCGGTTCCGCCGATTGCAGATCGTCGGCGGACAAGCCGTAACTGCATGGAATGTTCTGCGCAGGCACATAGGATGGTGCGGACGTGATATTCGCCCTCGCCGAGGCACTGCCCAGAATGCAAGCGAACACGACGAACGCCTTTGCTGCGTGAATATGCGGCCGTGCATTCCAGCCGCGAAGCAGGGATTTGGTCATCATTCTTTTGTCGTATCGAGGTTGCGCGCGCGCAGGGGGCCACCCCGCCCTCAATTCACGCTCACTTCGGATCAGCTACTCACCGCCAGCAGTGCTTCACGGGCAGCAGCATACCGCAACTCGCGCATAGTTACGTTTTATCGGGCTACTGCATCTGATCGGGGTTGGAACTACTCACCGGATGGCGATCCCCCGCTTCGTCTTCGACTACCGCAAATATCCAACAATGAGCCGAGTCACCTCTTCGACGAGCGCTTCGAACGCTTGCTCCGAAAGATCATCGGAATAGTGCAAAACCGCCGTATGGGTCAGCGCCTCGATCGACGTCATGCACACGAACGCCGCCAAGCTTAGATCGACTGCCCGACACTCGTCGCAATGCGCTTCCAGGTAAGTGAAAAAGAGTGCGTACGCCTCACGATTGAAAACGCCGGCGTTCTCGAACCTACCTGTGCGTGGAATCTGCTCCGCAAGCACGCCATGCAGCTTGGGATCGACGCGATGCGCCTCGATCGCCGCCGCAACGAGCTTGGGCATCGCTTGTTCGAGCGGAAGCGCCATGATCTCCGCCGCCGTGTCACGAACGACCTGCATGAGTTCTCGGCGATGACGCTCCATGACGGCCGCGACGAGCGCCTCCTTGCTCGGGAAATATTGATAGAGCGAACCGACGCTGACGCCCGCCTTTTCCGCGATCCGGTTGGTGCTGGCTTTATCGAAACCGTCTTTGACCAAAATGCGAGCGGTGGCTTCGATGAGGACATCGACGGTTGCACGCGATCTCTCTTGAGACGCATGTTTACGGGGTTTCGTGAGCGGTTTTCGCGCCATTTTTCGCGCTCCAAATGCGAGTAGATCAATACGAGCGACCGCTCGTATTATGCCTCTGGCGCATCGAACCGTATCACGAACGCCGCCTTGCGTCGAACGTGCATTTCAACTCGGATAGGAAAGGAGAACGCTTATGGCTCGTCAGCCCGCTTTTCAGCCATACTCGCAACTGATTGCCATCAAACAATGGGCCGATCGCGGCCTCTACGACGTGGTCGATCAAAACCTCGATCGTCTAAGCTACGAGGATCGCTCGATCATGTTGCGCATCTTCGACCATATGCATGTGGTCGATCAAATCTTTCAGCACCACTTGCAAGGGGTACCCCACACGTTCCAAGCGGCGCGATCTCAGCAAGCGCCTGAGTTCCGGGCACTGGCAGACCGTGCCAGAGAAGTCGACGACTGGTACGTGTCCTACGTGAATGGCCTAACGCAAAGCGATTTCGAGCAACCGATCGATTTCACGTTCACGAGCGGGAAGCAGGCACGCATGCAGCGGGGCGAGATCATTCTGCACGTGTGCCTGCACGGGACTTATCATCGCGGCAATGCCGGCGCCGTTCTGCTATTGAAAGGCATCACCCCGAGCCGCGATTCGATTACGGATTTCCTCGAAGACACGGGGTCGATGCCGGTAAGCGCCGCGTCAGCATCGGCGTCGGCGTAAGCCCTGCCGCTATTGCCGCAACGAATCGAGGTCGATCACGAAGCGGTACTTCACGTCGCTCTTCAACATCCGCTCGTAAGCTTGATTGATACCTTGCATCGAAATCATTTCAATCTCTGAAGTGATACCGTGCTGACCACAGAAGTCGAGCATTTCCTGTGTTTCGGCAATCCCGCCGATCAGCGAGCCGGCGAGACGACGACGCTTGAAGATCAAGTTGAATACTTGCGGCGACGGGTGATCGTGCTCCGGTGCGCCAACGAGCGTCATCGTCGCGTCACGCTTGAGCAAGCCGATGAACGGATTGAGATCGTGTTGCGCCGCCACCGTGTTGAGGATGAAATCGAAGCTATTCGCATGCGCCTGCATGTGCGCCGGGTCTTTTGAAATCACGACTTCGTGTGCACCAAGGCGTTTCGCGTCCTCGATTTTCGACGGCGAAGTCGTAAACAGCACGACGTGAGCGCCCATCGCACGCGCGAGCTTCACGCCCATATGGCCAAGCCCGCCCAGGCCGACGATGCCGACCTTCTTGCCGGGGCCGGCACCCCATTGGCGCAGCGGCGAGTAGGTCGTGATGCCCGCGCACAGCAGCGGTGCCGCGCCGGCAGGATCGAGGTTGGCCGGCACGCTCAGCACGAACGCTTCGTCGACGACGAGGTTCGTCGAATAGCCGCCGTACGTGGTTTCGCCGCTCTCGCGATCGACACCGTTGTACGTGCCGACGAAGCCGTTTTCGCAGTACTGCTCGAGACCTTCGGCGCAGCTCGCGCACGTACGACACGAATCGACGAGGCAACCCACGCCGACGAGATCGCCGCTCTTGTAGCGCGTGACCGCCGAGCCGACTTTCGTCACGCGGCCGACGATTTCATGCCCAGGCACCACGGGATAGATCGTATTGCGCCATTCGTTGCGTGCTTGATGGAGATCCGAGTGGCAGACGCCGCAAAACAGCACCTCGATCTGCACGTCGTGCTCGCGCGGGTCGCGGCGTTGAATGTCGAAAGGAACGAGGGGAGAATCGGCGTCCTTCGCTGCGTATCCGTGAGTCTTGTACATGGATGATGGCTCCTGCAAAATGCGGCGCTCCGACGTGGAGCTTCGCAGGTGCTCATAGTAGGAAGCGACTCGCGCCTACGGAATGCCTGAATCTATCGAACGTTTGCCTTTTTCTCTCGGCCGGCGGCGGAAAGGCGAAATCGGCGCTATATTTCGAGCCTGTTTCTCCTAATCAACGCGTTCGACGGCCATGCCCATCCCCGCCTCGACTTCTCCATTCGTCAGTCCCGCGCAAGCGCGCATGGTCGAATTGCTGGCGACGCTTGCGCCCGACGAAGGGTTCACCTGCTCGTCGCTCGACGGCGTGAAGTTCATGCGGACGAACGTATCGATACCGCGCGTGCCGGTCATGTACGAGCCCTCCATCGTCATCGTCGCGCAAGGGCGCAAGAAGGGCTTTCTCGGAAGCCAGGCTTTCATTTACGATGCGCAGCACTATCTCGTGCTGGCCGTGCCGCTGCCGTTCGAGTGCGAAACCGAGGCAACGGCCGACGAGCCGATGCTGGCCATTTCGATCCGTATCGATCTCGCCGTCATCGCGGAGCTCTTGATGATGCTCAACGATGCGCGCGGGCCGATCGACAGCGAACCGCGTGCCATCTATGCCACGCCGCTCGATCCCACGTTGAGCGACGCGGTGCTCAGGCTGCTCGAATCGCTCGCCTCGCCCCACGATGCCCGCATTCTCGGGCCCGCGATCGTGCGCGAAATCTGCTATCGCGTGCTGACGGGGTCGCAAGGCGATATGATCCGCGTGGCCCTGACCCATCAAGATCATTTCGGCCGAATTTCAAAAGCCTTGCGCCGCATTCATGCGGACTTCGCTCTCGATCTCGACGTCCCCACGCTCGCACGAGAAGCGGGCATGAGCCTCGCCGTCTTTCATACGCAGTTCAAAGCGGTCACCGAAACCTCGCCGATGCAATATGTGAAGACGACTCGGCTGCATCATGCGCGTTTGCTGATGGTGCAGAACGGACTGAACGTCAGTGCGGCCGCCACGCGCGTGGGCTACGAAAGCGCCTCGCAATTCAGCCGCGAATTCAAGCGGCTGTTCGGGGTGAGCCCTGTCGACGACGTCAAGCGTATGCGCGGCGACGAACCGCCGCCGCGCTACGTCACCGCCGAATAACGTCGTCCGTTCGAGTCGCTCGACGTCGACCGACACGCCTACCGCTGTGCATCGCCGAAACGATACTCATGCGTGAGTTCGTCGAGTTTCGCTTTCAGTTGCGGATCGAGTTTCAAATCCACGGCGGCCAAGGTGTCGGCCAATTGCTCAGGACGGCTCGCACCCAGGATGGCGGACGTGATCGCGTTGTTGGCCAATACCCATGCAACGGCCACGGTCGGCAGCGAAAGGCCGGCATCGGCCGTCAGCTTCTTGAGCGCCTCGATGGTAGCGAACTCGCGCTCGTGCCAATACCGGCTTTGATACATCTCGCCCGCCGTCCCGACGGTGAAACGGCCTTCAGGCGGCGCGCTGTCGTGCCGATGCTTGCCCGTGAGCAGCCCGCCCGCGAGCGGGTTATAAGGTAGGACTGCTAAGCGTTCTTCCTCGGCGAGCGGCAGCAGTTCGCGTTCGATCTGACGAAACAACAAGTTGTAGCGCGGCTGAACCGACGTGAAGCGCGCGGTGCGCAGAACGTCCGCGCGGCCCAACGCCTTGGCAAGCCGATAAGCCAAGAAATTCGACACGCCGACATAGCGCGCGCGGCCCGAGCGCACGATGACGTCGAGCGCCTCGAGCGTTTCGTCGAGCGGCGTCTCGCGATCGTCGGAATGCAACTGATACAAATCGACGTAGTCGGTACCGAGCCGCCGCAACGAGGCGTCGACGGCATCGAGCAAATGCTTGCGGGAGGCACCTTGGTCCCAAGGCGACGGGCCCATTTTGCCGACGGCTTTCGTCGCGAGCACGTAACGCTCGCGCTTGCCCTTGAGCCAACGGCCGACGATTTCTTCGGTCCGGCCGACACGCGACTCGCCGCCGCCGAGCGGATAGACGTCCGCGGTATCGAAGAAGGTCACGCCGGCATCGGCCGCCGTATCCATGATCCGGATCGACGTCGGCTCGTCGATCTGAAAGCCGAACGTCATCGTCCCGAGACACGCGCGCGACACGCTGAGCCCCGTGGCGCCGAACTTACGGTATTCCATCGCATTCTCCCGAAGCGCGCCGCGTTAGGCGGCAAAGGCGAAAGCATAAACCCTCTTCGGTGAGGACGTGGTCCACGCCGGCAGACTCACTGCGTGCTCCGATGAATAGGAAAGGAAATCTTCGGACGATTTCACCATGGACCTCCGCGGCAGGCAGGGCCACATCCAATGCCGCGAAACGATGCCTAATGGCCGCGTTGTTCGGTCAATGGGTTCACGAATTCGCACCGTATTCTGCACAGGTCATAAAGGCGCTCGGACCGCGCCCGCCGTCTTACATGGAGCGATATGCACAAGCCTGCCCTTCCGTCGAACGAAGCCGCGCGCACCGCGCTGCTGCACTCGCTGCATGTTCTCGACACGCCGCCGAACGAGCGCTTCGATCGATTGACGCGTCTCGCCGAGCGCCTGTTCGGCGTACCGATCTCGGCGGTCTCGCTCGTCGATAGCGATCGGCAATGGTTCAAGTCGTGCGTCGGGCTTGCCGTGACGGAAACGTCGCGCGACATATCGTTTTGCGGACACACGATCCTGGGCGACGATCTCTTGGTGATCGAAGACGCGCGTACCGACCCGCGATTCTTCGACAACCCCTTGGTCACCGGCGATCTCAGCGTTCGCTTCTACGCGGGATGCCCGCTGACGCTCGAAGGCGATCTGCGTGTCGGTGCGTTATGCATCGTCGACAAGAAGCCGCGCAAGTTCGACGAAGCGGAGCGCGGCTTGCTGCGCGACCTCGGCCGCATCGCCGAGCGCGAGCTCGAAATGCTGCTACTGGCGGCGACCGACGATCTGACCGGCCTCTCGAACCGGCGTGGCTTCGAAGCGCTCGGGCTGCACCTGCTGCAGCTCTGCAAGCGGGGCGGCTCGCGCGCATCGGTACTCTTCTTCGATCTGAACGGGTTCAAGCAAATCAACGATGAATACGGCCACGCCGAAGGCGACCGCGCGATCGTCGGCTTCGCGAACGTGCTGCGCGCATCTTTGCGCGAAACGGACGTGCTCGCTCGGCTGGGCGGCGATGAGTTCGTGGCGCTCGTCGTCGGCGCGGAAGCGGGCACCGAGGCACGCATCATCGAGCGCGTTCAACTAGGCGTCGAACGCTATAACCACGATGCACGGCGCGGTTACGACTTGAGATTCAGCGTCGGATGCGCGCCATTCGACGGGGCAAAGGAAACGTCGATTGCCGACTTGATCGCCGTTGCCGATCACGCGATGTATGCGAACAAACGTGCGGGGCGAGCGGCGCGTGCGCTCGATGCGAAATTGACCCAGTACGGCGCGCTGATAGATGCTTAGTATTCCTAAATAGTAAAGCCGGATCTCGCTGCCTTCAGCGGGAAGAAAAGCTCAGCAAGTCGCACGCGCCGCGACCGCTTCCTGCTCGGCGCGCCAAGCATGGTAATCGGCACGCGTCCAATCGAGCTCCAGCCCGATGCGGCGCGTGCCTTCGCGAATCTTCGGCTTGTGCAACGCAAGCGTCAACGTCTCGAGCACGGGCCATTGCGTAAACGACAACGCCGCGACCTCGACAGCCAGCGTTTCGAGCAGGCGCGTATGGGGCTTCTCGGCGAGAAACGCCGTCACTTGCTGACAATAGCGTTCATAGTCGATCCAACCGTCGGCCGCTTCCGACGGCGCGCACCGGTAACCCAGGCGGGCGTCGACGACGACACGTTGCGGTGCGGCATACTCGTGCGCATGGATGCCCACGCGCGTGTGGGCGATCAAGCCGTCGACGAATACATACCAGCCGCGACCGCGACGCGCGGCAGCCACGTCGTGCAGCAACGCGCCGCGAACGGCAAACGGCTCGGCGGGCTTCACGATACGATCGGCGCGGCCGCGTCGAGCATGATGCGGCAGAAGTAGTCGGCGAAACTGCGGCGCACGACGAGTTCGAACGTGTCGTAAGCCGTCGGGATCAACACGATCGACGCCTTGAAGTAATGGCTTTGCGCGCACTGCCCCCGCTGCAGCACCTGCGGATGCAGATCGAGCGGGCATCCGCGCGCAATCACCTCGCGCACACGCTCGCCGCTCGCTTCGAGCACCGTGTACCCGCTGCCCACGTCGACCGCGGACGCGAACAGCGTGCCGAATGCCGTACGCAATTTTCCTTCGAGCTCGGGCACGCGCGCCTCGTTCGAGCGGACGAGCCACTCATCGGGGCCAAGCCAAATCGCCTCGTACTCGCTACCCCGCACGGCCGTATTCGGCTTGGTCGGCAGGCGCGCACCGATCACGCTTTCCACCGCGGCGACGAATGCGCCATCGCGCGCATCGCCGCGCACGTTGGCAAGATCGAGGAACGGCCGCTCGCGCAAGCGAAACAGCTTCGATTGCAGCGCTTGATCAGCGTCGAGCAACGCTTGCGCGCCCACGAGCGGCGATTCGAGCGGCGTGCGAACACCGGCAACGGCCGTATTGTTTCTGCTTTCATTCCACATGCTGACGCACTCCTTCGGTGTCGTAGAAGACAGGGCTCGTGATGGTCGCCGCCATCGATTTACCGTTCAGATCCACCGATACCTTCTCGCCCATCTTGCCGAGGCCGCCCTTGACGACGGCCATCGCGATCGAACGCTTCAAGATCGGGCTGTAGTAGCTCGACGTCACATGGCCGAGCATCGGCACCGGATCCGCAGCCACTTGATTCGCCGCCGGCCCATTGATGCCGTGCGCCAAAATCTGGCTGCCTTCGGGCAGGACATACGACGTATCGTCGGTTAGGAGTCCTACCAATTGCTTGCGTCCTTCCTTCGCCGTGTCCGAGCGCCTCAGAGAACGCTTGCCGAGGCAGTCCTTCGTTTTGGCCACGAGCCCGCCCATCCCGAGATCGAACGGCGTCATCGAGCCGTCCGTGTCTTGGCCGACGATGATGTAGCCCTTCTCCGCCCGCAGCACGTGCATCGTTTCCGTACCGTACGGCGTGATGTCGAACGCTTCGCCGGCCGCCATCAAGGCTTCCCACACGGCGCGGCCCGCATTGGCCGGCACGTTGACTTCATAAGCGAGTTCGCCCGAGAAGCTGATCCGCATCACACGGGCCGGCACCTCGGCCACGGTGCCTTCCCTGAACGTCATGAACGGGAATGCTTCATTCGAAAAATCGATGTCGCGACACACCTTGCGCAACACCTTGCGGCTGCTCGGGCCGACTACGGCGAACGTAGCAAAGTGATCGGTGACCGATGTCATCCGCACTTTCATATCGGGCCATTCCGTCTGTACCCAGCGCTCGAGCCAAGTCAGCACGCGCGCGGCGCCGCCGGACGTGGTCGACATCAGATAGTGCTGCTCGCCGAGCCGCACCGTCACGCCGTCGTCGAACACCATGCCGTTCTCGTCGAGCATGAGGCCATAGCGGCACTTGCCGACTTCGAGCTTCGACCACGGGTTCGTATAAACCCAATTGAGCAGCTTGGCGGCATCGGGGCCCTGCACGTCGATCTTGCCGAGCGTCGAGGCATCCATGATGCCGACACTCGTTCGGACTGCTAAACATTCGCGCGCAACGGCTGCGTGCAAGTCTTCGCTGCCCTTCGGAAAGTACCAGGGGCGCTTCCAATTTCCGACGTCTTCGAACAGCGCGCCGTGTTCGACGTGCCATTCGTGGATGCACGTCTTGCGAATCGGGTCGATGAAATCGCCGATCTCGCGCCCCGCGATCGCGCCGAACGTGACGGGCGTGTAGTTCGGGCGGAACGTCGTCGTGCCCGTCTCGGGAATCGTCTTGCCGAGCGCTTGCGCGAGGATCGCCATCCCGTTGATATTGCCGAGCTTGCCTTGGTCGGTACCGAAGCCCATCGCGGTGTAGCGCTTCACGTGCTCCACCGATTCGAAGCCTTCGCGCGCGGCCAGCAAGATGTCGGCTGCGGACACGTCGTTTTGGAAGTCGACGAACTGTTTCGGCCCGCGCGCGGCACGTTCATGCGTACCCACGAGCCAGAGCGGCATGATCGCGGACTCCTTGATATCGGCCACTTGCGGCGAAGCCGGCCGCGATGCCGTCTTCAATCCGAGCGACTGCGCAGCCTCTATGCCCGCGTCGAGCGCGAGCCGCAACCCGCGCGCCAAGCCGAACTCGCCCGACGCGGCGCCGACGCTGACCTCGGCCTGCATCCGCTTGCCCGGAACGAAACACGCCTTCTCGTCATGCCAATGCGCCTTGCCGCCCGATTGCGCGAACAGGTGCAGCACAGGGCTCCATCCGCCCGACATGGCGACGAGATCGCACGCCAAGGTGGCGGCATGCGCGCCCACCGTTCCTTGCGCGAACGATGCCACTTCGACGGAAGACACCCGCCACTTGCCGTTTGCCTTCGTGACCACGGCGCCGCTCATCACGACTACGCCGTGACGGCGCGCGGCCGCGGGCAGCGATCCGTCGCTCTGCGCGCGCGGATCGACGACCGTGACCTTCGCTCCGCTCGCTTTCAGATCGAGCGCGCATTGATACCCGTCATCGTTGTTCGTGAAGACGACGGCCTCACGCCCCGGCAGCACGCCGTAGCGCTGGATGTACGTCGATACCGCGGACGCGAGCATGATGCCGGGCAAATCGTTGTAACCGAATACGAGCGGCCGTTCATGCGCGCCGGTCGCCAAGATCACGCGCTTGGCGCGAATCTTCCAGACGAGTTCGCGCGTGCCTTTGCGCATCGACACCGGCAGATGATCGGTCAAGCGTTGCACGACCGTCACGAGGTTGTGGTCTTGATAGCCGAACGCGGTGCTGCGCGACAAAACCTTGACATCGGGCATCTGCGACAGCGCGTGCTCGATCTTTTCGACCCATTGCATCGCGCCCTTACCGTCGATCTGCGCGCGGCACGAGAGCAGCGAGCCACCCAGTTCGCGCTGATCGTCGACGAGGAACACGCGCGCACCGGCGCTGCCTGCCGCGTGGGCCGCGGCCAACCCCGAAGGGCCGCCGCCGATCACGAGCACGTCGCAGTGCGCGAAGCACTTGTCGTAGCGATCGGCGTCGCGCGTGTCGGGCGCCTTGCCGAGCCCCGCTGCCTCGCGGATTTTCTCTTCGTACTTCGGCCACCATTTGCGCGGCCACATGAACGTCTTGTAATAAAAGCCGGCCGGAATGAAGCGCGCGATCTTCTGATTGATCGCGAGGCGGTCGTTCTCGAGCGAAGGCTCGGCGTTGACGCTCGTCGCGACGAGCCCTTGGTACAGTTCGACTTCCGTCGCGCGCGCGTTCGGCACGCTGTACGCCCCGCTTTCGAGTTGCACGATCGCATTCGGCTCTTCGACGCCGGCCGTCACAATGCCGCGCGGGCGATGGTATTTCCAGCTTCGCGCGACGAAATGCACGCCGTTGGCGAGCAACGCCGATGCGAGCGTGTCGCCCTGATAACCCTGATACGTGCGCCCGTTGAACGTGAACGTCAGCGGGATCGCTCGATTGATCCGCCCACCCGCGCCCAGTCGATCCTTTTGATCCTTTTGATTGCTCATGTTATTTGCCCCCTTGCGTACTCTTGCGCGCGGCCGCATTGGGCTCGCTTGTGCCCGGCGCCGTCGCGCCGCCGAACGTGTCGTAGCCCTGGAACGCGTACGACACCGTATCGCGCGTCGCCATGAACCAGCGGCGGCACCCTTGCGTATGCAGCCATTGCTCGCGGTGAACGCCACGCGGATTCTTGCGCATGAACAGGTAGTCGCCCCACTCGCGATCGTTCAGTTTCTCGGGCTCGAGCGGACGAGCGATATCGGCCTCCCCGCCGCAGGAAAATTCGCTTTCGGCGCGCGGCCCGCACCAAGGGCATTCGATCAGCAACATGTCAGTCTCCTTGGCGGATTAGTGCGCAACGGCGGCGGCGCCGTGCTCGTCGATGAGGTGGCCTGTGTAGAAGCGGTCCAGCGAGAACGGTGCGTTCAAAGGATGCGGTGCATCGTTCGCGATCGTATGGGCGAACACCCAGCCCGATCCCGGCGTGGCTTTGAAGCCACCCGTGCCCCACCCGCAGTTGAAATAGAGGCCCTTCACGTCGGTTTTGCCGATGATCGGGCAGGCATCGGGGGAAACGTCGACGATGCCGCCCCACTGGCGATTCATGCGCACGCGCGAGAACACGGGAAACATTTCGACGATGGCTTGCAGCGTGCTCTCGATGATGTGAAAGCTGCCGCGCTGGCCAAAGCCCGTGTACTGATCGATGCCGGCGCCGATCACGAGGTCGCCCTTGTCGGATTGGCTGATATACGCGTGCACCGCGTTCGACATCACGACGGTATTGACCACGGGCTTGATCGGTTCGGAGACGAGCGCCTGCAGCGGGTGGCTTTCGAGCGGCAGACGCACACCGGCCATGTCGGCGAGCGTCGTGGTATTGCCGGCGGCGACGACGGCAACCTTTTTCGCTTTGATGAAGCCTTTCACGGTCTCGACGCCAATTACGGCGCCGCCATCGCGGCGAATGCCCGTGACTTGGCAGTTCTGAATGATGTCGACACCGTGTGCATCGGCACCGCGCGCGAAACCCCATGCCACGGCATCGTGACGCGCCACGCCGCCGCGGCGCTGGAACGATGCGCCGAGTACCGGATAGCGTGCGTTCAGATTGATCGTCGGTTCGATCTCCTTGATTTGCTCGGGCGTCAAGAATTCGGCATCGACGCCGTTGAGCCGGTTCGCATTCACGCGCCGCTGCGTGTCGCGCACGTCTTGCAGCGTATGGGCGAGATTCATCACCCCGCGCTGGCTGAACATCACGTTGTAGTTGACGTCCTGCGACAACCCCTCCCACAGCTTCATCGCTTTTTCGTAGAGCGCCGCCGATTCATCCCATAGATAGTTCGAGCGAATGATCGTCGTGTTGCGCGCCGTATTGCCACCGCCGATCCATCCTTTTTCGAGCACGGCGATGTTGCGCACGCCGTGCTCCTTCGCCAGGTAATACGCCGTGGCGAGACCATGCCCGCCGCCGCCGACGATCACGACGTCGTACTCGCGCTTGGGTTCGGGGCTGCGCCACTGGCGCTCCCAGTTCTCGTGATACGACAACCCGTTGCGTACCAAACTGAATATCGAAAAGCGGCTCATAGCGGTGGTCTCGATGGGTCGATTAGCATTCGATGACGTTCACGGCCAATCCGCCGCGAGACGTCTCCTTGTATTTGGTCTTCATGTCGGCGCCCGTCTCGCGCATCGTCTTGATGACCGAATCGAGCGAAACGTAGTGATCGCCGTCGCCTTTGAGCGCCATGCGCGACGCATTCAGCGCCTTGATCGCACCCATCGCGTTGCGCTCGATGCACGGAATCTGCACGAGGCCGCCAACGGGGTCGCACGTCATGCCGAGATTGTGTTCCATACCGATCTCGGCAGCATTCTCGACCTGCCGGGGCGTGCCGCCCATCACGGCCGCAAGGGCCGCCGCGGCCATCGAGCAGGCGACGCCGACCTCGCCTTGGCAGCCCACTTCCGCGCCCGAGATCGATGCCGTTTCCTTGTAGATGATGCCGATGGCAGCCGCCGTCAGCAGAAAATCGACGATGCCGTCGTCGTTCGCGCCGGGCACGAACTTCACGTAGTAATGCAGCACCGCGGGTATGACGCCGGCCGCGCCGTTCGTCGGTGCAGTGACGACGCGCCCGCCGGCCGCGTTTTCTTCGTTGACGGCCATCGCGTAGAGGTTGACCCAATCGAGCATCGAAAGCGGATCGCGCAGCGATTCTTCCGACCGTGCACGCAAGTGCTTGGCAAGCTCGGCGGCACGACGCTTCACGCGCATCGGGCCCGGCAGTTCGCCTTCCGTGCGGCAGCCGCGTTCGACACAGGCGGCCATCGCGCGCCAGATCGCCAGCAGTCCTTCGCGCACGTCGGCGGGCGAGCGCGACACGCATTCGTTCTCGAACGCGACTTGGGCGATCGATCGCCCGCTGTCGCGGCATGCGCGCAGCAGATCGGCGCCCGTGCGGAACGGATGCGGCACCTCCGCGCCGGCACGCACGCCGTTGACGCGATCTCCGTCGCGGTTGACGACGAAACCGCCGCCCACCGAGTAATACTCTTTTTCGACGAGCAACTGGCCATGCTCGTCGAACGCCTGAAAGCGCATGCCGTTCGGGTGGACGACGTTCGTGCCGCTCATGAGCTTGCGATAGAACGACACATCCTCCTTCTCGTCGAAGCGAATCTCGTCGCGGCCCATCAGCCGCAGCGATTTGCCGGCGCGAATCGCTGCCAGGCGCGGCGCGATCAGATCGGGATCGATCGCGTCGGGCAAATGGCCTTCGAGCCCGAGCAGCACTGCCTTGTCGGTGCCATGGCCTTTTCCCGTGGCGCCGAGCGATCCGTAGAGTTCGACTTTGATGCGGCGCACGTAGGCAAGCAGATTGGCGTCTTCCACGTGCGAGACGAAACCGCAGGCGGCAATCATCGGCCCGACCGTATGGGAGCTCGACGGGCCGATGCCGATCTTGAACAAATCGAAGATGCTGACGTTCATGGGGCTGCCTTGCGATGAGTATCGTTGGGAGGGTGGATCGACAGTTTGCGAACCACCGCGCTTGGACGTCAGTACACCAAAGCGTAAAATCCGCCGATAGAACAAAAGCGGCATCGCCGTGGGATGCCGTCGCCACACGCCCTCAATTCCTCGCACATGAACGCTGCCGATCCGTCACCGCTGGTTTCCACTGCCTCGCGCGAGCGCATCCGCTTCGGGATCGTGCTGCTGCCGAACTTCACGCTGACGGCGTTTTCCGGCTTCGTCGATATGCTGCGGCTGTCGGCCGACGACAGCGATTTCAGCAAGCCCGTGCGGTGCGCCTGGAGCGTTGTCGGCAAAACCCTCGCGCCCGTGCGCGCGAGCTGCGGCATTCAAATCACGCCGTGGGAAACGTTCGACGAAGCCGAACCGTTCGACTACGTGGTCGTCGTGGGCGGGCTACTGCACTCGGGCCCTCAGTCCGACGACGAGACGCTCGCCTTCATCCGCCGCGCCGCAAGCGGCAGCGCGACGATCGTCGGCATCTGCACGGGCGTGTTCTCGCTGATGCGCGCGGGCGTGCTCGACGGCCATCGCATCTGCGTAAGCTGGTTTCACTACTGGGATTTCATCGAACGCTTTCCGTCGGCAAATGCCGAGATGCTCGTGGCGGATCGTCTCTTCGTGATCGACCGCCGCCGCATTACGTGTTCGGGCGGGCGGGCATCGATCGACGTCGCCGCCGCCATCCTGCTGCGGCACTTCGATCATTCGACGGTGCAAAAGGCGCTGCGGATCCTACTCGTCGACGAAATGCAGAAGGGCAACGCGCCGCAGCCGCATCCGCCTGGGCTCGAGCCCGCAACGCATCCGAAAATCAAGCGCGCGATCTTGCTGATGGAACAGCATGTCGGGCGCGCGCTGCCGCTTGACGAGCTCGCTTGCAAACTCGATCTTTCGCCGCGTCAGCTCGAGCGGCTGTTCAAAGCGCAGACGGGCAAGACGCCGCAGACGTTCGCCAAGCACGTACGGCTGCGCACGGCCGCATGGCTGTTGACGAGCTCGGATAGAACCGTCGCCGACATTGCGTCGAGTTGCGGCTTCTCCGATGCCTCGCACCTGGGCCGGGAATTTCGCAAGCAGTACGGCATGCCGCCGATTGCGTTTCGCGAACAACGTACAGGCGACGAGTCAGACGATAAGGAGTGCGAAACATATTTCGCCGCATCGGGTGCGACGTTCTGAGCATCCGATGCATGCGTTGCGCCCCGAATCGGAAAACCCCGATCACCCGGGGTTTCGCAAGACATCACCCGCACGCGGCGGGTATCGATTTCACAGCCTCAATGCGAAGCGATATACGACTTCACCGCGGTGAGCCCGTCTTTGCCATCGAACGTCGTGACACCCGCCAGCCACTTGTCGAGCACCTGCGGGTTCTGCTTCAGCCACGCGGTCGCGGCCTTGTTCGGGTCTTCCTTGTTCATGATCGGCATCATCACGTGATTTTCGATGTCGGTCGTGAAATGCAGATTCGACACGAGCTTCGCGGCATTCGGGCAGCGCGCGGCGTAATCGGGCGGCGTCGCCGTAAAAACCTTGGCCTCGCCATAATTCGGGCCGAACACCGAATCGCCGCCGCTCAGATAATCGATCTTCATCTGCACGTTCATCGGATGCGGCTCCCAGCCGAGGAACACGATCCATTGCTTATCGCGGATGGCCCTGTTCACTTGCACGAGCATGCCGGCCTCGCTCGACTCGACGAGCTTGAATTTGCCGAGGCCGAATTGATTGCCGTCGATCATCTTCTCGATCAGCGCATTGCCGTCGTTGCCGGGCTCGATGCCGTAGATCCGGCCGCCGAGCTTGTCGGCATACTTCTGAATGTCGGCAAACGTTTTGAGGCCGCCGTTGTAGACGTAATCGGGCACGGCCAGCGTGTATTTCGCGCCGGTCAGGTTAGGCGTGCCGAGCACTTCGATCTGCTTGGCCTTGACGAACGGCTCGATCATCGGGTCCATCGTCGGCGACCAATAGCCGAGAAATACGTCGATTTGCTTGCTCTTGATGCCGGCGAACGTGATGGGCACCGACGCGATCGTTTTCGTCGGGTTGTAGCCGAGCCCCTCGAAGACGGCCGAAGCGAGGCCCGTCGTGGCCGCGATGTCGGTCCAGCCGACGTCGGCGAAACGCACGTTGCGGCACACCGCCGAATCCGAGGCATACGCGCTCGTCGTTACCAGGGCCGCGGCCGCCAAGGCCCAACCTGCTTTCATCAAGCATTGCTTCATTAGACGCTCCTCCATTCGTACAGTTATATCGGCTTATCGCCGTTTTTCGGATACATCGATACTTCGTAAGGACTCCTAAATATCCTCATCGAATCAATTCGCTTGGCGGCGTTCCCGGCTAGGCGCATAGCCGAACTGCGCGCGATAGGCTTTGCTGAAGTGGCACGGCGACTGGAAGCCGCAGACCGCCGTCACCCGTGCGATCGACGCATCGGTCGTGCGCAGCAGGTCGCGTGCGCGACGCAACCGCAACGAGAGGTAGTAGTGAGTGGGCGACACCTCGAGGTACACCTTGAACATCCGCTGCAAGTGCCGTTGCGACAATCGAACGAGCCGCGCGAGCTCCTCGAGCGATAGCGGCTCCTCGATGTTCGCCTCCATGAGCCGCACGACTTCGATGAGTTCCGCGCGCGAGAACCCGATGCGAGCATCGACCGGAATCGGTTGATGATCGGAAGCGCTGCGAATGCGCTCCAGGATGAACTGCGCCGATACTTGTGCGGCAAGGTTGCGGCCGTGCCGTTCGCCGACGAGGTGCAGCATCAAATCGAGCGGCGCCGTGCCCCCCGTGCAAGTCATGCGATCGCGATCGATGACGAACAACTCGTCCCGGAACTTCACGCGCGGAAATTCGGCATGCAACGCCGACATGTCTTCCCAATGCACGGTACAGCGATAGTCGTCGAGCAACCCCGCGCTCATGAGTGCGTAGGCGCCCGTGCAGATCGCGCCAAGCTGAACGCCGCGTTCGCCCAGGTCGGCCAGCAGCGCCTTCACGTTCGCGTCGACGACGCTGCGGATTTGCGTGCCGCCGCAAACGATGAGGGCATCGGGAATGCCGACTTCCTCGAGCGTTCTCGTCGGCGTGACGGTGACGCCGTTGCTGGCCCGCACCGGCACGCCGTCGGCCGATACGACGGACCAGCGGTAGTGCGTCGCGCGGCCGACATAGTTCGTCATCCTAAGCACCTCGACAGCGCTCGTGAATGCGATCATCGAGAAATTCGGAAGCGTCAGAAACCCGAAATGCACGGGCATCGACGGAACGGCTTCTGGCTGCATCACGGTGGCCGACGTCATGCTTGCCTCGCCTCGCTCAGCTTTGCGTAACGGGTTGCTGGGCGTTCGCGCGCAGCCGCATTACGCTGCGCAGGCCTTGGAAGCGCGGCGCGACGGCCGTGCCCGGCGTGCGACCGAAGCTTTCCGTGATCCGGTCGAGAATGATCGCGAGCAGCACGACGGACAAGCCGCTTTCGAAGCCTAGGCCGATATCCAGCCGTTGAATGCTGGCAAGCACGTCGTTGCCCAGGCCGCCCGCGCCGACCATCGACGCGATGATCACCATCGAGAGCGCCATCATGATCGTCTGGTTGACGCCCTGCATGATCGAAGGCAGGGCATTGGGAAACTGCACCTTGTAGAGCAACTGCCAAGGCGTGCAGCCGAAGGCCTGCCCCGCTTCGACGATCTCGCGATTGACATGCCGAATGCCGAGGCTCGTGAGACGCACCGCGGGCGGCATCGCGAACACGACGGTCGACAAGATCCCCGGCACGCGACCGAGGCCGAACAGCATGGCCGCCGGAATCAGATAGACGAATGCGGGCATCGTCTGCATCAAGTCGAGGATCGGGCGCACGACGAGTGCGACGTGTTTGTTCTTCGCCGTCCAAATGCCCAGCGGGATGCCGAACACGAGACTGATCAGCGTGGATGACAACGTCAACCCGAGCGTGATGACGGTTTGATCCCAAAAGCCGGTCGCGTAGATCAACAGCAGCGAAAGCGTCGTGAACAACGCAAAGCGCCAGCCGATGCGCCAAAGCCCCACGCCGATAAAGAACGCCATCAGCGCCCACATCGGGACCGCTTGCAGGCCGTGCTCGACGAGCCCGGCGAGACTGTCGATCGCGCGCCCGATCATGTCGAACGCGTGGCTGTCGTGATCGAGCAGATAGTGGACGGATTGATCGACCCAACTGCCGAGTGGAATGAGTTCAGACATGGGAGCCTCGCGTACGCGTGATGGCTTGAAGAACGACGGCACGATCGACCGAGCCGCAATAGCAGCCGTCGTCGTCGACGACGGGCAGTGCGCGCGGATGCGCCACGACGCGCGAGACGACCTGTTCGAGCGTCGCGCTGCGCGCGATGCATTCGATTTGCGCGAGGCTCGGCGTGCCGCCGCCCAGCGCGTCGCGCGTCACGAAGCCGCGAATCTTGCGCTCGCCGTCGAGCACGAAGGCATATTCGGCGCTGCCGTTCAGCGACGCGGCGACGCCCGCCGCATCGAGCTCGCGCACGAGCGGCACGGCATCGGTCTGCATCAGGTCGCCGGCCGTCAAGTAGCGGCTCGTATCGACGCCTTCGAAGAAGGCGCGCACGTAATCGTTCGCAGGACGGCTGATGATTTCCTGCGGCGTACCGAGCTGCACGACGCAGCCCCCTTCCATGATCGCGATGCGGTTGCCGATTCTGAGCGCCTCTTCGAGATCGTGCGAGACGAACATGATCGTGCGGCGCTGTTCCTTCTGAAGCTGCAGCAGCACGTTTTGCATTTCCTTGCGCTTGAGCGGATCGAGCGCGGAAAATGCTTCGTCCATGATCATCAGCGAAGGGTTGACGGTCAGCGCGCGTGCGAGGCCGACGCGCTGCTGCATGCCGCCCGAGAGCTCGGCGGGCAGCTTGTGCGCGAACGGCGCGAGCCCCACTTGCTCGAGCACCGACATCGCTCGAGCCTCGCGCGTCTTGCGCGCGACGCCGGCCACTTCGAGACCGAAGGCTGCGTTCGAGAGCACGGTGCGCTGCGGCATCAGCGCAAACGACTGGAACACCATGCTCATGTCCGTTCGGCGCAGCGCAGTCAGCTCGCTGCGCCGCGCCGCAACAACGTCGCGCCCGTCGATCAGCACTTTGCCGGCCGTCGGATCGACGAGCCGATTGATCAGTCGAATCAACGTGGACTTGCCGGAGCCGGAGAGCCCCATCAAGACGAATATTTCGCCCTCCTGAACGTCGAACGAAACATCGTGCACGCCGACGATCTGGCCCGTGCGAGCGAATATCTCGTCCTTCGTCGCGCCGGCGGCCAGCATGTCGAGCGCCTGCTTGGGGTTCGTGCCGAACACCTTGCACAGCCCCTGCACCATCACCTTCGGTGAACTCATTTCTTCCGTCTCCTTGCGGCAGGCCGACGCCTGCACAGTCTGCCTACATAGTTGCCAGAAAAAGCGCGGGGTAGCCGACGAATTCCGACGCACGCTTGCGAAAATGCGACACAGGCGCCACCGCCCATCCGCCCCTTCATCCCTGCAAGCGCCGTAGGATAAGGCGCTTCGTGTCGATTGCAATCTCCGCATGCGAGAGGCATGTCGCGAAACGACAGATCCGCGTCCGAAACAGCGTGCGCATTGCGCATATCGGTTGGCAATACTCAGCGCAATCAGATCCGTACCCGATTGGAGCCCGGGCAAGCAAGCTGACCAAGATCGATTACAACGACGACGACGGAGCGCACATGAGTCAACGCAAGACCCCGCCACGCCTATCGACCGCCGCTCTCGGCGGCGCGGCGCTATTGATCGGATCCCTGCATGCGCCGGCTGCGCTTGCGCAAACAACCGACGCGAACAGCGCGAATACAAGCGCGCCGAGCGCCGTAACGGCGGCGCCCGCCGATCCCGCCTCATCGGCGGCAAGCACGGCGCCGGCAACACTCGCGGCGACGCCCGCAGCGCCCGCCGCATCCCCCTTCATGGCCAACGTCACGCTCGCGTCGCAATACGTGTCGCGCGGCTTCCGGCAAACCTGGGGCAAACCCGCCATTCAAGGCGGTTTCGACTACACGCATCCGAGCGGGTTGTTCGCGGGGACGTGGCTCTCGAGCGTCAGCAGCAAATTCATCGAAGGCGGCACCGCCGAATGGGATTTGTACGGCGGCTACGGCGGAGCGCTCGGCGATCTGTCGTACACGGGCACGCTCTACTACTACGTGTACCCGGGCGCGCACATGGCGGCAAGCGCGACGAGCTACAACTACGGCGAGTTCGTGACGGCGCTGACCTACAAGTGGTTCACGGCCAAGTATTGGCTGACGTACACGCCGAATTACTTCGGCTACGACAGCCAGTCGCTCGGCATCGGCAGCGGCAAGAACAGCCGCGGCTCGGGCTACCTCGATCTCAATACGAACATCGACCTCACTCACGGCTTCTCGCTGCTGTTGCACTACGGCTGGGAACGCGTGCAGAACTTCTCGGCCTATAACTGGCAAGACGCGAAGGTGGCCGTCTCGAAGACGTTCGACGGCGGCTGGACGCTGACGGGCGCGATAACGAAAGGCTGGGGCGCGACCAACGTCTACGATCGCTATACGACGGGCGCACCCGATTCGTCGGGCAACATCGCCGTATCGAACCCGCTGCAAACGACGTTCTTCGCAACGATCACCAAGGTGTTTTGAAGGGCCTAGGTTCTGGGCTAGGTCCGGCGCATGCCGCCCCCCGAGAGCGGCGCCGGACGGCGTCTGCGTAGCTCGACGCCGTCCGCTTTCGTTTCATGACAGAATGGCCGCGTCTTGTCACCTGCCGATACGCGACATGCCATGTCTGACGCGCTGTGCTCCGAAGCGGCGGCCGATCATGCGCTGCGCTGCGCTTCGTGAAGTCACTATGTCGAGCACCCTTCTCCAATCGATGCTACGCGGGCGGCCTCGCCGCTCGTTCGTTCTCGCGGCTTGCGCGGCCGTCTTCGCGGCCGGTTGCTCCGTGCTCGCCGCGGCCGACCCCAATGCGCTTTGGCAAATCGTCAATTTCAATTGCGTACCCGCGGCGCACACGACGGGCAAGGCGGGCATCTGCGCGAGCGTCGATCTGCAAGGGCGCTACGCACTGCTGCACGATCGAGACGGTGTGGCCCAGCATCTGTTGATTCCGACCGATCGAATCTCAGGCATCGAAAGCCCGCTGCTGCTGGCGCCGGACGCGCCCAATTACTGGGCCGATGCATGGGATGCGCGCCGTTATGTCGAAGCCTCGTTGAACAAGGCGGGACGCGCAACGCTTGCCGACGATGAGATTGGATTGGAAATCAACTCGGCAATGCGCCGCTCGCAAGAACAACTGCATATCCATATCGACTGCATGCGCGCCGACGCCGCGTCCGCGCTCGCCCGACATCGAAGCGATCCGCCGCGCGTGTGGCGTTGGGACACGATCGATGGCGCGCGCTATCGCATCATGCGCATCCCTGGGCCCACCTTCGATTTCAATCCGTTCGACATCGTCGCGGGCGGCAAAACGAGTCCCGACATCATGGCGTCGCAGACGATTTTCGTGACGGGCGCCGGGCCATCGGCCACGGACGCAGGCTGGCTCATTCTCAACAGCAGCCTCGATACCCACGGCGGGACGGGTTCCGCCGAAACGCTGCTCGATCATCGTTGCGCGGCGGCGGAAGCGTCGTAGGCGGCGGTAGGCGCCCGCGGCGAAGAGGCGATCGAATATTCCTGTGACGCATAAATTGTGTTTATGCCCATAGAGAATATTTCACGCATACTCGGTCGCCGATAAAATATTTCCTATACGAATATTTGTTGTTTATGCCTGTGAGGCATATACTGGCTTTATTCCCCACAGGAATATCGACGATGATCATCGTGAGCACTCCATCGCAGCTTGGCGAGGTCCTACTTTCCGCTAGGAAAGCCAAAGGCATGACACAGGCTGAGGCGGCCGCATATCTCGGCGTCGGCCAGCCGCGCTTATCGTTGCTCGAAACGACGGCTACCGACTCGCTCTCGCTCGACCAAATGCTCGCCCTTTTTGCGCTATACGGGTTGGAGTTGCAGGTGCATCCGCGCGACGCCCGCTCCCACCAGGGCGCGGCAGACGACCAGCCGGAGTGGTAACACATGGGTCGCCGTTCACACACACGCGCCCTGTCCATCTGGGCCAACGGCGAACGCGTCGGCACTTGGATTCTTCCGGCAAACGGTGCGATGGAATTGCGCTACACCGAAAGTTGGAAGCAATCGGCCGTAGGCCGGCCGCTGTCTCTTTCCCTGCCTTTCGGCGTCGACGATCTTCCCTTAAGAGGGGAGCGCGTGGAAAACTATTTCGACAATCTGCTACCCGACAGCCCCGATATTCGCAAACGGATCGCGGCACGCTTCAAGACACAAACCCTGGAAGCATTCGATCTGCTCAAAGCCATCGGGCGCGACTGCGTGGGCGCCGTGCAGTTGCTCGACGAAGACGAAACGCCGAGCAACGTCGATCGGATCGAAGGCACACCGTTGTCCGCCGACGATATCGAACGCATCTTGCAACGCATGCTGGGCAGCGAGCCGATTTGGCCCACCGACGACGAGGACGATTTCCGCATTTCACTGGCTGGCGCGCAGGAGAAAACCGCCCTCCTGTATCGAGACGGTCAGTGGCTCCTACCGCGCGGCGCCACGCCGACGACGCATATTCTGAAGCTCCCGCTCGGACTGCTAGGTCGAAAGAAGGTGGACTTCCAGATCTCCGTCGAAAACGAATGGCTGTGTCTCGCCGTTCTCGACGCATACGGCTTGCCCGTGCCGAAAGCCGACGTCATGACGTTCGGCTCGCAGAAGGTATTGTGCGTCGAGCGATTCGATCGCACATACGGCCGCAATGGTGCGTTGCTGCGCTTGCCTCAAGAGGACTTTTGCCAAGCGCTCGGCGTCTCCCCACATCGCAAGTACGAAGCGCATGGCGGCCCAGGCATACGCGAGATCGCAGGCATCCTGCAACAGTCCCAGCGCGCCTCCGAAGACATCTCCAACTTCCTGCGTGCGCACATCCTCTACTGGATGCTTGCGGCGCCGGATGGCCATGCCAAGAACTTCAGCCTCCGGCTGCTGCCGGGCGGCCGCTTCCAAATGACGCCGCTCTACGACGTCATGTCGATTTGGCCCGTGGAAGGCGACGGCGGCAATCAATGGTCATGGCACAAAGCCTCGCTTGCCATGGCCGTTTGGGGCACCGGCAGGCACTACCGGATGCGCGACATCAAGCGCAGCCACTTCAACCAAACGGCCCGCCTCTGTCGCTACGGTCCCAATGCAGAGCCGCTCATCGCGGAAATTCTGCAGCGCACGCCGCAAGTGATCGAATCCGTCTCGGGCGCGCTGCCACCGCGTTTTCCCGAGAGAGTGGCCGAGCGAATCTTCAACGGCCTGCGCGAAGCGGCCGAGCGCCTGCAATCGATGGAGCCCGCGCAAGGGGATTAGGACGTCTCGCGTATTGCCTATCGGACTGCCTATTTGCAATTTTTTGCACTTTTTTCGTGTCATTCGCAAATCCGATGTTGCAAAATGCCGCGGCGCTGCACGCAAGGCGCCGCGAGCGATCCGCTTGATGAAAGCGGCCGCCCAAGGCGTATTTCGTGCTGGGCGAGAGCAATAAGCGACAGCAATAACGATCGCAATCGCAAGGGTAAGAACGAAGAGGCAGGGAACATGCAATACACCATGCACCGGTTTGCGGTCGCCGTGATCGCCGCAGTGGCCATCGCCAATCTGAACGGCTGCAGTTCGTTGTACACCGAAAGCGCTACGGCGGGCGCCGGTATCGGCGGCGCGGCGGTCGCAGCCAAAGTCACGCGCAACGCCGCCGTCGCGACCGGTATCGGCTTGGGTGCCGTGGCGGCCGCGAAAGCGGGCGTGCAGTACACGGAACGCGTCGTGCACACGCATACCCAGGACTCGATCGCAACCGCGGCGGGGCCGCTGGCGATCGGCGCGGTCGCGCCGTGGGCCATCAAGCACTCGGTACCGATCGAGGACAACGAGCACGGCCGCGTGACGGTGAGCCGCGCGATCAGCACCGGCGCGCTCGATTGCAAGGAAATCGTCTTTTCCGTCGATGAAGACGCGACGAAGAAGAAGCCTGCGTCGAGCGCGTTCTATGTCGCTTCGATCTGCCGCGACGGCAATGCGTGGAAATGGGCCTCGGCCGAACCCGCGACCGAACGCTGGGGCGCGCTCCAATGAGCGCGCGCCTCGTATTGGTCGCGCTCGTCTGCGCGGGCGTGAGCGCCGCGATGAGCGGCTGTGCGTCGATTGGGGCGGCGAGCGGCGCGGTCGCCGGCGTGGCGACAGGCGCGGTCACCGCGAACCCGGCGGTTGGGATCGGCGTCGGCATCGCCGTGCAAGCCGCGACCGATGAAGCCGTGAACCGCTACATGCGCGTCATGCATCAGGAGCAGCAGGATGCGATTGCCTCACTGGTTGGCGACCTGCCGGTCGGCGGGTCGCAACCGTGGCGGGTCAAGCATAGACTGCCGATCGAAAACGGGCACGGCGAAGTGCGGGTGACGCGCGCATTCGACACCGCGCTGGCGAGCTGTAAGGAGTTCGCGTTCTCGGTCGTCGACGGCGACAAGCCGGATGCGACGGCCGACTGGTTTACCGCGAGTGCCTGCCGGCAGGGCACGGTGTGGAAGTGGGCATCGGCGGAACCGGCGGTCGAGCGCTGGGGGACATTGCAGTAGCTATCGAGTGCCGTCCTCGCTATCCGCTTCGCTCTCACTCAGCATCGAAGCGATAAAGTTAGGATCCCTAAGTATCCACTTGCATTGCGTGACGCTTCCGCCGCACAAAGTCTTGACGGGTGGGCCGAAGCTGGGCGCAGCGTTGAGCCTCCCTTCCGATTGGCTGAAAATATTGGCCACACCCGCATAATGCGGCATACACCGATATCGTGTCGGGTCCGATACAAGGAGCCGATATGCCTCTTGCATCATGCACGTATAGATTGAACGGTGAGCAACGCTCGACGCTCACCTGCGACGGACGCTCGTTCATCGCTTTCTCCGGCAATGCCGATGACGTGAACTCGCCTACGGCCATCGCACATGTCGATTCGGGCCCGTTGCCCACCGGACGGTACTACATCGACGACGAAACGTATATCGACGGCGTAAGACGCGGCAACTTCAGGTTGCACCCGATCGGTAGCGGCCGCATCAGCAAGGGATGCATTACGCTTGTAAGCGCCACTTCATTCGCACAGTTGAGCGCATATCTCCGAGGCGGCAAAGTCGCATACATTCCGGGCACACGCATTCGCTGTTACGGCGTCGTGGAGGTTCTATGACCACTGTCTTGAAATTGCTTTTCATCATCGCGCTATCCACTGCTTTGTGTCGCTTGGTCTACGCGTCCGACGCATTCTCGGCGTGGATCAACAGCACGAGCGGCGTTCACTTTTTTGCGCCGCTTAGTCGTGGGCTCGGGTCGATCGGGCCGGAAGATGACGAAAACATCCTGCTCGCCGTCGCTCTCGGTCTTTGCTCGTTGCCATCGACGCTAGCCGTTCTGAGCGATCAGGCACTGGTACGAAAACGCTGATAAATGGAGATTGCTCGACACACGGGCGATGCCTATCCCGCCCGCAACCCACGCTCGGCCAACCAAGCCTGATTGAACAGCCGCGCGAAATACAAACTGCCGCGATCGCATAGCAGCGTCACGATCGTATGCCCCGGCCCTATCTCGCGCGCAAGCTGCACGGCCGCCGCCACGTTGATTCCCGTCGAGCCACCGACATACAACCCCTCTTCACGCAATAGCCGATAGACCATCGTCACGCAGGTCTGATCGTCGATACGCAGGGCATCGTCGATCGGCGTGCCTTCCAGATTGGCCGTCACGCGGCTCGAGCCGATCCCCTCCGTGATGGAATTGCCCTCGGCCTTGATTTCACCGGTTTTGACGAAGCCGTATAACCCACTGCCGTTTGGATCGGCCAGCACGATCTTGACCGCATCGTTGCGCTCCTTCAGAAAACGCGCCACACCCGCCAGCGTCCCGCCCGTGCCCGTCGCACAAACGAACGCATCGATCTTGCCGTCGGTATCGCGCCAGATCTCCGGACCCGTGGTTTCATAGTGCGCCTGACGATTGACGACGTTGTCGAACTGGTTCGCCCAAATGGCGTTTTCGGTCTGTTCCGCCAGTCTGCCCGCGATCTTCTGATAATTGTCGGGATCTTTGTAAGGCTTGGCCGGCACGGGTAGAACCTGCGCCCCGAGCACGCGTAGCAGGTCCATCTTTTCCTGCGATTGCGTTTCGGGAATCACGATCACGCAGCGATAGCCGCGTGCGGCACAAAGGTGCGCAAGACCGATGCCCGTGTTGCCGGCGGTCCCCTCCACAACGGTGCCGCCAGGCTTGAGCGCGCCACGGCGCTCGGCATCGCGAATGATGTAGAGCGCGGCGCGATCCTTGACCGACCCGCCAGGATTCATGAACTCGGCTTTGCCGAATATCTCGCAACCCGTTTCCTCGCTCAGACGAGCGAGCCGAATCAGCGGCGTGCCGCCGATCGCACCGATGAAGCCATCGCACCGAGGCATGACACCCTCCTCACCGAAGACAGGATGCAAACGCTTCCAGCATAGGCCACGCGACGAGGCATTGCGATGCTTCGATTGCGGCACCGCGCGGATGAGCGGCCCGCGATGAGCCGCGCCGCTTACTTCATCCTTACGACTTACTGCGCTTCCATGACGAGCAACTGCGCACCGTCGGCCACTTGATCGCCGACGCCGTAGAGCACTTCGGCCACCTTCCCCGCCGTAGGCGCGCCAATCGTATGCTCCATCTTCATCGCTTCCATCACGATCAGCGGCGCGCCTTTTTCCACGACGGCACCCGGCTCAACGAGCACCGCGATCACCTTGCCCGGCATCGGCGCGGTCAGTCGTCCTTCGCCATGCTCGGCATCGGCCGCATGTGCAAGCAGGTTCTGCCACTCGAACGCGAGCGCCGAGCCTTGGCAGAAAACGTGAAAGACGTCGCCGTCGGCAAACACGCGCCCCGTCACGCGCGCCTCTCCGAGACGCGCACCGAACGTATGCGGCTCGCTGCCGCGCCACCAGTCGAACGATTCGGCCACACCATCGTGCTCGAGCGTGCGCGAGTCGCCCTCACGCGCATAGACGACCTTGAACGCGCTTTCGCTTTCCGTGTCGCGCCATTCGATCGTTTGCCGATAGCTACCGTTCAAACGCCAATGCGACAACGCATCCCACGGCGATGCGGCCTGCGCGACGCCGCTTTCACGCATCAGCAACGCGCCGCATGCGAGCGCCAGCGCTTCTTTGAAGGGCTTGTCGACCGATGCGAACAGTTCGTCGTGGTGGCGTTCGATGAGGCCCGTATCCAATTCGGCCGTCGAGAACGGCTTGCTTTCGACGATACGCCGCAGAAATGCGACGTTCGTTTGCGGGCCGACGGCTTCGCAGCCTTGCAGTGCGCGGCTCAAACGCGCGAGCGCCTCTTCGCGATTGGCGCCGTGAACGATCAGCTTCGCGATCATCGGATCGTAAAACGGCGTGATCGTATCGCCCTCGCGCACGCCGCTGTCGATGCGCACGGGCGCGCGCGAGGGTGCGCCGATCGTGAACTCGACGGCTGCCGGCATGCGCAGATACTCGAGCGTACCTGTCGAGGGCAAAAACCCGCGAGCCGGATTCTCGGCATAGACGCGCGCCTCGATCGCATGACCGTCGATACGCAACTCGTCCTGGCGCAACGGCAGTGGGTCGCCCGCCGCTACGCGCAACTGCCATTCGACGAGGTCCTGCCCGGTGATCATCTCCGTGACCGGATGCTCCACTTGCAGCCGCGTGTTCATCTCCATGAAGTAGAACGCGCTATCGGTCATGATGAATTCGACCGTGCCGGCGCCGACATACGAGACCGCGCGCGCCGCCGCGACGGCGGCCTCGCCCATCGCGCGGCGCACGTCGTCCGACAAGCCAGGGGCGGGCGCCTCTTCGAGCACCTTCTGATGACGGCGCTGCACCGAGCAATCGCGGTCGAACAAATAGACGGCGCCGCCGTGCTGATCGGCGAACACCTGCACTTCGACGTGACGCGGACGCGTCAGATATTTTTCGATCAGCACGCGATCGTTGCCGAAGCTGCTGGCGGCCTCGCGTTTGCACGAGGCCAGCGCTTGCGCGAAATCTTCACCCTTCTCCACGACGCGCATGCCCTTACCGCCGCCGCCCGCGCTCGCTTTGAGTAGAACGGGATAGCCGATGGCATCGGCTTCGCGCTGCAATAGTTCGGACTCCTGATCATCGCCGTGGTATCCGGGTACGAGCGGCACGGCTGCCGCCTGCATCAGCGCTTTCGCCGCGGCCTTCGATCCCATCGCGGCGATAGCCGAGACGGGCGGCCCGATGAACACGAGCCCCGCCGCCTCGCAGGCTTGCGCGAATGCTTCGTTCTCCGAAAGAAATCCGTAGCCCGGATGCACGGCCTGGGCACCCGTGCGCAACGCGGCGTCGATGATGCGCTCGATGCGCAAGTAGCTCTCGCTCGCGGCCGCACCGCCGATATGAACCGCTTCGTCGCAAGCGGCAACGTGCTTGGCATTCGCATCGGCATCGGAATACACCGCGACGCTTGCGATCCCGAGCCGCTTGCACGTTGCCGCCACGCGGCAAGCGATCTCGCCGCGGTTCGCAATCAAAATCTTGTTGAACATGGAAAGTCTCGCAATGAGGCGGCTATCGGTTGCGTATCGGTTGCGTATCGATTACGGCTACGTACTAGTTGCGGTCAATCGCGCCAGGCCGGCGCGCGCTTTTCGAGGAAGGACGCCACACCTTCGCGCCCTTCCGCGCTCGCGCGGATGCGTGCGATGCGGCGAGCGGTATCGTCGATCAACGCTTCATCGAGCGCATGCCCTGCTACGTCTTGCACGAGCCGTTTCGATTCGCGCACGGCCTGCGGGCCGTTCGCGCACAGCGCCGCGGTGATCTTCTGGACGGTGCTATCGAGTGCATCGGGAGCCACCATCTCGTGCACGAGCCCAAGGCGCTGTGCCGTCGCGCAATCGAACGGTTCGGCCGTCGCGAAGTAGCGCCGCGAGGCGCGCTCGCCAAGCGCACGCACGACGTACGGCGCGATGGTCGCGGCAATGAGGCCGAGCCGTGCTTCGGAGAGACAGAAGCGCGCGCTGTCGACGGCCACGACGATATCGCTGACCGCGACCAGGCCCACGCCGCCCGCATAGGCGTCGCCCGATACGCGAGCGACGACGGGCTTGCCCGCCCGATAGATGGCCGACAGCATATCGGCCAGGCGCCGTGCGTCGACACGGTTCTCCTCGTCGGAGAACGCCGCCATCTTCTTCATCCAGTTCAGATCGGCCCCGGCACAAAACGCAGGACCCTGGGCGGCGAGCACGATCGCGCGAATGTCTTCGCGCGCTTCGAGTTGGCCGAATGCGTCGGTCAGCTCGGCGATCGTCGTCTCGTTGAACGCGTTGCGCACGTCGGGGCGATTGAGCGTAATGGTCGCCACGTGCCCGGCGAACGAGCATTCCAGCATGCTGTATTGCATCGATTGTCTCCAGTCGACCGGACCGTGCATCACATTCTGAATACGCCGAAGCGCGTGTCTTCGATCGGCGCGTTCATGGCTGCCGAGAGCCCAAGCCCCAGCACGTCGCGCGTCTGAGCCGGGTCGATGACGCCGTCGTCCCAAAGGCGCGCGCTCGCATAGTACGGGTGCCCCTGATGCTCGTATTGATCGCGAATCGGCTTCTTGAACGCCTCTTCCTCCTCGGCGCTCCAAGCGCCGCCCTTCGCTTCGATGCCGTCGCGCTTGACCGTGGCCAGCACCGACGCGGCCTGCTCGCCGCCCATCACGGAGATGCGCGCATTCGGCCACATCCAGAGGAAGCGTGGCGAGTAGGCCCGGCCGCACATGCCGTAATTGCCGGCACCGAACGAGCCGCCGATGATGACCGTAAACTTCGGCACCTTCGCGGTGGCGACGGCCGTCACCATCTTCGCACCGTGGCGCGCAATGCCTTCGTTCTCGTACTTGCGGCCCACCATGAAGCCCGTGATGTTCTGCAAGAACACGAGCGGAATCTTGCGCTGGGCGCACAGTTCGATGAAATGCGCGCCCTTCACCGCCGATTCGGAGAACAAGATGCCGTTGTTCGCCACGATCCCGACCGGGTGGCCCCAGATATGCGCGAAGCCGGTGACGAGCGTGGTGCCGAAACGCGCCTTGAATTCGTCGAACTCGGAATCGTCGACGATACGCGCGATGACTTCGCGCACGTCGAACGGCTTGCGCGTATCGACGGGAATCACGCCATAAAGGCTTTGGGCATCGTAGCGCGGCGGCTTCGGCTCGCGCATCACGACGCCCGGCTGCTTCGTGCGATTGAGCTTGCCGACGATGCCGCGCGCCAACGCGAGCGCATGCGCGTCGTTCTGCGCGAGATGATCGACCACGCCCGACAGCCGCGTATGAACGTCGCCGCCGCCCAGATCTTCAGCGCTGACTTCCTCGCCCGTCGCGGCCTTCACGAGCGGCGGACCGCCCAAAAAGATCGTGCCTTGGTTCTTGACGATGATCGACTCGTCGCTCATCGCGGGCACGTAGGCGCCGCCGGCCGTGCACGAACCCATGACGACGGCGATCTGCGCGATGCCCGCGGCCGACATGTTCGCTTGATTGAAGAAGATGCGGCCGAAGTGATCGCGATCGGGAAAAACATCGTCTTGATTCGGCAGGTTCGCACCGCCCGAATCGACGAGATAGACGCAAGGCAATCGGTTCTCCGCGGCGATCTCTTGCGCGCGCACGTGCTTCTTGACCGTCATCGGATAGTAAGTGCCGCCCTTGACCGTCGCATCGTTGCAGACGATCACGCATTCTTGCCCGGCGATGCGCCCGATGCCCGTGATGACGCCGGCGCCCGGCGCCGCGTCGTGATACATCCCGAACGCGGCGAGCTGCGAGAATTCGAGAAACGGCGTGCCCGGATCGAGCAATTGCGCGATGCGATCGCGCGGCAGCAGCTTGCCGCGCGAGATGTGCTTATCGCGCGCGGCTTGACCGCCGCCGAGCGCCAGGTGGGCCACCTTAGCCCGCAGGTCGGCGACGATCGCGTCGAGCGCGGCGGCGTTCGCTCGAAAATCTTCCGAGCGCGGGTTCAATTTGCTTTCGATGATCGGCATAAGACTCGATGCTCCGTCTCGCGGCGTTCGTCTTGAAGATGTCTTGAAGATGGCTCGGCGTCAAAGCGTTTCGGCGAACAGCTCGCGGCCGATCAGCATGCGGCGCACTTCGCTCGTACCCGCGCCGATTTCGTAGAGCTTCGCGTCGCGCCACAAACGGCCGACCGGATACTCGTTGATGTAGCCGTTGCCGCCGAGGATCTGGATCGCCTCGCCGGCCATCCAGGTCGCTTTCTCGGCGGTATAGAGGATGACGCCCGCGCAGTCCTTGCGTACTTGGCGCACGTGCTCCTTGCCGAGCGTGTCGAGTTGGCGGCCCACCGCATACAGATAAGCGCGGCAGGCTTGCAGCGTCGTGTACATGTCGGCGACCTTGCCTTGAATCAGTTGGAACTCGCCGATTGGCTGGCCGAACTGCTTGCGGTCGTGGATGTACGGCACGACGGCGTCCATGCAAGCGAGCATGATGCCCGTCGGGCCGCCGGCCAGCACGGCGCGCTCGTAATCGAGTCCGCTCATCAGCACCTTCACGCCGCCGCCCAGTTGCCCGAGGATGTTCTCTTCCGGCACTTCCACGTCTTGGAACACGAGCTCGCCCGTGTGCGAGCCGCGCATGCCGAGCTTATCGAGCTTTTGCGCGACCGAAAATCCTTTCATACCCTTTTCGACGATGAAGGCCGTGATGCCGCGCGCGCCCGCTTCGACGTCCGTCTTCGCGTAGACGACGAGCGTGTCGCAGTCCGGGCCGTTCGTAATCCACATCTTCGTGCCGTTCAGCACGTAGCGATCGCCGCGCTTGTCGGCACGCAGCTTCATGCTGACGACGTCCGAGCCCGCATTCGGTTCGCTCATCGCCAATGCGCCGACGTGCTCGCCCGACACGAGCTTCGGCAGGTATCGGCTCTTTTGCGCCGGCGTGCCGTTACGGTGGATCTGGTTGATGCACAGGTTCGAGTGCGCGCCGTAGGACAAGCCCACCGAGGCCGAGGCGCGCGAGATCTCTTCCATCGCGATCATGTGTGCCGTATAGCCCATGTTCGCGCCACCGTATTCCTCGGACACG
The DNA here is from genome assembly GCF_017315725.1 of Trinickia acidisoli. Taxonomy (NCBI): domain Bacteria; kingdom Pseudomonadati; phylum Pseudomonadota; class Betaproteobacteria; order Burkholderiales; family Burkholderiaceae; genus Trinickia; species Trinickia acidisoli. The sequence continues at coordinate 1,258,726 of NZ_JAFLRG010000002.1, forward strand.
GTCATACCCAGCACGCCGAGATCGCCGAACTTGCGCCAGAGGTCCATCGGAAACTGATCGGTGCGATCGATCTCGGCCGCCCGCGGGGCGATTTCCTTCGCCGAGAAGTTGGCGATCGTGTCGCGCAGCATGTCGATGTCTTCGCCGAGCGCGAATTGCAAACCAGGCACATTGCTCATGAATGTCTCCTCGAATTCGGATTGAGGCCGAAATGGCCCGTGAGCGGCACGCGCTCGATTACCGCGCATTTCACGCCACATTTACGTAAGCGTCAACAATTTTCTTGAGTAATGCTCATTTTTCATACCGCGACGACGACGCAGCGCCGCGGTGCTAATATCCAGTCCAGCAACCAAGCGGGCGCGACAAAGTTGAATACGACTCAGACTGGGGAAGAATCGAAGGCCGAAGCGGGCGGCACGCGGCGTCAGCCCGCCGGGCGCAAATCTCAGCAACGGGTGAAGGACATCCTTCGCGCGGGGCGCGAGGTATTTTCCGAAAAGGGATACGAACGTGCGACGACCGCGGAGATCGCGCAGCGCCTGGGCGTGTCCGAGGCGACCGTCTTCAGTTACTTTCGCGGCAAGCGCGAGCTTTGCGCACGCGTGATCGCCGATTGGTACGACGAAATCATCGCGGCAATCGAAACGGGCTTGCCGCGAGACGGCAGCGCGCGCCAGCAGTTCGCCTTCATCGTCCGCACGCACTTGCGGCTCATGCTCGTGCACGGCACGGGCATGTGCTCGCTCGTTTTGTCCGAAGGCCGGGCGAAGCATCACGAACTGAGCGCCGAACTGACCGCCCTGCAGCGCCGCTATACGGCGCCGCTGATGCGCGTGCTCGCACAGGCGCAGCAGGCGGGGCAGATTCGCGCCGATTTACCGCTGCGCCTGATGCGCTCGATGGTGTTCGGCCCGATGGAGCACGTGCTCTGGGACGCCGCGCTCGCGCATCGAAGCCCGGACCTCGACGTCACGGCCGACCGTCTCGCCGACGTTCTATGGGCAACGCTGCAGCCGCCGGCTCCCGCGATCACGGCCCTCGTGCGCTTGAGGGACGACCTCGGTGAAGCGATGCGGCGCTATGAGTCAGCCCCGCCCTTGTCGGCCAAAGAAAGTGCGAAAGGCGTCGCCGCGGGCACCGCATCCGACAAGCGCAAATCGCGGCGCGTGAAAACCGACGATTGACGCGACCCTTCCGGCGCCGCGGGCACGAGCCCACCCCGGCCGAGCGCACACAGGCATGCGTGCTTGCCGAACCCAAGTGCGACGGCTATCGTTAGGACTCCCCATCTTTTCCCCGCTTCGATGACTACCCGACTCACGCCCGAGATCGCCGCGAAGTTCGCTGACCTGGCCCTATCCCATCTCACGCTCGAATATCCGAACAAGCTCACGCATTCGCTCGCCGGTCCGCAAGACGTGCGCTCGCCGCGCGAGTTGCATCCGATCTTCTACGGCAGCTACGACTGGCATTCGTGCGTGCACGGATATTGGCTCCTGTTGCGGCTGCTCGATCGATACCCGGCACTGCCGCAAGCGCAGGCGATCAGCGAAGTCGTCGACACCCATTTCACCCAAGCCAACGTTGCCGGCGAACTTGCCTATTTGAGCCTGCCTCACAATCAAGGCTTCGAACGGCCGTACGGTTGGGGATGGCTGCTCGCGTTGGCCGGCCAGCTCGATGCGATGCGCTCGTCGCAGGCCGCACGCTGGGCCGCAACGCTTGCCCCGCTGACAAATGTCTTCATCGAGCGATTCGAGACGTTTTTGCCGAAGGCGACCTATCCGCTGCGCGTCGGAACGCACTTCAATACCGCGTTTGCCCTCGCAGGGGCGCTCGACTTTGCCCGCGCAACGGGGCGTACCGCGTTCGCGGCGCTGATCGAGGAAACGGCGCGGCGCTGGTATGAGCGCGATGCGGACTGCCAGGCGTGGGAGCCCAGCGGCGACGAATTCCTGTCGCCCGCTTTGATGGAAGCCGAACTGATGCGGCGCGTACTGCCGCTCGACGCGTTCAACGTCTGGTTCGACCGGTTCTTGCCCCGCTTGGCGCAGCGCGAACCGGCCACGCTGTTCGTGCCGGCAACCGTCACCGATCGCACCGACGGCAAAATCGCCCATCTCGACGGGTTGAATTTAAGCCGTGCCTGGTGCCAACGCTCGCTTGCCTCGGCGTTGCCCGACGGCGACGCGCGCAAGCGGCTACTCGAAGAAGCGGCGCAAACGCATCTGAATGCGGCGCTCGCTCACGTTGCCGGCGACTACATGGGTGAGCATTGGCTCGCGACGTTCGCGCTGCTGGCGCTCGAGGCTTGAACTCAACCGAGCGCGCGCAACGCCAGATCCACGATGTGCTCGAGCCGAGCATCGTCATCGACGACCTTGCTCATCACGCGCAAGCCCTGCGTCACGCAGAGCAGGAATTCGCCGACAGCCTTCTCATCGAGCGACGACTCGAATTCGCCGGCCGCCTGGCCTCGAATGACGGCTGCCGTCAATAAGGTCGTCATGCGTCGCTGAACGGATTCGACGCGTTCGCGCAAGGCTGCATCGCCTGCTTGCATTTCGAGGGTCGTATTCGTGATGAAGCAGCTACGCTCGCCGTTCATCGCGTTCGTGACGCGAGCGTAGTGCAGCAAGGCGTCCCGCAACGACTCGCGCGTAGGCAATTGCGCGGCCAGACGCTCAGCCAGACGCGCGACCACACCGTCGGCGTAATGATCGAACGCGGCCAGCAGCAAACCGTGCTTATCGCCGAATACGCCGTAAAGGCTTCCGCGCAGCACGCCGGTTGCCTCGCATAAATCGTCGATCGACGTCGCGTGGTATCCCTGGCGCCAAAAGATTTGGCTCGCGCGATCGAGCACGTCCACCGTGTCGAATTCGCGTGGACGGCCGCGCGGCGCGGCTCCCTGGGCACGCCGGGCTCGGGTGATCGGTTGGGTAGTCATGCGGCCGATATTATGACTTATCATTCAATAATTCAAGCGCCACCCAACCACCGAGCCCTCCGCGCTTAGAGCATCGCCACCACGCGCACGTTGCCGTCGTCCGCAGACGGGACGACCTTCTCCCCGACGCGCCGAAACGTGATCGAAACAGACCCCTCACCCACGCGCAAATCGCGAAGCTCGAGCCAATCGATACCCTCGGGCAGTGCCGGCCGATCGATTCGCACTTCGCCGCGCACCGCATCGACCGTCACGCCGAGACAGGCTTCGAGCATCATGAACGGCGCGCCCGCTGCCCATGCTTGCGGTAAACACGCAACGGGGTAAGCGGTCGGCGGTTCACCGCGCTGGCGCGTAAACCCGCAAAAGAGCTCGGGCAGCCTCATGTCGAAGCTCACGGCGGCTTCGAACAACGCCTGCAGCAGATGCACCGCCGCCTGCTTGTCGCCGTAGCGCGCGAACCCTCGCGCGCACAGCGCGTTGTCATGCGGCCATACCGAGCCGTTGTGGTACGCCATCGGATTGAAGCGCGCTTGGCCGGCGGCGAGCGTGCGCACGCCCCAGCCCGTATGAAAGAGCGTCGATTGCAGTTGCCGCGCGACGGCTTCGCCGCGCGCCCGCGTGGGCAGCCCGAAGGCGAGCAAATGCCCGGCGTTCGATGCGGGTACACGGCAGAGTTCGCCATGCCCGTCGAGCGCGATGCCGTAAAAGTCGAGTTCCGGCATCCAAAACAAGGCCTCGACGCGCTCGCGCAAAGCGACGGCCCGCGCCGCATAACGCGCGGCATCTTCGCTCAACCCGCGCTGCGTCGCGAATTCGGCCATCGTATCGAAGGCCGCGCACGCGTAGGCCTGAACCTCGACGAGCGCGATCGGGCCTTCGGGCATGCGTCCGTCCGCATGGAACACCGAATCGTGACTGTCCTTCCATCCTTGGTTGGCCAAGCCGCGATCCGACTCGCAGCGGTAATCGAGCAGGCCATGGGGATTCTTGTCGCAAACGGTCGACACCCATTGCGCCGCGCGTTCGAGCGCCGGCCACAACTCTCCGATAAGGGCATGATCGCCCGTACGCGCCGCATACGCGCCCGCGAGCACGATGAACAGCGGCGTGGTGTCCACACCGCCGTAGTAAAGCGCAAAGGGCACCTCGCCGGTCGCGGCCATTTCGCTCTTGCGCATCTCGTGCATGATCTTGCCCGTGGCGGCGTCGCGAAACTTCGAATCCTCGCGCGCTTGATGCTCGGCGAGAAAACGCAGCACGCCGCGCGCAAGCCACGGCTGCAGCCATAACGTCTGCAACGAGGTGACGACCGCATCGCGCCCGAATGGTGTCGAGAACCACGGAATGCCCGCGTAGGGATAGGGGCCCGTCGGCAAATCCGTGGTCAAAAGGCTGAGGTCGGCAAATGAACGGTCGAGCCAGGCGTTGAACAAAGGATTGCTCGAGCGCAGTCGCGCCGTCGCTCGGCGGCGTTCGCGCATCGACAAGTGCGCGTTCGCCAGCGCCGCGCGCACGGCCGCCCGCCCTACGCGAGGCCGCACCGCGTCGATCTGCGTCAGGTGCGCGGGATGCGAACTATGCGGCGGCAGCGCAACTTGCACGCGGGACAGCTCGGCGCCTCCTTCGGTCGACACGGCATGCGCGTGCGCGGCGACCGACAAATAGACCGACACGCATGCATGCGCCGGCAGTTCGACGGTGTAATCGGCACGGTCGGCAAAAAGCTGATTCGGCGCCGGCGCGAATGCGATGTCCACGCGCCGCAGAACGTGATCGAGCCCGACGTAAGCGAGCCGCACGTCGTCCCGCCCCACTTGAGGCGTTTCGGTCGTGCCGTGCTGCGCGCGCTTGAGGCCACGCACCTCGAACATATCCTTGAAATCGCTGGCGAAGGAAATCGACAGCGGCACGACGGCATCGGTAAAGCCGTAGTTCGTCAACGTGATCGCTTCATAGAGCACCGTGCCGCTCAGCACGCGCAGCCGCTCCACGTGGATCACGCCTTCGGGCGTGCCTTCGCCGCCGAGCGGGGGCAGCGGATTATTCGTGAGATGCGCGGTGAACGACGCGTTGTCGTTGCTGACGTTGCCGGACAGGAGCGACGGCGCCCGCCCGCCGAACGTCAGGCGCAGTTGCGACAGCATGCGCGTGTCGTTGACGAACAGGCCGTCGTCGAGGCCATTGATGTCGCCGAGCGGATCGTTCACGACGAACGTATCGCCCGACTTCAGCACGTATTGGCTCGTGCGCGCGATGTAGGGGTGCTCGGGCGCGATGAACGCGCCTGCTTGGTCGCCGTGCAGCGGCGCGCCCGTTTGCGTGGGGGTGTCATTCAGTGCTTCGGTGTCGAGCATCGTCTCGCTCCTGTTCGAAGGGGGTGCTTCACGCCGACTCCATGCCTTGCGGCCGTTGGCTTGCCTCGATTGTAGGAAGCGACGCGTGAAGGAAACAACCGGTCAAACCGATCTTGCATCGCTCGCCGATTCATGCAAGCGCGGTGCCCGCGCTTAGCGGCCGCGATTCATTCGCTGTCGCTGAGAAACTCGTCGACGTGGCGATTGAACGCGCTCGGATGCGCGAGGTTCATGCCATGCGACGCACCGCGTATCGTATGGCGCCGCACGTCCGGCAGCCAGCCTTCGAGCATGTCGACGTTGCGCCGGAACAGATCCGGGCTCTTTTCTCCGTCGATCAGCATCGTAGGGCACCGCAAGCTCCAGGCGGCCTCGCGCGTGTAGGCGGGCAACGGGTCCTGAAACTGCAACGGCAATGTCAGCGCGTTGTCGAGCGCCATCGTCCGAAACGCTTGCGTGCTCTTCGCCCACGAACCGACGCGGCTCACCGAGTCGACGAATAATTGCAACCCGGCCTCCGGATCGCCCCGCTCCACCCACTGCGCGGCCCGCGCGCGAAGCGGATTGACGGTATCGGGCAGCACGGCGCGCGCCTGCCCCAGCGACGACAACGGACCGCCTGGATCGGCAAGCGTCAGCGTACGCAAGTGCTGGGGATGTCGGACCGCGAATTGGAACGCCACGGCGCCGCCGCGCGAATGCGCCACGACGTGCGCGGGGCCGCCGTCGAGCTTTTCCAGAAATTGGGCGATTTCGTCGGCATGCTTGCTCCAACTGAACGGCACCGTACGCGGCAAGCCGGCCAGCGGCCAATAGTGAGTCAAGCTCACGGCGACGCAGCGGTAACGCGCGGACAAACCGGCAAGCTGCGGTTGCCAATATCGATAGTCGCAAAGCGAGCCGTGCACGAACAGCACGAGCGGACCGTCACCGCGCTCGATGTAAGGCATTCGTAACTCGCCATCGAGATCGACGAAGCGAACGGCGTCGTCCGGGGCGACCGCGGCTCGGCGAGAGGCGGCGACCGGACCTGCCAACGGTTCGACCTCGCTCATGCGTCGAAACGCAGTTCGGCGTCCACCGACTGGCCCACGGCTAGCGTGTCGCCGGCACCGCCGATGACGATTGCGTTCTGTCCAAAGGTGACCGCACCGTCGACTCGGCTGTCGGAACGGTAGGGGCTCATCGTATCGGTGGGCTCGTTCGGCCAGCGCGGATCGGGCGCGCCGCGTGCTTGATCGATGGTCGGCATCGGGCAGCGCGTACAAGGCTTGACGATGCGCAGTTCGACGTTGCCATCGGCGGCCTCGACGCGCAGCGCATCCGTGTAATCCTCCTCGTAAGCTTCGATACCGGCCAGAACCAGATTCGGTCTGAAACGGTTCATCGGAATCGGATCGATCCCTTTACCGGTCAAGCGCGCATTGAGATCGCCGAGCGAAGCTTCGCCGAGCACGAGCAGCGGATAGCCATCGGCAAAGCGTACCTTCGCCTCGACGTCGCCCGTCCACGTGCGGCTCGCGGTACGCTCGAAACCGGGATTGAAGCGCACGAGGCGCACCGAGGCTCCCAGGAAATCCGAAAACCAGCGCGCGGCTTCGTCTCCCGCATCGAGCGCGGGCACGGTGTCACGCCAAACCGTCGCGGCCACGGTGGGCGCGCCGGCCAACGCGGCGGCCTCCACCGGCAGCGTCAACGTTGCCATGCCGGGCGCGCGCACTTCGAGCTCGTTGCCGAAAAGGGCCGGCTGAACGCGTGCAAGCGTTGCGTGGGTACGTTGGGTGACGAAGCATCCGTGCGCATCGATCACCATCCAGTTGCGATCGTGTTCGAGGCCGTACGGGGTCAGGCGAACGGCGTCGCGCGAGATGCCGCCGCACGATTTGATGGGGTAGATGTGGAGTTGACTGATGGAGGGCATGGACGGCCGACGCTTTTGACGCGGATAACCAAACCGGAATGGTAACACCGCGCCGGCGCGCTCGTGGCCCGGCGATGCGCGTTGCGTATGGCTGCGCTACTGAAGGAACGAGGCTGAGTCGACGCACTCGGCGGCCGCACCGGCCCCGCGGACGGCACACGTCAACGGCTCGTTCGCCACGCGCACGGTAAGGCCCGTCTCCTCGACGAGCCGTTGATCCAGATTCGCCAGCAGCGCGCCGCCGCCCGTCAGCACGATCCCGCTGTCGGCAATGTCGGTGACAAGCTCGGGCGGTGCGTTTTCGAGCGCATTCTTCACGGCGCCGATGACGGTCTTGAGCGGCGCGGCCAGTGCTTCGGCGACGTCGTAGTTCGACAGTTCGATCGTCCGGGGCAAGCCGTCGGCCAGGCTGCGGCCGACCGCGCGCATCCGCTGGTGCGGCCCGTTCGCGGTTGCCGTGCCGATCGTTTTTTTGATGACTTCGGCGGTTTGGTCCCCGAGGATGACCCCGTAGGTACTGCGCACGTGGCCGATGATCGCCGCGTCGAACTGGTCGCCGCCGACGCGCACCGACGTTTGATAGGCGACCCCGCCGAGCGAGACGACACCGACTTCGGTCGTGCCGCCGCCGATATCGACGACCATCGAGCCACGCGCCTCGGCAACCGGCAAGCCCGCCCCCACCGCGGCGGCGAGCGATTCCCCGATCAACGTCACCCGGGCTGCGCCGGCCGCCAGCGCAGCCTCGCGGATCGCACGCCGTTCCACGGCGGTCGCATTGGAGGGTACGCAGATCGTGAACTCGGCGCGGCGCCCAAATAGCGAGCGCAGTTGAGCCATGTCGACGAATTCGCGGAACATGTGCTCGGCCGCGGAAAAATTGGCGATGACGCCGTGCCGCATCGGCCGGACGGCTTCGACGTTGATAGGGGAACGCCCAATCAGTTGTTTGGCTTGATCGCCGACGGCCGTCACCCGGCCCTTCCCCGCATCGGTCGCCTTTTGAAAGCAGACGACCGACGGCTGGTTCAGCACGATGCCCTTTCCGCGCGTGTAGATGAGGGTGTTCGCCGTGCCGAGATCGACCGCCACGCCTTGTGGGAACAGTCGATTGAAGAATGCATGATGCGACATCGTTGACTCTCTCATGGATGACAACAACGCATGCGTCCCGTGGCAACGGGCGAGGCGCCCGTTGGGCTCATTGCGGACAGCGCGGTCGGGCCGATGACCCCATTACGGCAGCGTTTCGCGCAACTTTAGGGGTCGGTTGCCCTTTTCTCGTTGTGCATCGCGGCAGAATATGATCGGCCGATCGATTCCCCTCGCGCATTCGTCGATCCTGCACGGACATGCATTCTTTGCGACGGAACGCGCGTGACGCGGCTACGCGTGGCATCCTTCTCGCTGGCACCCGTTCCCGTTCCGCTGGGCTCTTCCATTCTCTTCATGCGCACCACGATTCGTCGGCTGCTTCTGTTGTTTTGCGCGCTGCGCTACGGCGCGCGACTGCTGTGGGCCGCGGCACCGCAAAAGCACAAACTGCACTGGATCGCGAGCCTGGCAGCGCGCCTTCATACGTCCTCGGGCGCACGAGACGCGCTGCATCGAGCCCTCCCGCAATTGGGGCCGCTCGCCAGCGCCTTAGCGGCGCAATCCATGCAGAATCCGGAGGCGCTTGCCCGGTCGCTGCACGATGCATTCGCCCTGTTGGCCCGCACCGAGACCGCGCTCGCGGCGCCGCTTCCGCCGCAAGAGGCCGTCCTCGCCTTGCATGCCGCCCTGGGGCGCACGCACGAATCCGCGTTCGCGTCGATCGACTCGGTTGCGCTCGAAAGCAGCATCGCCGAGCAAGTTCACGCCGCGCGGCTGCGCGTGCCGGAAAGCACGACACGGCGCGAAGGCGGCTACGTCGACGTCGTCGTCAAGCTGCTGCGGGTCAAGGAAGTCCAACAGATCGGCGACGACATCGCCGTGCTGGGCTGGGTGGCGCGCGTGCTCGAACGCTGCCTGCCCAAGGCGCGCGAGTTGCGGTTGCGCGCGTTGGTGCAAGCGCTCGCGGCCGAAGTGCAGCGACGTTTCGATCTGCGAGCGGAAGCGTCGAATTTGTCGCAGACGGGGCAGCACTTCAGCGAAGACGCGCGCGTCGTCGTCCCCGAGGTGGTGTGGGCACTGAGCACCGATCAGGCACTCGTCATCGAGCGCATCGACACGCTCGGCGTGACCGACCTCGAAGGGCTGCGCCGGCACGGCGTCGACCTGGAAGCATTGGCCGAGCGCATCGTCGAAGTCGTCGTCGAGCAAGCATTCACGCACGGTTTCTTTCATGCGGCGCTGGATGCCGAGCGTCTACGTGTCAGCATCGAGCCTCGAACCCTCGGCCGGCTCGTGTTCGGCGACTGCAAGATCATGACGACCCTGACAGAAGCTGAACGCGAATTCTTCGTCCACGGAGCCAGTGCGTTGTTCGAGCAAAATTATGGACGACTCGCGACCATGCATCGCGAGGTGGGCCACGTCGCCACGAATACCCGCGACGAGGTGCTCGAGGCGGAGTTGCGCATGCGCGCCGAACCCCACTTCGCAGCACCGAGCGACCAGCGCTCCCCCGGCGCGCTGCTGCAGCACATGCTCAGCGCGGTCGAACCGTTCGACGGCAAGATTTCACCCACGCTCGAACTCGCTCATCAGGCCTTGGTTCGAGCAGAATCGCTCGCTCGCACCTTGGCGCCGACCATCGACATCTGGAGCGTCGTCAAAGGCACGCTGAAAGCGCTGGCACGCGAAGACGTGGGCCACCGCGGCTGGATCAAGCGGCTCGCGCGCGAATTGCCGCACCTGGCGGTCATGCCGCGCTTACCCACCCTCGTCATGCAACGGCTACAGCATGCCTATGACGTGCACGAGCGGCGCGATTCGATCGCATGGGCCGCCGAGCTGCGCAGCGAGCAGCGACGGACACGACGTCTGCTTTGGACCTGCGCCGTCGGCGGAGCGTTGCTTGGCGCAAGTGCGATCTGGCTCGCGCTACAGCCGTAGATAGGCCGCAGGCGTGCCGTCGCGCCTTCAGTCATGGCGCTGCCGGCCAGGGGTCGGCGCCGCGGTGCAGCATAGCGCTGGCGTCAATGGGTGTCGACCCAGTTGAGCAGCACCTGCGGAACCATTCCGGCAGCCACTACGATTTGCGGATTGACTCGTCGCAGCAAGCCGCCGGCGACCAGTTTCGGCTGCGTGATATCGGACTGCTCTACCTCCGCGCCCCTCGACGGCGGGCTGAGCCACGTCAATCCGTTACGACGCACCCTCTCGCCCAGACCATGATTGCGCGCATATTCGTCCTCGTACGCGTGCCGGAAACCCCGCGCGAACGTCGCGTCGGAGAAGACCATCCCCGAGAGCAACACGGCCGATATCGGATCGCCCGACACCGCGGCCCCTACCGCCGCCAGCGCATTGGCCACACCGAACGGCGCCGACGCCACACTGGCACCGAGCATCTGGAACTCGGTCAGGCGCCGATCGAGCGGCAGCCTGAACGCCCGTCCGCCATCCGGGCGAATCAGCGGGTGGGTCAAGTCCTGGCCCTGCAACGCTTTGCGCAGCGCCGATTGCTGATCGTTGCCCGGCTGGAAGTCGCGCAACGGCTCGCCGTCAGCGGGCACGGTCGGATCCAAATTGCGCTTGGCGCCGATCCTGCGGAGGGTGTTCTCCAGCCGCGAGCCACCGTTGCCGAGCAAATGGACAGGAACGAACGCCAGCGTGGAAAGGTCTCCTACCCACGTAGCCGCCTCGTGCAATGAACTGACCGGGTCGGTCAACAGGACGTCCGGTGCGAGCCAGATGCTGGCTCCCGCAATATCGCTCGGCCCATAGCTCAGTCCCCACAGGACCCGTCGCGCGCGTTCGATCACGCTATTGGGCGAAAACATGCGGCTGTTCGCGAGTTCGTCGAGCCGTTGATAGGCATCGACATCCTCGGGCAAGGCACGCAGCGTATCCGCGAGCAACTGCATCTCGGCGCGGTCCTCTCGCGTGAACCCGCGCAGGAAGCCGCGCACTCCGCCGGTACGGCGCTGCAACCGATCGAGTGCGGGGCTCGGCGTCACCGGCGACGTGTTCGGCTCCGCCGCCTCATCGCCGGCTGGCGAAGCGGTCGGCTGCAACGGCGTTTTGCGTTCCAACCGTTCCCCGCGCTCGGCCGCCACGACATCGACGAGATTCGCCAAGCGAATCTCCATGACAGCCTTTTGCGCATTGATCCACGCACGCACACCGAACATCGTGCGCCCCGTTTTCGTCATCATTTCGATCGTGTCGACATGCGACAAGCCTAGGCCATGCCGCATGCTCAGATAGGTGGCGACGGCGGTGCCGGTGATCTTGCCGAGACTGCCTACCGCGGCAAGCCGCTTGTAGCGCACGGGCATGCCGGTAACAGGCGGCGGCCCGTACAGTTCGCCCGGCTCGACCCGATACTTGGCCGAAGGGTTTGCTACCGTCTCGTGGTAAAGATTGCCGTGCTCGTCGACGACCATCGCGGCTCGTTCGATCAACTCGCTGGGAATCACGTTCCTGCGAATCTGCGCCCGCATCTCCTTCGCCGGCGCGACGAGCCGGAACATGCTGATGTCTGCGTCGGGATTGCTTTGCAACAGTTCGATCGCATATTCCTTCGCGCTTTCAAGCGTCGTGAACACACGCGTGCTCGAATCCAGTCGCAGATCCTGGCCGTTTGCACCGATCGTTTGATGCGGCATTTGGCTGGGTGAGACGGCATAACGCACCGTATCGCGCCTCGGGCCACTGGCGAAGCGATGCCCTTCGCGCCGCTGCTTCGGTGTGAGCGCGCCAAAGCGAGTCTTCAATGGCGTGTGATCGGACACGAACCGTGGGCCTGCCCGAAAGGCCGCCATACCTTCCGCGTCGTGATCGGATGTCTCGAACGGCTGCGTCCCGGCGCCGCGCCGCGCGTCGCGAACGCGTGCGGGGAGCGATTCGAGCGCACCGTCCTCAGGTCCCACGTGCGCGGTTTGCGGCGTGGCGGGCGGCTGTGGCACGCCGACGGCCAATCGCGCCTCGGACGACGCGTGCGGCGGAATATCGGCCCGGTGGACCCTGACGTCCGGGCGCGGCCTGTTGGCCTCGTCGCCGAGCAGCAAGGCCGGCAACGGACTTCCCGGCTCGACCGACACTCGGGTATTGAACAGCGCGTTGAGGAACTTGACTGCGCGAGGATCGGTTCCCGGCGCCACCTCGATCACTTCGTAGTTCCGCTCCGCGTTCCATTGCGCCTGATTGCCCGGCGGCTGCTCGCCGAATTCGACCTCGCGATGCGGCTGCGCATCGCCGAACGAGCGTTTCAGCAGCGCGCGCCGAAGCATGACTTCGGTGTCGTTCAACGTGACCTCGACTTTGCGTTCGGGATCGATCGGCTCGAGCACGCGGGGATCGTAGTACCCCACTTCGACGGCTGCACCCTGGATCGGTGCGGGCCTACCCGTCCTCTCCACGAACCGCGAGATCGCTTCTTCGAGCTTGACGGTGCTGCGCTTGTGCGCACCGTGCACTGCTTCCTCGTTCCTCAACCCGAACGCGGCCGCGTACTCGCCATTGGTCAGCACGCCAGCCAGGAATTCGACGATCGACTCGCTGTTCCAGTCGGCGATGTCTTCATAGCGAATGCTGCGCTCTGCCGGTGTGTTGAAAGGGCTCCGGTCGGGGTACGACAGCACATCGATCTTCACAAGGCTCGGGTTCGGCCCGAGATGGCTCAGGAAATCCACCGTCTGAGCCACGCGCAATTCACCGAACCGTGCCGCGTCCAGGTCTTCTTTCCCGGTCGCGGCCATCGTGGGGCGCTGAACGCCCGTTTTGCTCGTGAACACCGTGCCGCCATTGGAGGACGTAATGCAAACCAGATGAACCTCGATGCCGAGCCTGAGCATCGTCTCGATCGCCTTCGCATAAATCGTCTCGTCATCCGGGTGCGCATGCACGAGCAGCACTTTTTTGAACGACTTTCCCGGCAGATGCTCGTCCAGCAACGCCTGAACCGCGGGATGAACGGCGGATTCGTTTGCGTCGTGCGCTTGCGGGCCAGGCAGCGGCAGATGCGCCTTCGGAACCCAAAGTCCCGACGGACGCAATGCGAGATCACGCTGCGCCAACGCATCCGGCTGCACCAGACGCGCAGTCGATGCCTTGAATCGCGTATCGCTCGATGCTGCATCGCTCGACGGCGATCCTGGCCTCAGTGACACGGCTCTAGTGCCGGCCGTGCGAGTGGGCGCGGCCCGCAACGCCTCCGGAATGGGGCGACGCGCGAGGCCTCGCGCGCTCGAATCGACTCTCGCTTCCGAGTCACCGGAAGCCGAAGCAAAACCATCGCCCGGCGCAACACGGGGCGTCCTGCGAGCGGCGGCGGTCAGGCCGTCCAGCACGCTACCGCTGCTCGGCGGGGTAGTCGCGGGTTGCACTGCGATTGCGCTTCGGGGCGCAACGTGGAGTTCATGAATGGATACGGCATCCCCACGCTCGATACGATCGCCCATCGGTCCCTCGGTCGGAATTGAATTGCATTGCGTTGCATCTAACGCTCAATTCTGAGAACCGTAAGAAACCGTGTCCTCCAAGCAATGCTGCTTAGCAATCAACGAGAACCTGAGACTCCTTGCGGGACAGAGCCGCGCGCGGCGACACACGCTGCTCGCGAGCGCTCGTCACTTCGCTGTGTAGGTCACGACTTCGCTATCGAATCGAATGCGTGCGGCAATGGGCTCGCCGCGGGACACGAGCGAACTCAGTCCGCCGTGTCTTCGTTACCTCGCATCCGCGCGCGAATCGCCGGCCGCGGCTGCGGCGACCACGACGGCCGCACCTTCGCCCCCGAATCGATGACGACCAAGTAGCGACCCGCCCACGGCGTGACCGCGCGATCTGGATGAAGCACCCAGAGCGAGATGCCCGCATCGGCCATGGCCTGATAATCGGCATCGAGAATGCCGTGGTGGTCTAGAAAGCGATCGAGCGAACCGGGGATACGCACACAACCCTTCGAGTGGCGAATGCCGAGCAGTGGCTCGAGCTTGTCCGGGTCGGTCGCATGCATTTGAAAGCGCATCGACGAAATCCCGCCCTTGCCCCATCCGCGCTGCGCGTCGATCCACCCGAAATCGAAAATCCTCATGTCGCGCGCGCCATAGCCACGAATGCGGTTCTCATTGAGCGTCCCCTCGGCGCGAAAGTCCATGTTCTGGGGCGTGTGCTCGAAGACGCCGAGCGGCGTGATGAAATGGTCGTAGCGGCCCGGCCAGCCTGTGGACACCGGCGAAGCGCCGATCAGGGTCCAGGGGCCGGCCGGATCGCCGCGGAAATAGATGAACAACGCTTGGACATTCGGATTGCGATCAACGAGCACGACGTATTGCCGAGCCAACGCATCGAGCCCCTTCGCAGCCAAGGCCGCCTGCAGGCGTTGCGCATAGGCGCGTTGATATGCGAGCGGTACGGTCAAGCGTCGAGTCACATCGCGTTTGAATTGGTTGCCGAGTTTGAGCGCATCGCGGGGGTCGAGATGCGCAGCGACATCGGCGGCTTGCTTGGCGGCCGTCGCTACCGATGCGGATGCAGCGGCTGCGGCGGAAGCGGCCGACGCGGCTGAAACAGCCGATGCCGCAGATTCCGTCGCTGCGGCCGACGCAGCGGGCGCAGTCCCTATTGCCGCGGCCGAAGCCGATGAACCCGGCGCGGTCGGCTCCGCACCTGCACTCCGCGCTGGCGATGAAGCACCCGAAGCCGCCGAGGCGCCGATGGCTGGCGCAGCCGTAGCAATCGTCGAGCATGCGGCGGCAGCCCAACAAGCCAAGCGCACGAGCTGTACCGCCCTGCCCCAAAAAACGTCGATTCGTCGAATCAATTTGGAATTGATTTGCTGTCGCTTATCGGATGCTGTGTTGCCATGATGGGTGGAAATTTTTGCTTCGCTCATCAACTAGTCGCCGTAGAAAGTGCTTGCCTAATTGCGTTGAAGCAAAACCCGCGCCTATGCCACGCAGAACGAGAGGCCCACGTATCCCGCGCACAACGAAAAGCGGCAGCGCCGCTCGACACTGCCGCCCATTTGAGAGGCGCTGCTGCCTTCCGGCCGAATGCTGCCGTTTATGCCCGACGCCGCTGCTGCAGGACCCGCACGCGCGCCATGGCCGGCTCGTCGGCGTTCACGGTGTCGTACATCTTCGCGAGATCGGCTTTGAGCGCCGTGCGCGAGCCACCGTCCAGATACACCATATGCCCGGACGGGTAGAACCGCGCCGACAAGTTGTTACGCACGCTTTGTTCGATCAGCGGCATTTGCTGCAGATCGAGGACGGTTTGATAAAACGGCGTGACGAAATCGTAGAAGCCGTTGGCCGACAGCACCTTCAAATCGACGTTCAGCGCCATCACGGCGGCCAAGTCGCCCGCCGTATACAAAATAATGTTCCCCTGCGCGTCCTTTCCCTTTTGGGCTCCTGTCGGGTCGATGTGGCTGAAGTCCCAGTTCTGGAAAGCCTGATCGTTCAAATCGGTAAACGACGACGTCGACGTGTATTTCAACTGCTCGTTCAGATACTCGTTCCACATCGTCGTATAAACGCCCGTCACGGCCGTCATCGTCGGATCGTTGCCGCCGGAGTTCGGATCGATTTGTCCTGCGATGCCCGTATCGATTGCGGTGACGCGCCCGTCGTAGGACCCGAGCGCGACCCCTTTCGATTTCAGCAGCGTCGTCAAGAACAGCGAATTCCCACGGCTGTCGTAGCCGGCAATATCGAGACTCCACGCGAGCAGCGTCGTTTTATCGATACCCGTGTATTGCGACAGTTTCTCGACCACCGCGTCGTCTGTTTGGGGAAACTTGCGCAGCGCGGCGAGGTAATCGGTGCGGGCGAACTGCGCGACTTCTTCGACGAACGCACCGAGATCGGTCGGCGTCGGCGCAATGCCGAGCCGCTTGTGATACCAGGCATCCGCCGCGGCCGTCGGCAAAGCCCCGACGGGGTTTCCGGATTGGGTGTAATCGAGAATCGACGATTGCAACGTGACGCCGTTCAAGTCGATGCCGTCTTCATGAAGCATATAGGCCAGCACGCAACTGCGCGCCGTTCCATACGATTCACCGAATAAGTATTTCGGCGAATTCCAGCGGTCGTTCTTCGTCAAGAAGCGCTTGATGAACTGCTTGATCGAGCGTGCGTCCTGATCGACGCCCCAGAAATCGCGGTTCTTGTTCGGCGAAATCGCCGCCGAATAGCCGGTTCCGACGGGATTGAGGAAAACGAGATCGCTTTTATCGAGCAGGCTGTCGGGGTTGTCCTCCATCGCATACGGCGCGGGCGGCGTAAAGCCGGGCATCGCCGTCTTGATCCGCTTCGGCGCGAACGAGCCGAGCAGCACGAAGACCGACGACGAGCCGGGACCGCCGTTATAGAAGAACGTGACGGGCCGCGCCGCTTCCTTCTGGTTGTCCTCGGTGAATGCGACATAAAACATCTTCGCATTCGGCTTCGAACTCGATTCGTCCACCGTGACGAGATGACCGGCAGTGGCCGTGTAGTCGATCTTTCGGCCGCCGATCGTGATCGTGTGGTGCGTCACGGCTGCGCTCTCGCTCGCGTCCGTCACGAAATCGTCGGGCCCGTTTCCGTACGCGACGTCGTCGTGAAACGGTTGATCGTCCTGCCGGTGAAGGAACACGTGCGGCATCGAGGCCCTGCCCGGCGACGGCGCATGAGCGTTGTGAGTCGATTGCGGGCTGCCGGTATCGGAATTCATCGTAATCGCTCCATTGGTTATGGCCGGCGCACGGGTCCTAGCGCATACGCCGCCTGCATTGACGAACTGCTGCTGCCTGGCCGGTGCTCCATCCGGAGCGCACCGGCATTGACCCATTTCCGTTCGAAGTGCCGAATTGAATCGCCCAAAAGTGCCGAAGTGCTATTGCGATGAACCAAGCACGTTCCGAGGCCCCGCGGGGATCGCCGCGCCGGGAACGCCCAACGCCGCGGAAATACTGCGGCCGTTCGGGCTTCCCAGCCCCGTGCAGGCATCCCATCCGGGCGCGGCCGCATAGGTGCCGTTGTTGCCCGCAGTGATGTCATTGAATGCGTTCGACGACTGATAGAGCTTTTGATTCAAAAAACCCGCGCTCTTGCCCGACAGCGCGTTGATGCGTGCAACGAGGCTCGCAAAAAGCGGGGCGACGGCGCTCGTCCCCCCGACCGGCACCGTCTGCCCGTCGATGAGCACTTCGTAGCCCGAGGCCGGCGAGGCGTCGGCCGCTACGTCGGGCACGCCGCGGTGGCCGAGCGGCAGCGGCTCGGCGCCGACGCGAGCCGCCTTCAACCCTTCCTGCCAAGCGGGCAGCGCGAACCGGGTGCTGACGCCGCCGCCCGTCGCTCCATCGCTCGCCCCGTCGTTCCACACCACTTCGCTCTCGATCGACGAAGCGCCGGCCTTGACCGCGATGTGCGTACCGCCGCACGCCAGCACATAGGGGCTCGACGCCGGAAAATCGACTTGATCGCTGCCGTCCGACGCGCCGTCGCCCGAGCCGCTATCGCCCGCCGCCGCGCATATCGTCACGCCGAGCGCTACGGCCGACTGGAGCGCATCGCCGAAACTGGAGACGGCCTGGTCCGTCCATGAACTCTCCGGGCCGCCCCAACTGATCGACAGGACCGACGGCTGGTTCGCGGAGTCGTGCAGCGCTTGAGAAACGGCGTCGATAAAGCCCGCATCGCTATTCGGCGCGAAATAGACGGCAATCTTCGCTTTCGGCGCAATGGCGCCGACGATTTCGATGTCGAGGGTGACTTCTCCGTCAGGCCCCCCCGCGTCGCCGGTCGGGCTGTTGCCGGTACCGTCGACGGGCACCGAGACGACTTGCGGCGCCGGCACCCCGAGGCCGCCGAAGTAGGCAGACAGATCCGACGTCTCATAACCGCCGCCCAATTCGATCAAGCCGATGCACTGGCCCGCGCCGTCGCCGTCGGGAAAGTCGTACAGCCCCGCCACTTGCAGCGGCGTAAACGCATGCGTCGCAGCGCGAGCCGTAATAGGCCCTGGCTCCCTGCGTAGCCGGAAATGCGGGCGTGCTTGTGGACGATTGTCGAGGCCCAGCACGGCCGTCACGACCTCGGCGATTTCGCTCGGAATCGTGACAGGGCCGCTCCGGCCGCGAAACCGGCCAAGCGTCGGGTGCTCGTAGTGTGAGAGTTCGACGCCGAACGCCGCTTGGAAATGCTCGACGGTACCGGCCAGCACCACCTTGGCCGCGCTGAAATCCCGCCGCTCGACGCTCAGCTCGTATTCGCGCGCGAATACATCGAGCTTGGCGACGTCTTCGGGTGCAACAGCAAAGCGCTGCGCGAAAGCCTCTCGCGAGAGCGGTTCAACCGCCTCCCCGCAGGCAATCCGATGCGCTAGATCCTCGAGTTCGCGCGCGCCGCGCCGGCGCAGGATGACGACGACGCGTAGGGTTTCGTTCGGGTCGATCGGCCCGAGGCATGTTGAATCCTCGACGGCTGCACGCTCGCTGCCTGCGAGCCGCTGTCTCGCTTTGGTCATGTATGACTCTCCTCACGCAGTGGATACGCGGAAAGCTCCGACACCCGCCTGTGCCGCACAGTTCCTTCGCTTTGCGGCTTTGCAGCCACGCTGCGGCAAAACGACGAACGCCGCGAGCGAGACCAAGCGGCATTCGTCGGACGACTGCTCAAAGTGTAGTGCATCGCCGACCATGCGCGGAGCCGGCAACGGAAACGTTAGCTGTCCGGCCTAGGCGGAGCCGCAAAGCGGCCAGCGTCGCCGCGCATGCCGATGCACGATCTGCAAACCTGCTCGCATCGGCATATCATGGCCCGCGCAGCGGTGTGCGAGTCGGCAACGCGCTGCCGGGCCCGCCGCTCGCGACCCGACCGTCGGAAAGCATCAAGTACTCAAGTACAAAAGGAAAAACGCAACATGTCCCTGTCTATTTACGAAACTTCAGTGCCCGTGTTCGCCCGCGGGCTCACGAATCTGCGCGCCGTACTGCAAAAAGCGCACGACCATGCGCTGACGAAACACTTCGAGCCGTCGATTCTGCTGTCGAGCCGGCTCTATCCCGACATGCACCCACTGACCAAGCAAGTGCAGATCGCATCGGACGCGGCGAAGTTTTGCATCGCACGATTGGCCGGCGTCGAGCCGCCCAAGTTTGACGACGTCGAGACGACGTTCGACGAGTTGTATGCGCGCATCGACAAGACTCTCGCCTACCTGCAAGGCTTCGATGCGGCGAAATTGGAAGGCAGCGAATCGCGCACGGTGACGCTCACCGTGCCGAGCGGCAAGCACGAATTCGTCGGTCAGGTCTATCTGCTTCACTTCGCGCTGCCGAACTTCTTCTTCCACGTGACGACGGCCTACGCCATCTTGCGCCACAACGGCATCGAGCTCGGCAAGTTCGATTACTTGGGGCGCGTCTAGCAGCTCGAAGCCGGATCGGCACCTCGTGGAAGGCGGTTGCCCGGCAACCGCCTTTAATCGAGCGACAGACGCAGCGCGAAACCGATCAAAGCGGCGGAGAAAGTCCAACGCTGCAGCGTTTGCGCAAGCGGATACTTGTGCAGCACGGTCGCGATGCGCGCGGCGCCGACCGCATAGAGCGTATCGAACAACGCTCCGACGAGCAGCAGGATGACGCCGAGTTCCGTCACCTGAAGGGCCACGGGACCGGCGGCCGGCCGGATGAACTGCGGCAACAGCACCGAGCAGAACAGCAGTGCCTTGGGGTTGAGCAAGTTCGTCAAAAGGCCTTTGACGAACGCTTGCCGCAGTTCCCCGCCTTCGTGCGCCGGCCCGGTAACCGCGCTTTCGGGCTGCAGAGCGAAAACAGGCGAGCGGAATATTTGAATGGCGATATAGGCAAGGTAGGCCGCGCCGCCGTAGCGCACGATCTCGTACAGCCACGGCGCGGCTTTGAGCAGGGCCGCCACGCCGCATGCGGAAAGCGTCACGTGCGTCGCGCGCGACACGGCAAGGCCGCCCGCGGCAGTCAGCCCTTTGCGCGTGCCCCGGGCAATGCTGGTTTGCAGGATCAACGCCATGTCGGGGCCGGGAATCGCATAGACGACGATGAGCGCTACGATGAATGCAATGAGCAAGTCGGCGGAAATCACGGCAACCTCGATATCGTTTCGTATTTCGGAAACGATATTCTGCCGCTAGATCCGGAGCGATTTTCAGCCAATCGCGTTTTCCGTCAATCAAAAGATGGTGGATTTCGCCAAAATAAAACAATTCTGCAAGACCTTCCACCAACTCTCAATTACCCGGCAGCGCTTCAATGAGCTTGGCCATCCGATCTCAGCGTATCGGCGCACCGCAAAACTGCCGGCGCCGGGTCTTCGCGCTGCGGCGCTTCGCCCCCGCTCTCATTGATTCTCGGCGCCCATTTCCGCTGTAGCAGCACCACGGTGCTGGTCGCCCCGAGCATCAGAAACACGAAAATCGCGAGCATGGGCAGCGTATAGCTGTGTCCTAGATGGAGCAGCCAGCCCGACAGACTGGCAGACACGCCGCCCGCAAGGCTGGTCGCCACCTGCTGCAGGCCAGTGTTCAAGCCGACCGCTTGCTTCGGGATCAGGGTGAGCTTGACGAGGGCCAGGTTGTTCGCCGTCGCGAGGCCCAGCAGCGAGAGCGAAACCACGTTCCAAAACAACGCCATCTGCGGCGAGGGTGCATAAGCGCCAAGCAAGACGGTCGTGCCGCCGATAAAGCCAGCCACGATAAAGCATTTACGCACCAGCACGGCATCACGGCCACGCGCGATCAGCCGATCCGCCACCCATCCGGCGAGCGCCGCCACGATCGCGATGCCCGCGAAGCTGAAGAAGGTAAACAGCCCCGATTGCTTCAGCGAAAGACCGCGCTGTTCGACCAGATAGGCCGGCATCCAGGTCATGCAATAGAACGCGAAATAGCTGTAGCAAAAATTCGTGATCAAACCGCCCCATACCACCGGGCTTGCCAAGAGATTGGCAAGCGGTACCGAGGCCGCTCGTTGTTTAGCGGCCGCGAGTTCGGATTTCGACGGTAAATCGTTGTCGAGCATCAGCAACCAGGGCAACAACCAGACGAGCGCGACGAGGCCCGTGGCGATGAACATCGCATTCCATGAAAACGCGACGATCAGCCACGCTGCGATCGGTGCGCCAAGCGCGGGCCCCATCTTGCCGCCGATCGAATAGATCCCGAGGGCGGTACCCCTGCGGGCCTCCTCGAAGTTATTGGCGAGATAACGATAAGTAGCGGGTACCACCACCGCTTCCGCGGCACCGATCAGCAGACGCACGACGATGAGTGCGGAAAGCGTGCCGACCATGCCCGTGGCCGCGGCGGCGAGGCACCACAGGAAGAAGCACACTGCGTAGGGCCATTTCACGCCATAGCGATCCACGAGCCAGCCCATCGCGATCTGCAGGACCCCGTAGGACCAGAACACGGCCGAACCGAGCCAGCCGCGCTCGACATGCGTCAGTGCGAATTCCCGCACGAACCGATGGTCCGCAAACGCGGAGGCCATGCTCGAGCGGTCCATCCATGCAATCATCAGTCCGAGCGCCAGCAGTACGACGATGCCCCAGCGATTCTCGGGCCGCGCTCTTTTCCGTCGAGTCGCCTCTTCCAATTCGTTTTAGCCGAGGCTACCAGTCACGTCGTCGAACAACTCATCGACGGAAAGCCGGCGCGGAATGATTTTCTGATCGAGCGCCCAGTCGATCGCCAATTGGATTCCCTTGCGATTCGCCTCCATCCCGATCGGCGGAAACACCGCGGGCACACCCTCGGCCTGCGCACGGCTTTCGACGATCATTCGATAGAGTTCGCGAACGACGTCGGGACGCGTCTTCGAAATGCTTTCGTGCACGACGAACATATGGTTGATCGGCACGACGCCTTCGCGCGCGAACCACGCTTTCGCCGCGTTCTGCGCATCGGGCACGAGCGTGCGCACGCGCGGATCCTTGGGCATGTCTTCACCAAGCAATGCCGCGGCCAGTTCGCCGTCGAGCATCATCTGCGGAATCGACGAGCCCTTGGGCAAGCGCTCGCAGTTCTGCGGGTCGTTGTACTCGGCCAGATGTCCGTCGCCGAGCGTCATCCACGTGACCTTGTCCAGATCGACGCCGTATTCGTGACGCAAGATGCCGCGTATCCAGAGTGCGGTCGTCTGCGTATAAGTGCGCACGCCAACTTTCTTACCCTCGATGTCCTTCGGATCGAGATGACCGAAGTCGATGTTGAAGCCCGCGCAGTGATGCTGGAATCGCCCCGAGATCGGTGTCGGCAGCAACACGTACGGCTTGCCGTATGCCTTGGCCTGCAAGAACGTGACGATCGCGAGTTCGCCCGCGTCGAACTGGTTCTCGCGCACCATCGCCTTGAAGCCGTTGTGCGCCGGCGTCGGCCCGCAGAAGTCGAGCGTGACGAGGTCCGAGCTCACCCGTCCGTCCCGCATTGCTTTCGTCACCGCGTATTCAGACAGATTGGTGCGCAGCGTCGGCACCCCGGTCAGCGTCGTTGTCATGGATGTCATTCCTTGGCTTGAATCTCGTGAATCGAATTACAAACGGACTTCGATCAAACGCGGGCCGCGCTCGCGCGTCGAATCGACCATGGCTTTGTAGAACGCCTCGGCCGTATCGACAGCCACGGCTTCCACGCCCATGCTTTTCGCCATCGAAAGCCAATCGATGCGCGGGCGATCGATGTCGATCATCGACAGCGCGCGTTCGCCGGGCGTGCCCGCGCCCATGTTGGCGTACTCAGCCTTGAGAATTGCGTAGCTGTTGTTGGCGAAGATGATCGTCGTGACGTTCAAGCTCTCGCGCGCCTGAGTCCATAACGACTGGATCGTGTACATCGCGCTGCCGTCGCCGACCATGCAGAACACGCGCCGATCCGGGCACGCGAGCGCCGCGCCCGTCGCCACGGGCGTCGCATAGCCGATCGAGCCGCCCATGTTGTTGATGAGGTCGTGCGGCGCGGCGCCCATGGTCACGCCCATGGACTCGCGGCCCGTCGTCAGCGATTCGTCCACGAGAATGCAGTGCTCGGGCAGGGCCGCGGCCAACGCCTGCGCAATGCTCGTCGGGTTGAGCGCGCCGCTCGGCGCCGGCGTTTCGATGCGCGGCTGCACGAGCGCTGCGGTGCCGGCCGCGCCCAGTGCCTGCAGCAGCATGTCGAACGCGAGTTCGCTGTCCTCGTCGGCCTCGACGAGCGCATGCACCAGCGTACCCTCGGGCTTGAGCAAACTCGGTTTGTCCGGGTAGGCGAAGAAGGCCACGGGCTCCTTCGTCTCGACCGTGACGATGTGCTTGAAATCCTCGAGGAAAGCCGTAGCTTGCGCCACCGCGTAGGGAATGCGTTCGATCGGTACGCGCCCGGCGCCACGCTCGATGCGCGCGGTGAAGAACTGCGAGCCGAGCCGCGCGCCCGTGGCGGCGGCCACACGGCCCGCCTTTTCGAGTGCAGCGCCGCGCGTGGCTCGGTTGGCCAGAACGATCAGCGTCGGCTCGCCCGAGCGCAGCACCTGCGCGATGTGCTCGATGCGCGCAGCGCTCGGCGTCTTGCGCTTGACCGCAACGGGCGGCGGCAACAATCGGCTCTCGCCAGCCTGCTGCCAGGAGGTGTCGCCCGGCAAGATCAAGGTGGCGATCTGCCCCGGATGCTCGCTGGCCTTGGCCACGGCTTGCGCGGTGTCCCAGGCGATCGTGTTCGATGACTCGGCGCGGCGCACCCAGTGGCTGAGCGGCCGCGCGAGCCCCTCGATGTCCGAGGTCAGCGGCGGATCGTACTTGAGGTGCGACACCGAATGCTCGCCGACGACATTGACCATTCCCGACGACGCACGCTTGGCGTTGTGAATGTTGGCGAGCCCGTTGGCCAAGCCCGGCCCGAGGTGCAGCAGCGTCGAGGCCGGCGTCTCTTTCATCCGGTACCAGCCGTCGGCCGCACCCGTCGCCACACCTTCGAACAGGCACAGCACGCTGCGCATCTTCGCGTTGTCGCCCAGCGCCGCGAGAAAATGCATCTCCGACGTGCCGGGATTCGCGAAGCAAATGTCCACGCCCTGATCGACGAGGGTCGCGACGAGACTTTCGGCGCCGTTCATCAGTACCCCGCCATGTCGCGGGCGAGACCGACCACGCCGTAGGTGCGCTGCGGCGCCGACAACATCAAGCGGTAGCCCTCTTCGGTCAAACGGCGATGGTTCTTGGCCGTGACGTGCGGATTGCCGACGACGACGTTGTGCTTGCGGCAGGTCTCCACGATGCGACGCATCGCGTCGACGACTTCCGGGTGCTCGTATTGGCGTGCGAAGCCCAGCTCCTGGCTGAGATCGCCCTCGCCGATCAGGATGAAACCGATGCCGGGCACGTTGGCGAGGATGTCGTCCAGATTCTCGATGGCCTGCGTGCTCTCGCACATGAGGCCGACGAGAATTTCGCCTTGCGGCACCAGCGGCCAGACATCGGCCTTCGCGTAGTACTCGGCCATGCTCAAGCCCCAGTAGCGTGCGGCGTTCGCCGGGCCGTCGCCGCGCACGCCTTTCGGCTCGTACAGCGGAGCGTTCTTCGGGCGAGCGTAACGACAGGACGCAACGGCGTTGTAAGCCTGTTCGACAGTCGCCACGTGCGGCCAAATCACGCCATAGGCGCCGCGATCGAGCACCTGCTTGGCAAAACTCTGATTCATTTCGACGCCGTTGGCCGGAATGCGTGCGAGCGGCGTCACTTTGGGCGCGACCGACCCGGACTCGGCGATCTGCTTGCGGCTCAGCATGTACTGCAGCGCATCGCCGAGCGCGCTCACGTCGTAGGGGTTGTGCTCCATCTCGAAGACGATGCCGTCATAGGGCGAATCGCTCATCTCGATGGCAGTCTGCTTGTCGAGCTTGGAGAAGGCGGCGTGCGCGACCTTCCCCGATTCGAAAGCGCGGATGATGCTGTTCAGGCGGGTAGTGGACATGTGGATCTCTCTTTCTCGCTGCGCGGCGCCGGTTCACCCGGCGACATACGCGATTGGCACGATTCGAGCCTCAGCTCAATGTCGGGTACAACGTCTGCGCGGTCTTGCCGAAGATCCATGCGCGGTCTTCCTCGTCGAGGCAAGCGAGGCCCTGCTCGGCCGTCGCCAAGATCTCTTGGAGCGCACCCGGCGAGGTCGGGAAGTTCGAGCCCCAGGCCATGCGCTGCGCGCCGAATGCTTCGACGACGCGCGGGAAGAATGTCTCGGCGCTGGCCTTTTCCTTCTTCACGTCGCCGAAGATGCGCGGCGTGAGCTTCAGATAGATGTTCGGCAAGTCGGCCAACGCGAACAGGCCGGCGGCATTCGCGTAGGGCGCGCCGTCGAGCACGTCCGGGCGGCCAAGATGGTCGAGGACGATGTTCACCGTCGAGAACTTCTCGGCCAGCATGCGCACCTGCGGCAGGCCGATCGGGCCGGTCTGGATGCACATGGGCAGCTTCAGTTCCGCCAGCATTTCCCAGGCCTTGAACGATTTGGGGTTGTCGAGTTCGCTGGGATCGAAATCCTTGGTCGAGCCGCCCGTGAAGATTCGCAGCCCGACGAGGCCCTTGTCCGCCCAAGCCTTGATCACTGCGGGCACATCGTCGGCCAGCATGTCCACCGAACCCACGGCCGCAAGACGATCCTTGTACCGGTTGCAGCCGTCCACCACGTAGCTGTTGTCGAACCCGTAAGTCGTCGAGGAGTGCACGACGGCAGCCTTGGCGACGCCGGCTTCGTCCATCGCCCGGATCAGCGCCTCGACCGTGTTGGGCCGCTCCTGCGACCAATCCGAGCGCTTGCCGAACAGCGGCGCCGGCGGGTAACGCTTGTCATCGTCCGAGATGATGTGAGGATGAATGTCGATGATGTTCATGGCGTATTGCTTAAAGGCCCTTGGCCTTGAGGAACTTATCCAGACGCGGATAAACGCGGCGAGCGTTGCCCTCGAAAATGGCGTGCCGGTCGGCGTCGCTGAGCGCCGCACAGCCGTCGACGTAACGCTTCGTGTCGTCGAAGTACTCGCCGGTGTTCGGATCGCGGCCACGCACGGCGCCGATCATCTCGGAGCCGAACAACACGTTGCTCGTCGGCACGACCTTGGTCAGCAGCTCCACGCCCGGTTGGTGGTACACGCAGGTGTCGAAGAAGATGTTGTTCAGCAGGCCCTCGAGCGGGCGCTTGGCGATCTCCAGCGACATGCCGCGGTAGCGTCCCCAGTGGTAAGGCACCGCACCGCCGCCGTGCGGAATGACCAAGCGCAGCGTCGGGAAATCCTTGAAGACGTCGCCTTGCAGCAATTGCATGAAAACCGACGTATCGGCGTTCAGGTAATGCGCCCCGGTGCCGTGGTGGCAAGCGTTGCACGAAGCTGCGACGTGGATCATGGCGGGCACGTCGAGGTCACACAGCGCCTCGTAGAGCGGATACCACTCGCGGTCCGTCATCGGCTTGCCGGTCCAGTGCCCGCCGCTCGGGTCGGGATTCACGTTGCAGCCGACGAAGCCCATTTCCTCGATGCAGCGCCGCAATTCGGGAATCGAGTTCTTGGGCGGCACCAGCGGCGATTGCGGCAACTGGCAAACCGGCACGAAGTTGTCCGGATAGATGTCGCAAACGCGGCGCACGAGATCGTTCGACACTTCCGCCCACTCGAGGCTCGTGCGCTCGTTGCCGAGGTGGTGACTCATCAGCCCCGCGATCGGCGAGAACAACGTCAGGTCGCCGCCGCGCTCTTTCTGCAGACGCAACTGGCCGTTGCCGACACCCTCGCGGATTTCGTCGTCGCTGACGTATGCGCCGGAGAGCGGGGGCGCGTTCGCCGGGTCGTTGGCGGCCGCAATCTGTTTGGCGCGCCAATCACGGAACGAAGCGGGAACGGTCGTGAAGTGACCGTGGCAATCGATGATCATCTTCTACTTCCTTTCGTAGCTCAAACGCGGGGATCGACGAACAGCTCGCTCATGGACATGCGCCGCGGCGTCAGGCCCTGCTTGAAGGCGGTCGCTTCGAGCGCCTCGATGGTCTTGCGGTTTTCCTCGATGCCGTACGGCAGCGGATCGTAGCCGACGATCTCGCGCAGCTTGAGGTACTTCTTGTCGCCTTTCTCCGTCGCTTGACCGGCGTCGAGCTTGGCCAGCCATTGCTTCTTCGCCGTATCGAAAGCGTCGTAGATCGACTTGGCGATCCACGGATGCTCGGCCAACACCGAATCCTTGACGACGATGGTGCCGTGCATCGGATAGACACCGGTGCGCGCGTAGTACTCGGCTTCCAGTTCGGTTGCGTTCGGGAACAGATCGGGATAGTCGGCCTCGACCTCCTTCCAACCGCCCGTCGGTGCGCCGGTGCGCCCGATGCCTGCGTTGGCGCCGAAGCCCGCCGCCAGTTCGCCCTTCGCCATCATGTCCGCCAGCGAGCTGTCGGCCGGCGCGTGAACGACGTTCGACGGCAGCTTCAGTTGCGTGACGTGTTCCTCGTCATCCACGACCCAGGTCACCTTCGACGAATCGAGACCGAACTCGTCGATCAGCACTTGACGCGTCCATACGCCCGTCGTAACCGAATAGGCACGCACGCCGACTTTCTTGCCCTCGAGATCCTTAGGAGTCCTAATACCCGCATCCGGACGCACGAGCAGTCCAGAGTGGTGAAAACGGCGCACGACGAAAATCGGCAGCCCGACGAACGGTGCGCCATAAGCGCGAGCGATGATGTAAGTCGTCGGCGCCAGTTCGCAGACATCGAACTCGACGTCGCGAACCATGCGGCGGAAAGCGCCGATCTGGGGCTTGACCGTGACGAACTCGGCGTCGACGCCTTCGATGGGAATGGAACCGTCGCGAATACCCGACGTTTGCGGATGCTCGGCGATCGCGATCTTGAGCGGGACTTTTTTGGTCAACTTAGCCTCCTATTGGACGAGCCGCCTTATCGATATGACGCCCATCGCTGCCTTATGGCAAGGTGGGCAAGTCACGCGGCTACTCAGGTGATTTCGTTGACCACATGATCTTTCCGGGCTGGATTCGCGTCCATTGAATTAAGCCGCAATGGGCTTAACCGATTGGTAAAGCCTCACCGTTACTCGCGACTGAATGACCGATGAAATCGTTTTGAATTCGCCGGTCGCGTTCGGCATTTTCAAATGACGCCGAACGATGCGAGAACGCTTATCAAAAGGGGCTGGTGATTCGCGCGGGCCACCCGCGTCGAGAGAATCGGCAACGACAATGGCGCGTGGCAAGGCCAAGCGGCGAAAGAACCGACGAATACGCCGTCAATGAGGAGATTGCAGCAATGCGTTGCATCGGCACCCCGAGCTTCGGGGCACCGACGCTTTTACAGCGGAGAGATCCAAACGCGACCGTCGAACTCGGCGGTCAGACGGCCGTGACGGTAACCGACTTCGACACGAGGTACGGTTCGAGCGCCTCGGGACCCCCCTCCGAGCCGTAGCCCGAATCCTTCACGCCGCCGAACGGCATTTCCGGCCACGGCGTCGCCGGCTGGTTGATCCACAGCATGCCGACTTCCAAGCGCTGCGTCAGCAGATGCACGTTCGCGAACGACTTCGTGAACGCGTAACCGGCAAGACCGTACGGAAGCCGGTTCGCTTCGGTGATGGCTTCCTCGAGCGAATCGAATCCGCGAATGGCGGCAATGGGCCCAAACGGCTCGTTGTTGAACACATCCGAGTCGAGCGACACATTAGACAGCACGGTCGGCGCGAAGAAATTGCCCTCCGTGCCGATGCGCTCGCCGCCGGTCTCGACGCGTGCGCCGGTCGCGCGCGCGTTCTCGACGACAGAGGCCATCGCCGTGAGCCGGCGCGCATTCGCGAGCGCGCCGAGCGTCGTGCCTTCCTCGAGACCATTGCCGACCTTCAGCCCTTGCGCGTGCTTGACCAGTTCGTGCGTGAATGCTTCGCGAACGCTGTTGTGGACCAGAAAGCGCGTAGGCGAAATACAGACCTGGCCCGCATTGCGAAATTTCGAGCCGCCGGCGGCCCTCACCGCGAGCGCGACGTCGGCATCCTCGGCGACGATGACGGGCGCATGGCCGCCCAACTCCATCGTCGCGCGCTTCATGTGCTGGCCGGCCAAGGCCGCCAATTGCTTGCCGACCGGCGTGGAGCCCGTGAACGTGACCTTGCGGATCACGGGATGTGCAATCAAGTACGAGGAAATCTCGGCGGGATTGCCGAACACGAGACCGATCACGCCCGCCGGCACACCTGCATCGACGAATGCGCGCAGCAGCGCGGCCGGCGACGCCGGCGTTTCCTCCGGCGCCTTCACGAGGAACGAGCAGCCGGTCGCCAGCGCCGCGCTCAGCTTGCGCACGACCTGGTTGACCGGGAAATTCCACGGCGTGAACGCGGCAACCGGACCGACGGGCTCGCGCACCACCGTCTGCTGCGCCCCGAGATTGCGCGGCGGAACGATCCGGCCATAGACGCGCCGCCCTTCGTCGGCGAACCATTCGATGATGTCCGCGGCCGCGAGCACTTCGATGCGCGCTTCGCCGAGCGGCTTGCCTTGTTCCTGCGTCATCCATTGCGCGATCGTCGCGGCGCGCTCACGCACGAGCCCCGCCGCTTTGCGCATCGTCGCCGCGCGTTCGTGCGCGGGCACCCGGCGCCACTTTTCGAAACCGCGCTGCGCGGCGGCCAGCGCGCGATCCAGATCCGCAATGCCCGCATGCGCAACCTTGCCGATCACTTGACCCGTCGCGGGATTGACGACGTCGATCGTCTTGCCGCCGGCCGCGTCGCACCACTCGCCGTCGATCAGTAGTTGCGTATTCGTATAAGTCACGTTTGTCATCCAGACTCCCTGCTATCCGCAAAAAAATGCGCTTCCCAATCAAGCGAGGAAGCGCCGATTAATCACACGCCCATATACGCCCGCGGCGGTCTCGATCTTGGCAGCATACTCGTCTTTCGCAAATCCAGTGCGACGACGGTAAACCGCGCTCGAGCGAGCAAGAGACGAACGATCAAGCCTTGGGCTCGAGCGCGTGCAGGCTCATGGCGAGCGAGATCGAGGTGAAATAGCCTATCGTGATCAGCAATTCCGCGATCACCGCACGGCCCAGTTCGGCCACATATCGCGCAAAGCGCGCGTCGTCGACTACGCCGCCCGCGAGAATGTCGTGGACCGCATCGCAGACCACCCCGAGACGCCCGCTGTCCGGCTCCGTATGCCGGTTTTCAATGATGGCGGCGACCACCGCCTCCGGAACGCCCGCTTTCAGCGCATGCCGGCGGTGGTTTGCGATGACATAGGGCGCATTCCAAAACACCGCCGTCGACAGGATCGCCACTTCGGTTTCCGCCTCGCTCAGCACCGGCGACCGATCGACGTGGGTGCCGATGATCTCCATCCCTTCGGCGAGACGCGGGTTGTGCAGCCATATGTTGAACGGCGTGGGAATGCGTCCCCGCCCTTCGCCCAGTCGCGCGATGACGGTCTTCTGTTCATCGGTGGCCTTCTCCGGGTCGATACGCTCGAGTCGATTGTTCGTCATGCTCTTTCCTTCCAGCAAAAAAGATAACAAAGCAAGGCCTTGCCGTTGCACGTCACAGGCCCATGGCCCCTAGCGCGGGGAACCACTGCCCGATCAGGCTACTAGGCCAAGGAATATGAATGATCTGATCGAAAACGCCATAGATGAGCCCCGTCACGCAAACCGCGAGGATCAAACTGAGCCGCCAACGCTCGCGCCCCTCGATGCGCATGAACGCGACGATCATCAGCAGCACCGTCGGCAGCATGCCGATCACCGCCATGCAAAGGAGAAAGCCAATGAACCAGCCGAAGAACTTCGCAGCGCGTATCAACACGACCTTGCCGTGCAATGCTTCATCGTGGCTGCTCGACATATCCATGTGGATGCCGCCGCCAGCCGCCGTCCCAGCCGGCGCCGGCGTCACGAAAACCTTGTAGACGAGACTGCCCGTGCCGGCGATCACGAGAATGCTCGCGACGACCGTCGGCCCGATTCTGGCCATCAGCAGCCATCCCTGCGCGCTCACCAGCATGTAGATGCCTATGCCGATGAAGAACAGATAGGCGAGGTCTTGGCGCTCGAATACGGGCTTCCCGCTCGGCCGCAGCCGCGCGAGCCCACCCTTGAGCAAGGCATTGACCAGCGGCTTGAGAAAGACCAGCGCCGACAAGACGAGCAGAACCAGGACGACCGGCCGCCTCATCCAATCGGTGTCGTAGCGCATGAAGGAGATCGACATGTAGCGCTCCATCAGCACACCGAGCACGAGACCGAGAATCAGCGGCGGACGCGCCCATCTCAAACGCTTCATGGTCCAGCCGATCACGCCTGCGATCAGCAGCACGAACAAATCGCCCCAGCTACGCGAGCCTTGGAAGGCGCCGACATAGATGATCGGCATGATGACCGGCAGAATGAGCGTATAGCGCAGCGTGGAAATCTTCGCGAATTGTCCGCTCAGCAGGAAACAAAGGCCCGCGCCGAAGATATTGGCGAGCGCGATCGACCACACCATCGAATAGGTCAACGCGAGATGCTTGGTCAGCATATCGGGACCCGGAATAAACCCGTGCACCATCAATGCGCTGAGCAAAATGGCCTGTGCCGCGCCGCCGGGTACGCCGAACGACAGCATCGGCACCAGGCTGCCGCCCTCTCGCGCATTGTTGGCCGCTTCGGGCGCGATGACGCCGCGCACGTCGCCAGTGGTGAAGGTATCCTTCGCGCCCTTCGACGTTTGCAATGCATGTCCGTAGGCGATCCAATCGGTTACCGCGCCCGTGATTCCCGGGATGGCCCCGAGAATCGCGCCCAGGCCGCCGCAACGAACGATCAAGAACCAGTTTCGCAAACTGTCGGTGACGCCATGCATCATCCCTTGGCGCGAACTGAACTGGACTTTATCGGCGATCGCCGTGCGGCGGATGGCGAGCTCGCACAGCTCCGGCAGCGCAAACAGGCCAAGAATGATCGGCACCTTGGGGATGCCGTCCTGCAGATAGAGGAGATCGCCCGTCCAACGCATTTGCCCGGTTTCGACATTGGTGCCGATCATGCCGATCAGAATGCCGAAGCACGCGACGACGATCCCCTTGAGCGGCGCGTTGCCCGATAGGGCCGACACCATCGAGATCCCGAAAATCGTCAGCCCCAGCATTTCGGGCGTACCGATGGAGAGCACGAAAGGCCGCACCAGCGGCAACGAGATGGCCAAGATGACCGCGCCGATGAGCCCGCCGAACATCGACGACATGTAGCACGCGCTCAGCGCGCGCGATGCTTCACCGCGCCGGGTCATCGGCAGACCGTCGAGCACGGTCGCCTGTGAAGCCGCGTGCCCCGGTACGCCGAACAGCACGGCCGGAATAACGTCCGACGTCGTAATGACCGAAGCCATGCCGAGCAGCATGGCAAAGGCCGCGTACGGATCCATCGTGTAGGTGAAAGGCACCAGCAGCGCAAAGCCGGTCAACCCGCCGATGCCCGGCAACAGCCCAATGGCCAGCCCGATCAGAACGCCGAACCAGAGAAAGACCAGACGATTGAATTGCAAGATCGTCGACAGCGCATGGCCGGCCGCCGACAACGTTGCGTGGTTGAGGAATTCCATGAGTCATCCTGATTAGCGAGCGGGCTCGGCAGGCTCATCGTTTGAGCCGATGAGCGCCGAAGATAGGCGCGTCGTACCGAGCGGTGCGCGAGCGCCTATGACTTCGACACGTCCTACCGATCGGCGAGCGTGGGATAGAGAACCTTCGCCGTACCGCCCCATACCCACGCACGCTCCTCCTCGCTAAGCGAAGCGAAACAGGCATGCCCCTGATCGATGAGCTTCTTCAACGGTCCCGCCGATGCCGGGTAGTTCGAGCCGAAAGCCAAATGATCCGCGCCAAACACCTTCGCCAGATGCGGGAAGAAGGCCTCGGCTCCGCCCGGCGCCGCCTGCGCGAGATCGAAGGTACGCGGCGTGATCTTCATATAGACGTTGCTGTATTTCGCCAGATCGAACAACTCGTTGCAGGCCGCATAGGGCGGGCCTTCTTCGAGAACGGGGCGGCCGCAGTGGTCGAGCACGATCTTCACGGTAGGGAAACGTCGAGCCAGTTCGGCCACCATCGACAAACCGGTCGGCGTCGTCTGAACCGCCATCGTCATGCCGATCTGCGCGCAGCGCTCCCAAATCGGAAATGTGGCGGGATTGACCAGCCAGCTTCCGTCGCTTTGATGCGTAGCCCCGCCCGTGAACAGCCGAATCCCGCCCATGCCGCGCGTCAGCCAGTAATCGAACGTGTTCAGCGCACCGGGCGCCAATAAATCGAACGAGTAGACGCCCGTGAATCGCTTGGGCTGCGCAGCCACGCTATCGGCCACGTATGCGTTGTTGTGCCCATACGTCGTCGACGAATGCACGATCGCAGCCTTCGCCACCCCGGCTTCATCCATTTCCGCGACCAACTGCTCGAACGTCACCGCACGCGTGGCCGACCAGTTCGAACGATGTCCGTGCTGCGGAGCAATCGGGTAGCGAACCGCGTCTGTCGACACGATGTGCGGGTGAATGTCGATGATTTCTTGCGTCATGTCGATTGGACCTCTTGGAGATTTGCCGTCGTTCGCCCACGCCGGGTTCACGACATTCTCTTGCTCAGATCACGGCAGACGAAGCGCGCGGGAATAAGACCCGATACCCGCGCCGCTTCGAGCGGCCATCATTGAGCGCTATAGATGAGCTTGCGCGCGCGCTCGATCACCGATTCGGGCGTGGCATACAACTGGTTGACGATCTGCTCCACCGCGTTACCGTCGATCGGATCGATCGGGAAGCCTTGGGTTTTCATCGCCGCAATGAATTCGGGATCGGCGATCGCCTTCGCGAAGGCCACGCGCAGCGCGTCGAGACGATCCTGGGGCACGCCGTTCGGCACTGCGATGGGCCGCCCCGCCGCGAACGGCAACAGGAACAAGTTGAACAGCGCCTTGACGTCCGGCTGGGTGACATAGGCGCTCAGATTCGGAACGTTGGGGTAATCGGGCAGACTATTCCACCCCAATTGCAGCAACACTTTCATCTTGCCGTTGGCGAGCATCTGCGCCGGCGCGCCCTGGCTCAGCCCGTCGATGGTCGAGGCCCAGCCGTCGACCTCGCCGCGCTGCATCGCCAGATAAACCTCGCCGCGCCCCGTATAGCCGGGAACGATGCGCATCTTCGCGCCAACGTACTCATCGAGCAGCGCCGGCAGCGTCCGATCCTCGTTGGAAAAGCCGGTCGCGCCGATATACATCTTCTTTTTGAAGAGATCGTCTGCCGTGGTCACACCGGAGCGCGTCATCCCGACCAAGCAGTACTGCACCTTATCGAGACTGCCGAGCCATCTGACTTTTCTGGGATCGAAGCTGTGCTGCCTCGGGTCGAGCAAGGGGATATAGAGGTTGTTCCGTTGCAGGAAGCCGACGACAGTGCCGTCATTGGGCTGCGTGGACTGAAGCGAAGCCGCCGCCACCATGCCTCCCGCGCCCACGACGTTCATCACCACGGCGTCGGGGTGCCCGGGAATGTACTTGACGAAGAAACGTGCGAACTGACGTGCAAGCGTGTCGGTGGGTGTACCTGCATCGGCACTGACGATGAGCGTCACGGTTTTGCCGTGATAAAACTGTTCGACCGACTGACCGAACGCCGGCCCAGCGACCGCCATCACGGCAATGCATATCAGCGCCGCGCAAGTGCGTATTGCGGTCCTGTAGTTCATAGTCGTCTTCGTCTCCGTACACCGATCCGCAATCTGCCGTCGAGGCGAGCCGAGAATCGTTGCCGTCCCGGTGATAGATTACGTTTTCCTTCTGATTGCTGGGTAAACGCAGTTAGCGCAGTTAGATTCTGCCAGCGCGACGCCGCATATCAATTGAGAAAAGCTGCATGAGGGTTGAGCAAACGGTTAAGTGCCCGTCCACGCCCTCGCTTCGCGCCCGCTCATTGATGGGGCCGCTTCGCTTTGCCTTGCGAGAGCGCGCTCGACGAGGAATTGAAGCCGCCTCGCAGGCTTTCGGCCGCATCTTCCAAACACGTGACCATCAGCTTCGCGCTGGGGGTTAAACCGCGATTGCGATTCCACAGCACGCCGGCCGGGCGGAGCAATCGAGGCAGACTCAACGGAAGCGTATGAAAAGACTGCGTGGTGTCGTTCGTGGGCGAATCGGCCATCACGGCAATGAAATCGGAAACCTGCAACTGGGCACGCGCAACGTGAAGAGACAGCGTTTCGATGTAGTTGTTGGTCAACGGCACGTCATGCGCTTCGAGCGTCCGCTCGAGCGGATCGCGCAATATCGACCCGGACGGCGGAAGGATCCACGGATAGGGGAGCAGGTCCGCCCATTCCAGCGTTTTCCTGCGCGCCAACGGATGGTGACGGCCGGTCATCAACGTCACCGGCTCCTCGAGCAATTCCCTTTCCTCGAAACTGCCCAGCGTATCCGGAGGCGGCAGGCGGCCCACCACCAAATCGAGGTGGCCTTGCCAGAGTTCCGGCAGCAGCGACGACGTCGTCCCTTCGGTGACCGTCACATTGGTACCCGGCGAGCGCTCCTTCAAGAAGCTCAGCGCTCGCGGCAACAGCGCGGAGGCCGAAGCCGGCAACATGCCGATGTGAACCTTCCCCTCGGTCCCCGAACTCAGGGCTCTCAGTTCATCGCGCGCCTGATTCAGAATCGTCAGCATCGCGCGGGCGTGGCGAATGAGGCAATCACCGTAGGGCGTCGGCACTACGCCCTGGGCCGTACGCGAAAACAAAACGAGCCCAAGCCCGCGCTCGAGTTCGGCCAGCGACTTCGATACGGCGGGCACCGTCACGTGGGTGACGTCGGCCACTTGCGTCAAGTTGCGATACGTGTCGATCGCCACGAGCAAGCGCAAGTGCCGCGCTTTCAAATTGATCTGTAAGTACCAGTCGAGTTCCGACACTTCGCTTGACTCCACCGGCTTTACCGACAAGTTAATGGGCGATCCGCAATCAATCGGTTCTCACGGCAACGGTAGGACGCAGGTCGCCCCAATAGGCGATAACGTCGTGTCAATTCGCCCGTCGCGTGATTGCACGCAAGATTCTGCCAGCGCACCAGCGCGGGTCAATTGAGATAAACGGCTTGGGGTTTGAGGAAACGGTTAACGCAGCGAAGCACGAGCGCCGCTTCGAGGACGAGGGCTAACGGGGGCGCTTCGCCTTGACCACGGACAACGGCGCGCGCGCTGGCGTAGCCGGCGTATCGAGGCTGGCCTGCAACTGTTGCGCGGCCTCTTCCAGACACGAAACCATGAGTTGCGCGCTAGGCGTAAGACCCCGATTGCGACTCCACATGACGCCGGCCGGGCGCAGCAAGCGAGGCAGGCTAAGCGGAAGCGTATGAAGCGGTTGCATGGTGTCGTTGGCCTGCGTGCCGGCCATCACGGCGATGAAATCCGAAACCTGCAACTGCGCACGCGCGACATGAATCGAGAGTGTCTCGATGTAGTTGTCGGTCAGCGGCACGCCGTGCGCTTCGAGCGTCCGCTCGAGCGGTTCGCGCAATATTGTTCCGGGTGGCGGAAGAATCCAGGGATAAGGGCACAGGTCCGACCATTCCAAGGTTTTCCTGCGCGCCAGCGGATGATGACGGCCGGTGACCAACGTCACCGGCTCCTCGAGCAGCTCCATCTCCTCGAAACTGCCCAGCGTATCGGGCGGCGGCAGGCGGCCCACCACCAAGTCGAGGTGCCCCTGCCAAAGTTCGGGCAGCAGCAACGCCGTCGTCCCTTCGTTTACCGTGACATTGGTACCGGGCGAGCGCTCCTTCAGAAGCGTCAGCGCCCGCGGCAACAGCACCGAGGCCGAAGCCGGCAGCATGCCGATGTGAACCTTCCCCTCGGTCCCCGAACTGAGGGCTTTCAACTCATCGCGGGCCTGATTCAGAATCGTCAGCATCGCGCGGGCGTGACGAATGAGGCAATCGCCGTACGGCGTGGGCACCAAACCCTGCACCGTGCGTGTAAACAACGTAAGCCCGAGTCCTCGCTCGAGCTCGGCCAGGGACTTCGACACGGCCGGCACGGTGACATGGGTGACGTCGGCCACTTGCGTCAAGTTGCGATACGTGTCGATCGCCACGAGCAGGCGCATGTGCCGTGCCTTCAGATTGATCTGCAGGTACCAATCGAGTTCTGACACTTCGCTTAACTCCACCAGCTTGACCAAACCGTTAAACCGAAAGCCATTTTACTCAATCGACTTCGGGGCGACTCGCTGGCAACATCGAACAGCATCCACTCACGTCGATCGAGGCCGGCTCCTCGCACCTATCGTGACGAGCTTGCCGCCGACCGCTCTCGCAACCGCAAGCGCGACGCGTGTCAGCGCCGATCCACGTCTAGTCCCTGGGCGCAGTCTATGTCCGGCCACCATCGCGCGCAAGCGGACCCCTCGTCGCGCGATGGCTCGGTGCGATGGCTCGGTGCAATTCCTCCTTGACAGGCCTGATCCGGCGTGGACGTATTCGTCGCGGCTCATGCTCAGCATCATGCACGTACCCGAACGTATCCTCTCCGCAGCCATGCGCGAACCCGAGCGAATCGAACGTACATCGCCGCCGCGCGCCTTTCATCTACTACAACTCGCCGGCTCGACCGGCCACGGAGACTGACGATGAATCAAACCTTCACCCGCCGGCGCTTCTTGCGCGGCACCGGGCTGCTTGGGCTCAGCCTCGCCGCGGGAAGCCTCCTCATGCCGTTTATCGCGCGGGCCGCTTCCACGCAAATCAGAATCGTCAGCAACCCGGGGCTGGAGAACGCCACGTTGAACGCGCTAATGGATGAACGCGGCTATTTCAAGCAATACGGGGTCAATGCGCAAATCATCGAGGCCCCCGGTATCGCCGGTCCCTTCGACGCCATCGCGGCCGGCGCGGCGGACCTGTGCATGGTGTCGGGTTACGACAGGGTGCTATCGCGCATCGAGCAAGGCGCCAAGGTCAAGATCGTCGGTGCCGGGATGAAAAAGTGCGCACTGACGGTTTACGCGAAGCCCGATGCGATCCAAACGCTCGCCGATCTGAAGGGCAAGACGGTGGCGGTCGGTCCGCGATTGGGTCTGCTGCATACGCTGATGCTGCAACTCATGAAAGTGAAAGGCATCGATGCCGCGCAAATCAATTTCGTCGACAAGGGCGGCAACGAGCAGTGTTATGAAGCGGTCGTCAAAGGCGAAGCCGATGCATGCTGCGCGAGCATCTCGCATCTGAACGACGACGGCGCTCTGGTGGTGCTCCATGAGGCCGACATGTGGGAAGCACTTCCGCATTGCACTTTCCAGACGGCCTATGCGGCCGATTCCGCGCTCGCGCAGAAGCACGAGGGCATGGTTGCGGTCATGGCCGCCTATGGGGCGCTCTACGAATACTTGATGTCGCCGGCGTCGCATGATGCCTTCTTCGAAGCGCGCAAGCACGCCCAAAAGAAATTCGACGAGGCCTCGGCGCGCGCGATCTGGCATTTCAATCAGCAACAAAAGCCCTATTCCAAAGATCTTTCGCTGACCGACGCCGACATCGGTTATCTGCAGGACATGTACATCGGCGTGGGCAGCTTGAAGCGGAAGCAACCCGTCGCCGCGGTGGCCGACATGTCGGCGGCGAACGCCGCGGCGAAGTTGCTCGGCTAACCGATTGATGCTCCGCTAAAAGAAATTCGGCGGGGAAGGCCATGCCCTCCCCGCCGAAGTCGCATCGAGACGCCGATTTAGAACGTGTGCCGAATACCCGCGATGAGGGAAATCTGCGCGCCACCGGCCGGAGGCGCTACGACGGGCGTATCGTTCGTCGCCGAAAACGCGAGGTTGCCGCCGTTCTGCATGTGTTCGCCGGTCACATAGAGCATCGTGCGCTTGGACAGCGCGTAGGTGCCGCGCAATACGAGCGCCATGGCCTTGTT
Organism: Trinickia acidisoli; assembly: GCF_017315725.1. Classification (NCBI taxonomy): domain Bacteria; kingdom Pseudomonadati; phylum Pseudomonadota; class Betaproteobacteria; order Burkholderiales; family Burkholderiaceae; genus Trinickia; species Trinickia acidisoli. The sequence continues at coordinate 1,298,028 of NZ_JAFLRG010000002.1, forward strand.
CGGCGAATTCTCGTATTTGATGTCGGCCACCATCGCGTCGACGAAGAAAAAGTGAGTCACGGGCACGGTGCCTGTCACCCAAACCAAATTGCTCTTCGGCGTAGCGATGCCTTCGTCGTCGCGCTTGATCCAACCTCCCCCGAATTTAGCGCCGCGAAACTTGAAGTAGCCGCCCACGATGAACCGGCTGTCGGTCAGTTTCGGCGAAGTGAGACCGCCCCACGTCGCCGAGGTGCCGCCGTAATTGCGCTCATACGAGGTGGCAACACCCCACCCGTGCCCCTCGTAATGAAGCAGCGTCGAGTATTCTCTGCATTCGTTGGACGGGACCGTTTCGCCCGGGCAATCCGTGGCGACCGAACTGTTGCCGGCAACGGCATCGCGGCCGAAACTGTAGTTCACGCCGGCTTCGAGCCCGCCGAGCGCGACGCGATAGCTGACGGCATTATCGGCACGCGCGTTCGCAATCCCGTTGTCCATCGTCGTCAGGCCTTGCGCTCCCGTTCCGAACGGATTGGCGATGTGCACGGCATAGAAGCGCATGGTGTATTGGCGCCCGAACGTCAATCGACCGTATTTTCCGTCGAGGCCGACGTAGGCCTGCCGCCCGAACATGCGCCCGCCCTGGAGCGACGTGCCGTTGCTCGGCGCAAAGCCGCCTTGCAAGTCGAATATGGTGTGCAGGCCGCCACCCAGATCCTCTTGTCCGCGCAATCCGAAGAAGGAAGTCGCCGTTCCCGAACCTTCGCGGAACGCATCGGAAGTCGTTTTGCCCGTGGCCACGTGATTGACGAACTCCACCCCCTGATCGATCAAGCCGTATAACGTGACTGAACTCCCCCCTTGGATCGATCCCAAATTTAAGCTGTCCCCTGCCCACGCCGGTGCAGTGCTCATCAGCGCCGCGCAGGCGCATATGGCGGTCTTGTATTTCATCTGTTCACTGTCTCCAATATAGCGTTCCGCGATCCACTGTAGTCGCGAGCCGGAGACGATCGCCGTTCCGGTGGTGGGTCACGTGTCCTCGTTCTTTTTACCGAGTGACGAGCGCAGTGTTGCGAATGCCTAACCGACGGTCCATTGAGAAAAGCGGCCTGTCGTTTGAGCGAACGGTTAACGTTGGTAACAATTGGCCGGGACGCATAGAGCTTGCCGGAAAGCAATAGGGGTCTTTCGCCCCGACATTTGGGGGAGGCTTGTTGCATCGGTGCCACGTCGAAATGGGGGCATTCTCACATTGCCCATCACTATCGCCCCCTTAGCCGACGAGGTCTTTACATATATCGTCAAAAAGCGATATATGATTCTGACAACGACGATCTTGGCCTGAACCTGCTTCACGCATCCTGCGTGAAGCCCGATCGTCCGAACCGCTTGCAATGACGATCGACATCGACGCCATCCACAAGGCACTCGCCAATCCCGTGCGGCGCGAGATTCTCGCGTGGCTCAAGGAGCCGAGCGTCTACTTCCCCGAGCAAGAGTTGCCGCTCGATTGCGGCGTGTGCGCCGGGCAGATCAACGTGCGCTGCGGCCTATCGCAGTCGACGGTGTCGGCCCACCTCGCCACGTTGCAGAGCGCGGGGCTCGTGACGGCGAAGCGGGTGGGCCAGTGGAGCTTTTTCAAGCGAAACGAAACCGTCATTCAAGCGTTTCTCGCATCGCTGCGCGACGAACTATAAGGCACGAACACGCCTGACCGTTCGCACGCGGCCCCATGTTGCGTTCACGTTTGCACAGCCCCGCGGCACGTTCTGCGCCGCGCACATAAGGAAAGCTTGCCATGCCCACTTTGTTCGATCCGCTCGTCGCCGGCGACCTGACATTGCCGAACCGCATCATCATGGCTCCGCTCACGCGACAACGCGCGGGCGAGGAGCGTCTGCCGAACGCGTTGATGGCGAAGTACTACGCCGATCGCGCATCGGCCGGCCTGATTCTCAGCGAAGCAACGTCGGTGACGCCGCAAGGCGTCGGCTATGCCGCCACGCCCGGCATCTGGTCGGATGAACAGGTGGCGGGATGGAAGATCGTGACCGATGCCGTGCATGCAGCGGGCGGCCGCATCTTCCTGCAACTGTGGCACGTCGGCCGCGTATCCGATCCGATCTTTCTGAACGGCGCACTCCCCGTCGCCCCGAGCGCGATCGCGCCGAACGGTCACGTGAGCCTCGTGCGCCCGCAGCGGCCGTTCGTCACGCCGCGCGCGCTCGAACTCGAAGAGATCCACCACGTCGTTGCCGCCTTCCGTAAGGGCGCGGAGAATGCGAAGGCTGCCGGCTTCGACGGCGTCGAAGTCCACGGTGCGAATGGTTATCTGCTCGACCAATTCCTGCAAGACAGCACGAACCGCCGCACCGACGCATATGGCGGCCCCATCGAAAACCGCGCGCGTCTCTTGCTCGAAGTCGTCGACGAATGTATCGCGGTGTGGGGTGCGGGACGCGTCGGCGTTCATCTCGCGCCGCGCGGCGATGCACATACGATGGGCGATTCGAGCCCCGCGCAAACGTTCGGTTACGTCGCACGCGAACTCGGCGAGCGCCGCGTTGCCTTCATCTGCGCACGCGAATCGCTCGGCGACAACCGCCTCGGGCCGCTGCTGAAGCACACGTTCGGCGGTGTCTACATCGCGAACGAAAAATTCACGAAAGACACGGCACAGCAGACGCTCGACGCAGGCGAAGCCGATGCGGTCGCATGGGGCCAATTATTCATCGCGAACCCCGATCTGCCGACGCGCTTCAAGCGCGACACGCCGCTGAACAAACCGAACCCCGAGACGTATTACAGCGCGGGGCCCGAAGGCTACGTCGACTATCCGACGCTCGAAACGGCTTGATCCTGCTCGATTCAATATGACTGCCACATCGCACCTCGTCACCAAGGCGATCGTCACCGGGCACACGCGCGGCCTCGGCGCGGCACTCGTCGATGCACTGCTCACGCGCGGCATCGACGTGCTCGGTCTCGCACGGTCGAATCGAGCGCCCGTTGCCGATGCACCGCCGCTGCCGGGCTCGTTCGTCGAGGTCGAGCTCGATCTATCCGACAGCGAACGGCTCGCGCAATGGCTGTCCGGCGACACGCTGGCCGCGTTCCTGCACGGCGCTGACCGCGCGCTGCTCATCAACAACGCGGGAACGGTCGGGCCGATAGGTCCATGCGCCGTGCAGCCGCCGGCCGACGTCGCGCGTGCCGTCACGCTGAACGTTACGGCGCCGCTGATGTTGTCGAGCGCGTTCTCGGCCGCCACGGCCGATGTGCCCGATCGGCGCATCGCGCATGTATCGAGCGGTGCGGCGCGCAATCCATACGCGGGATGGAACATCTATTGCGCCACGAAGGCAGCGCTCGACCATCACGCGCGCGCAGCGGCACTCGATGGCGAACCAGGATTGCGTGTCGCCAGCGTGGCGCCGGGCGTGGTCGATACGGACATGCAAGGCGAGATCCGCGGCATCGACGAGGCGCGTTTCCCCCTGCGCGAGCGATTCGCCGAGATGAAGCGCACGGGGCAATTGGCGTCGCCCGAGGACGCCGCGGATACGTTCGCCGGCTACCTGCTGTCCGACGCGTTCGGTGAAACACCTACCGCGGACGTCCGCTCGCTGTAGCGTGCGCATGCACGAGCCAGTCGACCGGCAAATCGACAGGCATCGCTCAGGCCACGCGCATCGGCGATAATCGGGGCATTTATCCGCCACCGCGCGGCCGATCGGCATCGCTCGATCGGCCGCCTGCGCGGCGTCCCGTTCCGCCCCACGTCTATCCATGAGCAAGCCCGGCAGCCCGCGCCATATCGATACCCTGCTTCGCGAAGCCGTCGAGCTTCAGCAAAACGGCGCGCTCGCCGAAGCGGAAACCGTCTACCGCGAGATCCTCGCCCTACGTCCGCGCCACTTCGATGCGCTGCAATTGCTGGGCGCCTTGTCGCTGCAATCGCGCCGATACGAAGAAGGCATCGCATTGCTCGAGCGCGCGCTGGAGATCGATCCTCGCCAAGCTGCCGTGCACTCGAACCTCTCGTTTGCCCTCAACGCGATCGGCCGTCACGATAGGGCCCTAGCAGAGGCAAATCGCGCGATCGCGCTCAAGAATGGTTTCGTCGATGCGTTGAACAACCGAGGCGTCGCACTCGCGGGCCTGGATCGCCCCGAGGAAGCACTCGCGGGTTTCGAGAAAGCGCTCGCCGCCAAGCCCGAATTTCCCGAAGCGTGGAGCAACCGCAGTTGCGCGCTACGCGACCTGGGCCTGGCCGATGCCGCCGTCGCCAGTTGCGATCGAGCGATCGCGCTGCGCCCCGGTTATGCCGAGGCATGGAGCAATCGTGCCAACGCGTTGTCCGATCTCAATCGCCCGCTCGATGCGCAGGCCAGTTACGAGCGAGCTTTGGCTGCATCGTCCCAATTCGCCGATGCCTGGAACAACCTCGGGCTGACCTTCGTCGACATGAATCGGCATGCCGATGCGCTCGCCTGCTACGAACGTGCGCTCGCCCTCGAGCCCGAGTCTGCCGAGACGCATTGGAATCGTGCGCTTTGCCTATTGCAGATGGGCGATCTCGCCGCCGGCTTCGCCGAATACGAATGGCGCTGGCGGCGCAGACGCATTGCGCCGAGCCGTCGCGCGTTCGATGCCCCGCTGTGGCTCGGCGATACGCCGCTCACAGGAAAGAAGATCCTTCTTCATGCGGAGCAAGGCCTCGGCGATACACTGCAATTCTGCCGCTATGCGGCGCTCGTCGCGCGATTGGGCGCGCATGTCGTGCTCGAAGTTCAACCCGAGCTCGCGCGCTTGCTCACGAATCTCGAAGGCGTTGCCGAACTCGCGACGGCCGGCGAGGCGCTACCTGCGTTCGACTACCATTGCCCGCTTTTGAGTTTGCCGCTCGCCCTCCGGACGGTGGTCACGACGGTGCCTGCCGATACGCCGTATCTGTTCGCGCAAGCGCAAGCATCGGCGCATTGGCGCACCCGCATCGAGCAAGCCGTGCCGCGAAGCGCGCTCAAAGTGGGCCTCGTCTGGGCCGGCGGTCATCGCCCGCACGTGCCGGAGTTGCGAAAGAACGACGCACGCAGGTCGATGAGCGTCGATCGCTTCGCACCGATCATCGAGGTACCCGGCGTGCAATTCTTCAGCCTGCAAAAGGGCGCAAAAGCCGAGCAGCAACTCGGTGCGATGCGCGAACACAACGAAGCGAGTAGGCGCGTGATCGACTGGACGGAGGCGTTGACCGACTTCGCCGATACGGCCGCGCTCGTCGACAACCTCGATCTCGTGATTTCCGTCGATACCTCGACGGCCCACCTGGCCGGCGCGATGAACAAGCCGGTGTGGATCTTGAACCGGCTGGACACATGTTGGCGCTGGATGCTCGGGCGCGAAGACAGCCCCTGGTATCCGAGCGCGCGGCTGTTCAGGCAACCTGCGCTCGGCGATTGGGACAGCGTGATCGAGGCGATCGCGCGTGCCTTGAGCTCGCTCGTGAAAACGCGGGCGAGCGAAGCATCGCGTTGATCGGTGATACGCGACGCTCAATCTGCTGCGAACGCAACCAACTCCCGGGTAAGCGCCTCGCTCGCGGGCATCATCGGCGCCCGCAATTCGTTCGCGATCCACCCTTGCACCGCGAGCGCAGCCTTCACCGGCGCCGGGTTCGGCTCGGATACCAACGCGCGCAGCAACGGCGCCAACTCGCGATAGATCGCACGCCCTTGCGCCAAGTCACCGCGGGCGAGCGCTCGATACATCGCAACGAAATGCTCCGTGCGCACGTGGGCGGCCGCCGAGATCGCACCCGCGCCGCCCATGCATAGCGATGAAAACATCGCGTCGTCATTGCCCGCCAGCACGGCAAGCCGCCCGTCGAGAATCAGCGCCAACGTCGTCTCCGGCACACCCGAGCAATCCTTGATCGCTTCGATGCGAGGATGAGCCGCCAGCGTCAGCAGCGTATCGAGTTCGATCCGCACGCCGGTGCGGTAGGGAATGTCATAAAGAACGATGGGCTTCGCGCTTGCGTCGGCCAACGTCGAAAAATGATCGACGAGCCCCGCTTGCGACGGCCGAATGTAATACGGCGCGCAAACGAGCACACCCGCGATCGGCTCATCGTTGAGTCGCAACACGCGCTCGCGCAACGCGACGGCTTGGTTGCCGGCTACACCCGCGATGACAGGCAAACCCTCCGCCGCTCGCAGAATCGTCGCAAGCACGGCATCTTGTTCCTCGTGCGATAGCGCCGCGGGCTCGCCCGTCGTACCGAGCGCAGCAAAACCGGCCACGCCCGCATCGCGATAGCGGGCAACGAGTGCCGCAAGCGCGCGATGATCGACCACCCCCGCCTGAAACGGCGTGACGAGCGGAATCCAAATACCGGAAAAAATAGACATGACTTCACCTCGTAACGTGACCGAATCAAAACCGAGGGAAGGCGCCGGGCAGGCTGGGCAAAGAAGAGACGCTTGTGTCGCTGCACCGTCGCAAGTCCGACGGCACAGCGCACCGGTCAGACGTGCGACTGTTTTTTCGCTTTGGAAACGGCAAGCGCCACGGCCCCGCTGCATGCGAGATGCAGATCACGGGCTGCGGCAACCAGCACGAAATAAACGGGGATCGTTTCCATTCGGCGCAGTGTACAGGCTCGCCGCGGCGGCGGCCAACATTTTCTCTCTCATTCCTTGACTTCCACTTCGGACGACGTAATATACGCATCGCGCATATCAACATACCGAGACTGCCGATGACCGTCCCCCAGCAAGCCTTTCTGCGCGACGCGATGCGCCGCATGAATATGACGCGCGATGCATTCGCGAATCGCATCGGCGTGAGCCGCCGCGCCCTCGATACGTGGCTGTTGCCCGACGATTCGCAGGAGTCGCGCTCGATGCCCGAAATCGTCGGGCGCTTCGTCTCCGAAATCGTCCTCAACAGCGCGCGCGAAGACGGATATACGCATCGCGTAGATACCTCATCGCTAGCCAGTCAGATGCTGTTCGAAGGCAAACCGCAACTGCTATCGGTCGATCAGTTCTCGCGCGAATCGGTGGAAGCGCTCTTTCGCGTCGCGGACGTCATGCAACCGATCGCGCGCCGGCAGAAGATCTCCCGCGTGCTGGAAGGCGCCGTGCTCGGCAATCTGTTCTTCGAAGCGAGCACCCGAACGCGCGTCTCGTTCGGCGCGGCGTTCTGCCGTCTCGGCGGGTCCGTCTGCGATACGACGGGCTTCACGTTCTCGTCGATGGCGAAGGGCGAATCGATTTACGACACGAGCCGCGTCATGAGCGGATACGTCGACGCGCTCGTCGTTCGGCATCCCGAACAAGGATCGGTCGCCGAATTCGCACGCGCGACGAACCTGCCCGTCATCAACGGCGGCGACGGCCCCGGCGAGCACCCAAGCCAAGCGTTGCTCGATCTCTACACGATCCAACGCGAGTTCTCCCGGCTCGGCAAGATTGTCGATGGCGCGCATATCGCCCTCGTCGGCGATCTCAAGTACGGCCGCACCGTGCATTCGCTCGTGAAACTGCTCGCGCTGTATCGCGGCATCAAATTCACGCTGATCTCGCCGCCCATGCTCGAAATGCCCGCGTATATCGTCGAGCAGATCTCGCGTAACGGTCATGTCGTCGAACAATCGAGCGATCTGGCCGAGGGCCTGCGCGGCGCCGACGTGGTCTACGCCACGCGCATTCAAAAGGAGCGCTTCACCGACGAATCGTTCGAAGGCTACACCCCCGACTTTCAGATCAACCAGGCGCTGGCGAATGCAACCTGCGGGCGCGACACGCTGATCATGCACCCGCTGCCGCGCGACAGCCGTCCCGGCGCGAACGATCTCAGCACCGATCTGAACCACGATCCGAGGCTCGCGATTTTCAGGCAAACCGATAACGGCATTCCAGTTCGCATGGCCATCTTCGCCGTGCTGCTCGGCGTCGACCACCTCGTGCAACATTCGATGCGCGACGCGACATGGCGTGCACCCGCCTACCTCGGGCCGGACGATGCGCTCTTCCACGGCATCGATTGACGTTCACGCGCGGTGATTCGATTAGGAGTCCGAAACGCCATTGTTCATACAATGTCGCCGCGCATATCGGCAGATTTCCACCGACCTGCTATAACGCTCTGGCGGGTGACTCGTCCCGCACGCTGCGCCCAGGCATTGGGCTTGATCGCCTTGTTTGATCGCACCCTCATACGCTTCGCATCGCCGCTCGAGCCGCCACCATGACCTACGCCTCGTCCACCACGGCGCTGCTGCTTGCCGCCGGCCGCGGTACGCGCTTCGATCCCACCGGTTTGCAAAACAAGCTGCTGGCGCCGCTTCCCGACGGCACGCCTGTCGCCTGTGCCGCCGCACGCGCATTGCTGACGATCCTCCCGCATGTCACCGCGATCGTACGGCCCGGCGCCGAGGGCCTCGCCCATGCGCTCAACGCGGCGGGCTGCGACGTGATCTTTTCGACGGACGCGGAGCGCGGAATGGGGGCGAGCCTCGCTGCCGGCATTCGTGCCACGGAAGATGCCGAAGGCTGGATCGTCGCGCTCGCCGACATGCCGTGGATCAGCCCTTCGACGATCGAAGCAATCGCACGCGGCGTCGACGCGGGCGCTTCGATCGTCGCGCCGGTCTATCGCGGGCGGCGTGGACACCCGGTCGGATTCGGCTCGATGCATCGCGACGCGCTATCGTCGCTCGACGGCGACGTCGGCGCGCGCGGCTTACTCGAAGCGGCCGCCGTCACGTCGATCGAAGTCGACGACGCGGGTGTGCTGGCCGACGTCGACACGCATGCCGATTTGCATCTTCAACGATAGCGTTCACTTCAGCATAAGCATCAGCGCTGCGCTTCGTCATGCAGCGCGATGCGAAGCAGCGCATTCGATCATGCCCCGCTCACCTTGACGACGACCTTGCCGAACGCCCCGCGTTCGAGATGGGCTAGCGCTTCGGGCAATTGCTCAAACCCGTAGTGTTCGTCGACGACAGGCTTGAGTTCCACCGCGTCGACCGCGCGTACGAGTTCCTCCAACGCACGCCGATGGCCCACGCCGATCCCTTGAATCACGGGCCGCGTCAAAAACGAAGGGACGCTCGGAAACGTCATCGCATAGTCCCCGAGCACGCCGATCAGCGAGATGCGGCCGCCTTGTCGAAGCGCGCGCAGCGAGGTGCCGAGATTGTCGCCGCCGACGAGTTCGAAGATGTGATCGACGCCACGGCCGCCCGTGTACTCGCGTGCTTCAACATCCCACTTTGCTGCGGCTATGCGATCGATCACGTGCGACGCGCCGAGTTCGCGCACGCGGCGCCGCTTCTCGTCGCTGCCTGATGTCACGATCACTTGCGCGCCATGCGCTCGCGCCAATTGCAACCCAAACAGCGCCACCCCGCCCGTACCCTGCACGAGCACCGTTTGCCCCGCCCGCAAGCCGCCTTTCTCGACGAGCGCAAACCATGCCGTTAGCCCGGCGCACGGCAGCGTGCTGGCCTGCACGGCATCGAGCGTTCTCGGCGCGCGCACGAGCCAGTCCTCGTGAAGCACGACGTATTGCGCAAGCACGCCGGGCAGCGAACCGCCGAGCACGCGTGCACCGAGGGGCCAATCGCCGTCGATCCACCCGGCCCAGAACGTACCGAGCACTGCGTCTCCTTCGCGAAAACGCGTCACGCGTGGCCCCATCGCGACAACACTGCCGGCGAGATCCGATCCGGGCGTCAATGGAAACGGCATGCCCGCCCCCGATTCTTCGCCCTTGATCGCGCCGATGTCGCGATAATTCAGTGAAACCGCATCGACCCGCACGAGCACTTCATGCTCGCCGGGCACCGGCATCGGCACGGTCTCGAGTGTCAGATGTTGCATACCCGGGCTCGTTACCGTCCACTTCTCCATCGTCGATGGCGCCATTTTCGTACCCCTCAATGATCAATTGATCGATGAAGAACAGCTTAATGGCGATTGAACGTCCTCAGTGGCGGCGATTTTTCATTTGATTGTAGACTTCATGGAATCAATCGAAATCGATACGACTCGAATGCAAGAAGGACGACGAACATCATGACGGATCGTTTAACAGGTATCTCCGTGTTCGTTCAAGCGGTCGAAGCGGGCAGCTTCGCGCTGGCCGCCGATCGGCTTCGCCTCACGCGCTCGGCGGTGGGCAAGAGCATCGCGCGGCTGGAAGAGCGCCTCGGAACGCGACTTTTCTTGCGCACGACACGCCGCCAAACGCTGACGGCGGATGGCCAGGCGTTTTACGACCGCTGCGTGCGCGCGCTGGCCGAACTCGACGCGGGGGAGGCCGCCCTGAGCGCGGCGCGTCTCTCACCGCAAGGCCGCCTGCACGTCAGCGCGCCGGTATTGTTCGGCCGGCGCTGCGTTGCCCCCGTTCTGCTCGAGTTGGCCTCGCGGTATCCGAAGCTCGAATTGCAGATGAGCTTTACCGATCGGGTAGTCGATCTCGTCGACGAAAACGTCGACCTCGTCGTGCGCAGCGGATCGTTGCGCCGCGCGCCGGCCGATCTCGTCGCGCGCAAGCTCGGCGAGCAGACGATGACGCTGTGCGCCAGTCCCGACTATCTGGCACGCCACGGCACGCCCGAAACAGTGGCCGAATTGGAAGGCCACCACGGCGTGCTCTATGCCGCCGGCCGGCGTGACGCCGCATGGCCGCTGTCCGACCAGACGGCTTCGATGCGCACGATCGCGATGAAGCACCGGCTTCGATTCGACGATCTGGAAACGATCGTGGCCGCCGTCAAGGCCGGCGCGGGCATCGCGCGCTTGCCGTGCTGGCTCGTTGCAAACGACGTGCGGGGCGGATCGCTCGTGCGACTTTTGGCGGACACGCCCGGGCCGCGGATCGATGTCCATCTCGCTTGGCGACGGACGCGCCATCTGCCGACCCGCGTTCGCCTGGCGATCGATATGCTCGCCGCGCGATTGCCTGCCTTATTGGCAACCGGCGCGGAACCGCAGGGCGGGCGATCGAAGGTGAACGTGTAGGCCGCAGCGCCTTGAACCCGGCCGCGGGCACGGCGCATGCTTGCCTGCTTCGACCTTCGCGCCGGGAAATACTGCCGTCAGAAGCGCCCCAAAATGACGCGCGCGGCCCCGATCGATGGCATATAAAAGAGAAAGCCGCGCCGCCATCTCGGGCGTGGCCGCCACTTGTCACCGATACGCGTACGCCATGGACTATCGCATGCATACCGCACCGATTCCCGATCCCCTCGCCGACCCGACGCGCGACCCGGAGGGCGAGCCCGTGGTGCCTCCCGCGCCCGGTCACCATAACGACGAGCCGCAGCGGCCAGAGGGCCCGCCGGACAAGAATCCGTCGCAGACGTAGCCCGTGCCGAGTTTACCGTTGGCATGACGGCGCTCGGCGCCACCGCTGCGAGCCGATCATCGGCTCGCAGCCTCCCGAATGGCCTGCACGTAGTCAGGGTTTCCCCCTCTGCGCCGCTGAAACGATGCGCCGATAAACCGGCCATGCGTGGCTTCGCCTCAAGTTGAGAATTCATCATACGAAGCCGCTGACGGATCGACCCATCGAGAGCGACGAATGCAGAAAATGACCTTGAATCGAAAACTTGGTTCGATGATCGCGGTACTGTGGGCCGGGCTCATCCTCATCGGGATAGCCGGTGTTTGGCAAAATCGGGCGTCGATGATCGATGATCGCGAAGCCCAGCTCGTCGCACTCACGCAGGAAGCGAACAGCATTCTGCAGCACTACTACGACGCAAGCCAGCAACATACGCTGAGCGAGGACGATGCGAAGAAGCAAGCGCTTCAAGCGATTTCCGTGCTCCGCTACGGCAAGGACGGATACTTCTCGGTCACCAATCCCGAATCGGTCATGCTGATGCATCCGATCAAGCCGGAGTTGGACGGCAAGAATCTGGCGAGTTTCACGGACCCGGCCGGTAATCACTTGTTCACCGACATCGCCAAGGCCGCAGGGCAAGACGGCGGCGGGTTCGTCCATTACCTGTGGTCCAAGCCCGGCAGCGAAGAGCCCGTATCCAAACTGTCCTACGTGCTGCGGTTCGCACCGTGGCAATTGGACCTCGTCACCGGCATGTATATGGACGACGTCAATGCCGCGTTCGTCTCGAACCTGATTCGCTGGAGCGGCATCATCGGCGTGCTCGGACTGTTGGCGACCGTCGCGATGGTGATCGTGCTGCGCAGCGTGCGGCGTGGGCTCGGCGGCGATCTCGAAGTGGCAGTCGACACGGCTCGGCGCATCGCTCACGGCGACCTCACGGCGCGCATTCCCGTCACGCACGGCGACGATTCGAGCCTGATGGCGGCGCTCTCGCAAATGCAATCGGGCCTCGCCGATGCGGTCATGCGCGTGCGCACCGGCACCGAGAACATCAACGTCGGCGCGAGCGAGATCGCCGCCGGCAACACCGATTTGTCGCAGCGCACGGAACAGCAAGCCTCGGCGCTCGTCCAAACGGCGTCGAGCATGGATCAAATGACGACGAATGTGAAGATGAATGCCGAAAGCGCGTCGCAAGCCGCGAAGCTCGCGGAGCAAGCGGCCGGCGTCGCCACGCGCGGCAGCAGCGTCGTCGATGACGTCGTGCGCACGATGAACGAGATCACGTCGAGCTCGCAAAAAATCGGCGACATCATCGGCGTGATCGACGGCATCGCGTTCCAAACGAATATCCTTGCGCTCAATGCGGCGGTCGAAGCCGCACGGGCCGGCGAACAAGGGCGCGGCTTCGCCGTCGTCGCATCGGAAGTGCGCAGCCTCGCGCAGCGCTCGGCCACGGCGGCCAAGGAAATCAAAGCGCTGATCGAAACGTCGACGAATACGGTCGACCAAGGCGCCGCGCTCGTGGCGAACGCGGGCTCGACGATGGGCGAAATCGTGCAGTCAGTGCGTCGCGTCAATGAAATCCTCGAAGAGATCAGCCATGCGTCTCGCGAGCAGAGCGCGGGGATCGAGCAGGTGAACCGCGCCGTCGGCGAAATGGACAAGGTGACGCAGCAAAATGCGGCGCTCGTTGAAGAAGCGGCGGCGGCCGCGCAATCGCTGAAGGATCAGGCGACTGCGCTGCGGGAAGCAATTTCAGGATTCTCGTTGCCGGCGTAACGGGTTCCGCTGCGCGACGGGCGTCATCGAGACATCGATCGACGCCTCCCCTTCTCGATTCGCTGCACGGTAAACCGCCGCACTCGCGGCGGTTTGTTTTTCTGAAACATCCTCATTTCGCGTTTGCCCGCCGGCCACGGCGGCAGCATTTTATGTGCACGTTTAGGTCGCGGATAAGAAAGAATAAACGGTTACGTTCGAGCGATACCATCGCACTTCGCATTTGCACCTCGGCGTGCGCCTCATAAATTCCCAAGACGTTTTAGTCGAGACTACGCTCGCGTTGATATAGACGATAGCCTTTCGCTGACAACGGAGCAGTCACTATGGCAAAAATTAACGGATCGGGTAGCCCGTACGTTCCCCATAACGGTCCCGAAAAAGGGGCGTCGAATGCGGAGACATCGGCGGCGCCGCGCACGACGTCAAATCGTCCTGGCCTGCTGTCATCGCTGAGAGCACGGGCCCAATCATCCGGGTCGCATCGGATCAGTCGAACTGTGGGTAGCGTCGCCGCGGTTGTGGCAGTCGTCAGTGGGGGGACAAACCTAGTAGCACACGCAGTAGCAGACAAGCGAGGTGCCGACGCTTTTTCAGCGCGTGTGAATGCGGACGACGCAGACTTCGCTGACGCGACAATGGGAGAGGCTGCGGACGTTCTTTCGAAGGGCACGCCAGTCGGTTTCGACCCTGAGCATGCTCAGGGTCTAGCGCAAATACGTGATCAACTGGCTCAAGGGTATCGAACTGCGGCTACGTCCGCGGATTTTAAACAACTGGCTACCACGTTGGACTCGTATCACAGCTTTGTGGACCAGCACGTGAACGGCGCATTCACTCCAGAAAGACCGGAAATCTACGGTGACTTGGCGAAGCGTAAGACGACGGAAGTGAATCTCAGCCTTGATGCGTATATGCGAAATCCAACCCAGGACAATGACTTAAAACACGCTAACGCGTACAACGAAGAGGCCTTTGCCAAGCGGCGTGCGCAGGCGGCCGAGCAGGCAAGTGGAACAGCCCAGCCCCCCAAGTGACTGTTCATTAGGCGCCCGGCGTCGCTCAACGGAACGTCGCTCGCGCGCCGGGTGCCTTCCTATTTATCGATTGCCGGAACCATATCATCGAGCCATAGCACATCGTCCGCGTACGATTGCAGATCGGCCGACAAGCTGTTCTGTCCTCCGTTCAGCCAAAATTCCTTGTGCAGTTCCGACTTGACGTAAGAGATAGCGTCCTCGAAATCGCCGTCACCGGCGGTCAAGATAAGGCGGTCGTACATGCCTTGACTGGCCAGCTTGACGATCAGCGTTGCAATGCCGACATCGACGCCCTTTTGAACCTGCCGCTCGAACTCGTGACCGCAAGACGAGCACTTGGCATGCATGTCCTTCAGCCGATATAACTGAACTCGCATCTTCGGGCCGCGGGGAGCGGCACATTTCAGCCATGTATGAAAGGCGTTCTGCGCGTCCGTTGCCGGGTCCTGCGTTGAGTTCAAGTAGTAGGCTTCATAAATGGGTTCGCCGTTGGCAGTCTCGAGTTCCTTTTTGAGCTTGAGATAGTCGACACCCGCGGGACGGCCTTTACCAAAATTCCAAAGGTATGCTCCGTCGACAATCCAAACAGTTCTACTCATCATGCAACTTTCCCTATTCCTCGTTCGGCTCATGCTCTGCGTTGCAATATCGCGATAGGACGGGGATGGCCCACGCCGGCAAATCCCGAGTAGCCCGCTTTAGCTTGCCATCCTCGATCGAAATCAACAGGCGCGCCCTCGGACTGGCATTATCAAGTCCGAATGCACGATCGGACTGCTTCAACGCTTGTCGCAAATTTGACATACTACGCTCGAAGCGGCGCACCACGTCAGTTGCGGGAATGTCATGCCCGCCATCCAATACACGCTGCGAGATCCTACCGATCGACATAGCCGGCGTGCCCAACGAGATGAACACGAGATTGATCTTGTAGCCAAGGCTCGCGGCCTTTCGCATCACGTCAAGTTCGTGCTGCCCTGATAACGTCGTTTCGAACGCAAAGCTCCGCGCGGATGCGAGCAACTCGCGCTGGCGAGAAATCGCCAATCTGCCGGCACGGATTGGGGTTACGTCCTCCGCTGCCGCAATATCATCCGGGTTGATAACGGGGAGTCGCCCGGAAACCGATCATCGCTGATGTAGATCGGTCGCCCCGCTTCTAGGTGATGCCGTGCAGCTTCATCGCTACCGGCCTCGACTTCCCGCTCGAACGCCTCGAAAAAACGACTTTCTTCGAGCGGCGTTGCTGTTTCCAAAACTCGAACGTCCAACATATCGACTTCTCCACGGGAGACTAGCTTTCACCCGGCGCGCATGCGCCGACCACGCCATTATCATTCACTCAAAATTTCCGAGCAGCGCCATCAGATCACTCGGAGCACAACCGACGGCTCAGTGGGTCGCGGGTCACCAAACGCTTAACGGCGGCCAAGCTGGAAACGCCGATCAACTGTTGGATGATCTTCAGTGATCGCCCTTGGCAATGGAAGCTGATAGCAAAGAACGTCATGCGGCTGTAGCGTTACCTTGCTCAAGGCTAGCTTGCTGACGAAGCCGCTTGACGATCTCGGTCAGCGACTCGCAAGAATAGCCTACTGCACGCGTTCTGGTGACGACTTCGACATTCTGTAACAGAACCGAAGTTGGCCCTCAAAAGCGGACACTTGTTTCGAGGCCATCTCAGATTTGAACCGAAAATATTACAATTTATTTACAATACGAGCCCGCGCCGCTCGGCGCGCCCTTCGAGCCCACTCGTCATCGCCCAATGACCGCACCGCCCCGGAAACGCCCCGCACCGTATTCGCCTCGACCTCTCGCAAGCACCGTCCTTCTCGCACCGCGCTGGCACACGAAACGTTCGGCCTTCGTCATGACCGCGATCACGCTTGCATTCGTCGGCCTCGCCGCACGTGCCGGCTGGGTGCAAATCGCCGAACACGAATTTCACGTCGCTCAGGGAGAAAAGCGGCATAAACAAATGCTCGCACTCGAAGCGAAGCGCGGCGACATCGTGGATCGTCACGGTGCCTTGCTCGCCGTCAGTCTCACGACATACGAAATATGGGCCGAACCCAGCCGTATCGATCGCGCGGCCCTCGCCCCCCTTTCCGACCTGCTTGCGCTCTCACTCACCCAATTGCACGAACGCCTCGACTCGACACGCCTCAACGTCTTACTCAAACGCCATGTCGACACACAAACGGCGAGCCGCATCGCAGGCCTCGGCATGCCTGGCATCACGCAAGCCCCTTCTTCCAAGCGCTTTTATCCCGAAGGAGAATCGGCGGCACATGTCGTAGGTCTGACCGATATCGACGACGTCGGCCAAGAAGGCGTCGAACTGGCTGCCAACGCGCAACTGGCCGGCCAACCGGGCGAACGCGAGATCATCCGCGATCGCCTCGGGCGTATGGTGTCGGACTTGCGGCCGCTCGTCCCCGCGCGTCCCGGAAAAACCGTTCGACTCACGATCGATCGTCGCATCCAGCAACTCGCCTTCGCGCAACTGAAGCTCGCGCTCGAACGCCATCGCGCGCACGCGGGCAGCGCCGTCGTCCTCGATGCGGCCACGGGCGAAATCCTCGCGCTCGCCAACGCCCCGTCGTTCGACCCGAATGCGCGTGCCGCCTTGACGCCACGCGCGATGCGCAATCGCGCCGTCGTCGATACGTTCGAACCCGGCTCGACGATCAAGCCGCTGGCGATCGCCACGGCGCTCGACGCAGGAAGCGTCGGGCCCGACACACTGATCGATACGGCTCCGGGCCGCTATCGAATCGGTGCGAATACGATTCACGACACGTCCAATCACGGCACCATCAGCGTGGCGCAGGCACTTGCCACATCGAGCAATATCGCACTCGCCAAAATCGCCTTGACGCTGCCGCCCGAAACACTTTGGACTGCTTATCACCGATACGGCCTCGGCCTGCCGCCGTCGCTGCCGTTTCCCGGCGTCGCTGCCGGCAGGCTCAGGCCGTGGCAGCGATGGCGTCCCGTCGAGCAAGCGACGATGGGCTATGGCTACGGCTTGTCGACTTCGCTGCTGCAAATGGCGCAAGCCTATACCGCCGTGGCCGGCGACGGCACGCTACAGCCCGTAGTCCTGATCGCCCAAGACGATGGCGCGATCGAACCGCCGATCGACGCCGGTGTACGCGTCATGTCGAAACGCACCGCAGCATCGCTGCGCACGATGCTCGAAGCGGCAACGCTAGCGGGCGGCACGGGACGCGCCGCGCACGTCGAGGGCTACCGCGTGGGCGGCAAGACAGGTACCGCATGGAAACATGCGGGGACGGGATACGCCAAAAACCGATACCGTTCGCTATTCGTCGGCCTTGCGCCGATCGACGCCCCGAAGCTCGTCGTCGCGGTGATGATCGACGAGCCTTCCGGCCCGTCGTACTACGGCGGCGCCGTCGCAGGGCCCGTATTCGCCGCCGTGGCCGGTGGCGCATTGCAATTGCTCGGCGTGCCGCCTAGCCCGCAACCGGCGCCCGACGCATAGGGCAGCGCTGCGGGTCCGATCCTCAAAGAACGGTTAGCGATTTGCGCGGCGCCGCCTACAATCGATTGAGCGTCCCACGCTTGTAAAGCGTGCCGCACGCAATCTTCGGCGGAATGATCGCTGCCTATCCATTTTTCGAGGCACCGCGCGTCGAGGCATGTGTCGATGTGCGCACCCGTGCGGGCCGCGTCGGGAGAAATCGATGAAAGAAACAGCCAACGGTGATCGAAGCGCATTCGTCCAAACCGCGGAACATCAGGGCGGCTATGTGTGGGTGCTCAGCTTCGTCGATTTTGCCGCCCATGAAGTCAAGCGTTCGCTCGTATCCGAGGAAGTCTACGCAACGAGCGCCGCCGCGCGCGACGCCGGCAATGCTTGCTTGCAAGGCATGAAGGCGGACGCGTGATCGCATGCGGCGCCCGATTAGCGCAATGCCTGTGCGAAGCGGCGCGCGCATGGCGATGACCCCACCTTGTTTTCAGTCACAGACGTAGTAACGTTTGAGGAAGAACAAAGGCAGCGCCCCGCGCGAGGCGCTCATCCAGGACATCAATCATGACGACGGTCGCCAGCTTTCATATCGAGTACACGCAATTTCTCGATGCTGACGGCGTACCGACAGGGCCCCTACCCGAATTCGCGAATGACACCGAAATGGTCGCGGCGTTCTATCGCGCCATGGTGCTGACGCGCGCATTCGATGCGAAGGCTGTTGCATTGCAGCGGACCGGCAAGCTCGGCACGTTCGCCTCCTCCGTCGGGCAAGAGGCCATCGGCGTAGGCGTTGCGTCGGCCATGCAGCCCGAAGACGCCCTCTTCCCCTCGTATCGCGACCATGCCGCGCAATTGCTGCGCGGCGTCACGATGACCGAAAGCCTGCTGTACTGGGGCGGCGACGAACGCGGCAGCGATTTCGCTGCCGCGCCGCACGATTTCCCCAACTGCGTTCCGATCGGCACGCAGGTATGCCACGCGGCGGGCGCCGCCTACGCGTTCCGTTTGCGCGGTGAAGCGCGCGTGGCCGTCGCGATCGTCGGCGACGGCGGTACCTCCAAAGGCGACTTCTACGAGGCGATGAATATGGCAAGCGTGTGGCAAGCGCCGCTCGTCATCGTCGTCAATGACAATCAATGGGCGATCTCGGTGCCGCGTGCGCGGCAGACGGCTGCGCAAACGCTCGCGCAAAAGGCGATTGCGGCCGGCATCGAAGGCCGGCAAGTGGACGGCAACGACGTCATCGCCGTACATGAAGCGGCGCGCGATGCGCTGGCCAAGGCGCGGCGCGGTGACGGACCCACGCTGATCGAAGCGCTGAGCTACCGCCTCGGCGATCATACGACGGCCGACGATGCCACCCGCTACCGCGATCCCGAGCTCGTTGCGCAAGCCTGGCTGGCCGAACCGATCGTGCGCTTGCGCAAATATTTGTCGTCGCGCGACGCATGGGACAAAGCACGAGAGGATGCACTCAATCAGGACTGCCAACGAATCGTCGACGCGGCCGTGCAATCGTATCTCGCCGTTGCGCCGCCCGACGTACCCGCCATGTTCGAGCATCTCTATGCGTCACTGCCGCACGCATTGAACGAGCAATTGACGATGGCGCAGTACTTCGCCGAACAAGAGGAAAAACGAGCGGAGAAAGGACATGGCTGAGGTCGCACTCGTCGAAGCCGTCAACCTCGCGCTCGCCCATGCGCTCGAGCACGATCCGTCCGTGGTGCTGCTCGGAGAAGACATCGGCGCCAACGGTGGCGTATTCCGTGCAACGCTGGGACTGCAAGCGCGTTTCGGCGCACAGCGCGTAGTCGATACGCCGCTTGCCGAAGCCGGCATCGCAGGCGCGGCGATCGGCATGGCTGCGATGGGTCTGCATCCTGTGGCCGAGATTCAATTCACGGGCTTCATCTATCCCGTCATCGACCACGTGCTCAATCACGCGTCCCGTTTGCGCCATCGCACACGCGGCCGCTTGACGTGCCCGCTCGTGATTCGTTCGCCGTGCGGCGCGGGCATACACGCACCGGAGCATCATTCGGAAAGCCCCGAAGCGCTGTTCGCGCACATTCCCGGCTTGCGCGTCGTCATGCCCTCCTCGCCCGCGCGCGCTTATGGATTGTTGCTCGCGGCGATCCGCGATCCCGATCCGGTGATCTTTCTCGAGCCGACACGGCTCTACCGATTGTTCAAGCAAACCATCGAAGACAGCGGCGAAGCGCTGCCGCTCGACACCTGTTTCACCTTGCGCGAAGGCACCGACGTGACGCTCGTCTCGTGGGGGGCCATGCTCCAGGAAGTACTTAGGACTGCCGAGCAATTGGCAGAGGACGGCATCGCCGCCGAAGTCATCGACGTCGCCACCCTCAAGCCGCTCGACCTCGACACCATCTTGGCTTCGGTGACCAAGACGGGCCGTTGCGTCATCGTGCACGAAGCACCGCGCACATGCGGCTTGGGCGCGGAGATCGCGGCTGCGATCGCGGAACGCGGACTCTATTCGCTGCTCGCGCCGATCGAACGCGTAACCGGTTATGACGTCGTCGTGCCGCTGTTCCGGCTGGAGTCGCAGTACATCCCAAGCGTCGCGCGCATCATGAGTGCGGTAAAGAAAACGCTCGAGGCACCATCATGAACATCTTCAAGCTGCCCGATCTTGGAGAAGGCTTGCAAGAGGCGGAGATCGTCGAATGGCATGTGAATGCCGGCGACGAAGTCAAAACCGATCAACCGGTCGTGTCGGTCGAGACAGCAAAGGCAATCGTCGATATCCCATCGCCGCAGGCCGGTCGCATTGCGAAGCTTTACGGCAAGAAGGGCGACATCGTGCACCTGGGCGCGGCGCTCGTCGGCTTCGAAGGCGAAGGAGGCCAGGCTGATACGGGTACCGTCGTGGGCCGTATGGAAACGAGCGAGCGCGTCGTGCATGAAGCGGCGCATTTCGTTGTCGCGCCCGGCGGTGGGCTCAGTGTGGGCACGAAGGCCGTCAAGGCTACGCCCGCCGTCCGGGCACTCGCACGTAAGCTCGACATCGATTTGACGATGGTGATGCCGACGGGGCCGGACGGTGTCGTCACCTCGAGCGACGTCGAGCGCACCGCGAAGCTGCTCGCCGAACTCGGTCCGCCCGAAGCGCTGCGCGGCGTGCGGCGCGCGATGGCGCAGAACATGGCGCAAGCGCAGAGCGAAGTGGCCGCGGCAACCGTCATCGACGATGCCGACATCGATGCGTGGGAGCCCGGTGCCGATGTGACGATTCGATTGATTCGCGCGCTAGTAGCGGGCTGTCGCGCGCAGCCGGGACTCAATGCATGGTTCGACGGGCGTAGTGCGAGGCGACGCGTTTTGGCGAAGATCGACGTCGGCATTGCCGTGGATTTGCCCGATGGGCTATTTGTTCCCGTACTGCGCGATGTGGCTCATCGCGATGCGGCCGATTTGCGCGCCGGGCTCGATCGCATGCGCGCCGACATACGCGCACGCAAGATTCCACCCGAAGAAATGCGCGGCAATACGATCACGCTGTCGAACTTCGGAATGATCGCGGGCAAATATGCGGCGCCGATCGTGGTGCCGCCTACCGTGGCGATTCTCGGCGCCGGGCGCGTGCATGATGCCGTCGTGGCGCACGATGGAAAGCCGGCCGTGCATGCCATTTTGCCGCTCAGTTTGACGTTCGATCATCGCGTGGTAACCGGCGGAGAGGCGGCGCGATTCCTGGGCGCGGTGATCGAGAATTTGGAGTTGGCTGCTTAAATTGACTGCCTAAATCGGCTCGGCTCTTTCCCCATACCGCCCCAATGTCGCCGCCCTCGCCTTCGCGTGATCGACGATCGGCTGCGGGTAGTCACGCCCGAGCACGAACCCGACCTCGTTCAATGCCTCGGGCGCGGCAAGCCACGGCGCGTGTATCCACTTGACCGGCACCGTCGCCAATTCCGGCACATAGCGCTTGATGAACCGCCCCTCGGGGTCGTACTGCTTCGATTGCGTCACCGGATTGAAAATGCGAAACCACGGCTGGGCATCGCATCCTGTCGACGCGGCTCATTGCCATCCGCCGTTGTTCGCCGCGAAATCGAAATCGTTGAGCCATTGCGCGAAATGCGCCTCGCCGCGCCGCCAATCGATGCCCAAATCTTTCACCAGAAAACTAGCCGTCACCATCCGCAATCGGTTGTGCATATATCCGGTCTGCACGAGCTGACGCATTCCCGCATCCACGAGCGGATAGCCCGTCCGCCCTTCGCACCAAGCATCGAAATCCGCATCGGCCTGCGGCCCTGCTTCCCAACGGATAGCATCGTACTCGGGCTTGAACGATGCCCCGCTTGCGAGCTGCGGATTCATCGCCAACACCATGAAGAAGAACTCGCGCCAAATGAGTTCGGACAGCCAAATCTCGGCACCTCGCCCGCGCGGTTGCAGCATCAACGCATGCGCCGCTCTAACGAGGCTACGAATCGAAAGCGTGCCGAAGCGCAAATGCGTCGATAGATAGCTCGGCCCTTTCACAGCGGGAAAATCGCGCTGCTCGTCGTATCGATCGATACGCTCCATGAAATCGTCGAGCAAGCGCGCTGCACCACTCATGCCCGTCGGCAACTTCAGCGTCGGCAAATCACTCTGTGTGAAGCCGAGCTCGCTAAGATCGGGCCACGGCGCACGCAGCGATTCGGGCGGCGCGCATAGCTGGCCATGCCGAGCATCGGCAGAGCGAGGGGCAACATCGCCCGGTGCCAGCCGTGTCAACCATGCGCGCTTATAGGGCGTAAAGACCGTATAGGGCCTGCCTTGCTGATTGAAAATCTCGTCGCGCTCGAAGATCACTTGATCCTTGAAGGTGACGAGCTTCGCTCCACTCGCTTGCAATCGCCGATCGACGGCCTCGTCGCGTGCGATCGCCGCGGGCTCGTAATCGCGATTGGCGAAAACGGCGTCGACATCCAGTTGCGCAGCTAGCCGTGAAATACATTCGATCGGATCGCCCTGTACGACGATCAACCCGCCGCCGCGCTTTTGCAGCGCGCGATCGAGTTCTATCAACGATGCGAGGATGAAATCGATGCGTCGGTCGGCCGGCTTTTCGTCGAGCCGAGTGCGTTGTTTGCACTGCAGCAGCGGCGCGAGAATCGTCGTATCGAATACGAATGCACACCATACGCGATCGGCGGTATTGAGCGCATCACTGAGCGCCGCATGATCGTCGCAGCGCAAGTCACGCCGGAACCAGACGAGCGCGCATCAAAGGTCATAGCGCCGTCCCGGTGCGGTTACCGCGCTGAGGTGCCTGCATGTGCCGATATGTCATCACGGCGTATTCCGTTTGTAATGTCGACGAATGCGGCACTATACAAGCGCTTGATGAAAACCTCCAAACGCCCGCCTGCTCGCGCCTCGCGCGATTGCCGGCTCGTGCGGCATACAAGTTGCGTACAGTGGCGGCAGCGGCTCGTGCCGCCGTTTCCAATCACTTCAAGCGAGGGCAGTATGTTAGGAACGATCTTGCTAGTCATCCTCATCCTGCTTTTGATCGGCGCATTTCCGGCGTGGCCACATAGCCGCGGCTGGGGCTATGGGCCGACGGGCGGGCTTGGACTCATCGTCGTCATCGTCATCATCCTCGTGGTGTTGGGGCGCATCTAGACGAAGACGAATCGCGGTACGCCCCGGTGCCGCGTTGTTGCGGCGGCGTCGCGGCATGTGACGAACTTTCGCGAGTGCGAGAATCGGAGAGAATCGCGGGACTTCCCTATCGGTACGAGGATGCCCAACGATGATCGCCCTCTTGCGCTCACTCAAGCTACTCGGCGTAACTGTCGCCCAAGTCTTCGTGCTGTGGTGGCTCGCGCCCATGGCGGCCCTTGCAGCGGAGCCGTCACCTCAACCCAACGCCGAGGCACCGAGCTACGGCCCCATGCTCGAAGGATTCGACTACCCGTATCCCGTCTCGTGGTTCTCGTTCGACTCGCAGCAACAATCGTTGCGCATGGCGTACATGAATGTGCAACCCGCCCATCCGAATGGGCACGTTGCCGTCCTTTTGCACGGCAAGAACTTTTGCTCTGCAACTTGGCAAGACACGATCGCGACGCTCGTCCAAGCAGGCTACCGTGTCGTGGCGCCCGACCAAATCGGTTTTTGCAAATCGACGAAGCCACTCTCCTATCAATACTCGTTTCAGCAGCTCGCGCTGAACACGCATGCGCTGCTCGCTTCGCTCGGTATCACGCAAGCCATCATCGTCGGGCATTCGACCGGCGGGATGCTCGCGATCCGCTACGCGCTCATGTATCCGCACGAAACCGAGCGCCTGGTGCTGGTCGATCCGATCGGCCTCGAAGACTGGCGCGCGAAAGGCGTACCGCCGATCTCGATCGATCAATGGTATGCACGCGAACTGAAAGTCACTGCGCAAAGTATTCGGCAGTACGAACGAATGACTTACTACGCGGGGCATTGGAGCCCCAGCTACGAACGCTGGGTATCGATGCTGGCCGGGCTCGACCGCGGCCCGGGAAAACAAGCCGTCGCATGGAATTCCGCGCTGCTTTACGACATGATCCTCAATCAACCGGTGGTGTATGAATTCACTCGGATTCAACCGCCGACGCTGCTCATGATCGGCGATAAAGACACCACTGCGATCGGAAAAGATGCGGCACCCCCCGAAGTGCGCGCGACGCTCGGGCACTACCCCGCGCTCGCGCACGAGGCGATGCATGCCATTCCCAATGCGACGCTCGTCGAGTTTCCGGAGTTGGGGCACGCGCCGCAGATACAGGACCCCGGGGCGTTTCATCGCGCGTTGCTCGGTTGGCTTTCGAAGCCGGCGGCGGCCGCGGATGCGGTTCCTGCGCATTAGCGGGTGCTTTGCCGGGCGCATCGTAAGGATTCGCTATTGCTTTTATTCGTGTGGGAATCCGGCGCCTTCGTCCTCAACTACCTGTTTGCGCGCGGGAGAGGTTACCCCAATTCCATGTAGTCAAAATTCCGAGTGGAATCAGTCGACCATCGACCATTGCAGCGATGTCGCACCGCTCACACGTCCCAACTCTCCGAACGACGTCGCAACGGAATGAAGCTCGAATTCTTCCTTCCAGCGCACCAGGTAGCGCGACTCGCGCGTGCCGTCGCGTTGTTCGACGTATTCTCCACGCGGCTCGAGTGAGCAACCCATCCGCGCGAGCTGCTCGGCCAATCGTTGCGGGCAGTCAGAGCCAATCGAATAGCAAAGCGTCAGCCATGCAGCCTTGCGACGCTCCAGCTTGCGCTCGACGAAACGCAACCCCCATAGCACCGCCAAGCCGACTACGCTCCCGCCCACGCCCAAGCGGTACTGACCGCCGCCGAAACACAGGCCGATCACGGTCACGAACCAGAGCGTCGCCGCCGTCGTCACGCCGGTCACGAGCCCGTCCTTGCGCAACACAGCACCCGCGCCGATAAAACCCATGCCCGTCAGAATGCCGAGCGGCAAACGCATCAAATCGAGAACCGCGAAGCTGTTTTGCCCTTTGCCTGTCTGATCGAGCAGCGCGTTCGCTTGCAACATCGCCACGCACGCGGCAAGACAAACGAGGATCGTCGTGCGCAATCCCGCTGCCTTACCCGACTCGCTGCGATCGATACCGAACGCGGCACCGGCCACCAGCGCGCACGCGAGGCGTGCGGCGGCGGAAGGCCAGTCGAGCGTAAGCGGCATCGTCTCCATGTTGAGTGCGGCTTCCGGTAGGCGTGATGTTCTAGTGACAAGCAAAGCGCGCGCCCGCGGGACGCAGTGTCCCGGCGTGAGAGGTGCGTCATTCGTCACAGCCAACCGCCTATGCGACCGTGCCTTAAAGCGCGTGAGACTGCATGCGCTTTAATGCGCAGCTATCAACGATCAATCGATCCAAATCAACCGATCAATCGCTCGTCGTCCATTCGACATTCGCCCCGACCGAGCGCAGATTCTCGACGAACCGCGGATGAGCGCGCCTGATCGGCAGTGCATTCGTGATGACGGACCGCCCTTCGATACTCGAAGCCACCATCAGCAATGCGATCGCGACGCGGATGATATAGGGGCTTTCGACTTTCGCCGGGCTCAGCGGGATGCCGCCGAACGTAATGAGCCGATGGGGATCGGACAGGAAAACGTGCGCACCGAACTTCGACAATTCGACCGACCACCCCATTGCGCCGTCGTACACCTTGTTCCAGAACATCGCGCTGCCTTCGGCGCGCACGCCGAGCGCAATGAAGATCGGCAGCAGATCGACGGGCAAATACGGCCAAGGCGCCGCTTCGACCTTCGTCAAGATGTTGGGCGTAAACGGCCTGCGCACGCGCAGCGGTCCATCCCGCAATGCGCGCGACCACCCATCGCGATGGACCAGGTCGACGCCGAACTTCGCAAACGTACGGTCGATCAGTGGAAATTGCTCGGGTGCGCTGTTCTTGACGACGATGTCGCCGCCGGTGATCGCGCCCAGTGCGAGGAACGTTGCGATCTCGTGGAAATCCTCGCTGAAGCGAAACTCTCCGCCGCCGAGCCGACGGCCGCCTTCAACGATGAGACGCGAGGTGCCAATACCTTCCACGGGCACGCCGAGCATCGAGATGAACCGACAAAACTCCTGGACATGCGGCTCGGAAGCGGCATTGACGAGCGTCGACGTACCCGTTGCACAGGCCGCGCACAACACGAAATTCTCGGTGGTCGTGACCGACGCGTAGTCGAGCCAGTGATTGTTCGCGGCCATGCGCGCTTGCGTGCGCACGATCAGCGAATCGGGCGTGCGCTCGATGCGCGCGCCGAAACGCTCGAACACCTCGACGTGCGGATCGATTTCGCGCACGCCCAGCGTGCAGCCCTTCACGTCGTTCTCGAGCCGCGCCACGCCGAAGCGGGCGAGCAACGGCGGCACGAGCATGATCGACGAGCGCATCTCCTCGGGCAAATGGTGCTTGACGGGGTCGAACGTCGTGGCGTGATGATGCAGATCGAGAATGCCCGTCGAGAAATTCATCGATACGTCGCTGCCTAGCGCGCGAAAAATATCGAGGATTTTCTTGACGTCGGTAATTTCAGGCACGCCGACGAGCCGCAGCGGCTGGTCCGTCAGCAAGGTGGCGCAAAGAATCGGGAGAACGGCGTTCTTATTGGCGGACGGGATGATCTCTCCGCGAAGCGGGAGGCCGCCATGGACGATCAGATCGGACATAGTTGGGGCAAAACGGATGAAAGAGGCGTGGGCGATCAATGCAGGCGCATATCATGCCATCGTCCGGCCGGGGCCGGACGGCAAGTTTGTAAATTCCTGCTACATCGCGTCGACGTCGGCTGCCGCAAATGCGAACTCGCGTGCCAGACGCTTTTGCATCAAGCACTTAAATACGCTATGAGCAAGTTATGCACAGGTTTGCCAACACAAACTGGGGATAAGTCACTTCGTCCGCCGGAATGCGTTGGCTACCGATCGAGCCATGCAAGCCTCGTTCAGCCGTCCCGCCTCACGAGCGTTGCGATAAACCGCCCGAGCGAGCTGCCTTCGCGCAGTGCCAACGCTAGGTTGCCCCTCACGATAGGCCGCGCTTGCCCCGAGCCGGAAGGCATCTGCCCGCCACGCAAGCGCTTGACGCCAGAGGCTGCTTGCTGAGCCGACGTGACCCCGACCGTAGCTTCCGTGGCCGCCTGAAACGCACCGCCGGCAGCCTCTCCCACTTCGGAAAGCGTCCCCCCTTGGAAGTGCATGAGCGCGTGCACTGTCTGCGCGACATCGTTGCCCATCCAAGGCCCGCTGGCCGCCGCCAACAGTGCCGCAGCGGCAGGCTGACTCATCCGCGACGGCGAGCGGGCATCCGTTTCCAGATTCATGTTCTCCCTCCCCCCAGCGTAAGCGAGAAGGTTCTGGCCGAGTAGCGCCGTATTGGCAAGACCGAACAGCACGCTGAACGCAACCGCAGCGGGATTGCCGCCGTGCCCGCTCGCCAGGAGCGCCGCGGTGTCGGTCACATTGACGAACAGCGTACCCGCCGTGATCCCGCGCACGAGCCTACCCGTCCGCGTCCGCGGATCCGTGGCGTTGAGCGAAGTCGCCTGAACACCAAGCGCCCGATCGAGATTGATTTGATAGCGGCCCACCTCGCTCATGACGACGTTGAACTTTTGCTGTTCGCGATCTTCGTTCGTCACGCCGACGGCGGGGTCCGAGGGTATCGTTTCGAACGCCGATGCCGGCATTCGCGTCAAGCGAGCATGATTCGCGCGAAATTGATCGGTCAAGCGCTCGGCTGCGTCAATTCTCTCAGGCTCGATGCCGAACTGCGGCCCGAGCTCGCGCAATCGCTCCATAAAGACGTTGAGATCCTTGTCGGAGAACTCACCCCACTCGAACATCCGGTCCGACTTGCCGCGCAAGCCTTCGGTATAGATGGCCCGGCCGGCATTGAGCACGCCGCGCGCGGCGAAAGCGGCTTCGGACATCGCAAGGGTTGCGGCAAGCGGCACCGAATGCATGTCGACGCCCGCCGCGACGGCTCCCGCCGCAACGGTTACCCCCGCTGCCGCGACGGCAGTCTTTTTCGCCTTGCTCATACTTCCCTGTCGGCCACGTGCCGTGCCCGCGCCGTACGGGTCGCCCTCCCAAGTCTGGGGCTCAGGCGTTGGCAAATTGTCGTGCGCCTCTTGGTAGGCGGATCTGCCCGTAGCCTGCCCCACGCCTGCCGAAGCCTCGTGGCCCTTCATCAACAACGCGTGCCACTGGTCGAAGCGGGCGCGTGCCTCCTGTCCGAGCTTTTCGCGAACCGGCTTTCGCAAACTTTCCATCACCTCGATCTGCTCGAGTTGTGCGATCAATTTCTTGCGCTGGCGCTTTGAAGTCGACGCGTCGAACTGCTTCGTGAGTTCCGCGTCGGTCCAGGCGTTCGATCTTTCGTGCGCATCGCTCGTCACCGCTTCGTAATTTCCGCGCAAGAGCTTGAACGCCGCTTCGGGATCGCGCCGCGCGACATCGGCAATCAACGGCGAGAGCAGCGTGAGCGCTTGGTTGTATTGGCCTTCGTTGACGGGTTTGACCGAATCGCTACCGAACAACACCTTATCCGGATAGCGCACGATAAAGTCGACGAGCCCTTTGCGCATTTGCGGATCGGACATATACGCTTCGCCTACATCGTTCCATGAGACGTCGAATTTCACGTTCGGCGCCCGCTTCACCGCCTCATAGAGCCTCGCGATATGCTCCGGCACTTCGATCGTTTCGGTGGTCTGCGCGGCTGCGTTGCGGCCACTTAGCCCTAACCGCGTGCCGACACTCTTTGCCTTCTCGAATGCCTTTCCCAAGCTGGGTCTTCCGTTGGCATTTTGCTCGCCGGCCCGCGTCATCACGGGAACCTCGACCTTCGTCATCGCGTCGTCGGGTCGCGCAAACCGCCCGATCCCCGTGTGCGCGAGGATGATGTTCGCGTTCGGAAACTTCGCGACGACGTCGATGAGGCGATCGAAGTGCTCATACGCGACCTGACGCGCCTCGGGACGCAGATCGTGTTCATTCAAGCCATGACGTCCCCAGTCGTTATGGATAAGCGTGACCATCCCCGTCTGTTCGGCGAAGCCGAGCGCCTTCAACGTTTCGGGATCGCCGAACTTGAACGCCTCGTTGCCGAGCAACGTGCTGACGAACTCCTTGTCTCCCGTCCACTCACCCACCCCAACGAATACGCCGGGATTTTCGAGTAGCGTCTTGCGCATGTATGCGACACTGCCGGGTTTGGACGGATCCACGCCGGTAAGCGACATATCCGAGCGCGCGAGCCGCATGGCAAAGTCCGTGGCCTTCTCTGCGTCGCCTTTTTTCTTTGCCTTTAGATAACCGCGATACAAGCCCGTGTAGTCGTCGGCGACACGGCGGTCCATTTTTCCCGCGAATCGCATCGTTAGCTCCGGCGCGTTCACGCTCGAGTAATGCGCGTCCCCGCAAAATTGCGGGATCGAACCGTGCATCATCAGCGATGTCGGTTTCGAGCGGTTTTGGATCTGCCGGAAAGTAAAATTCTTACGAAAGTCGTAGCCGCGATCGTGCGTGTGAATGTCCGCCTTGACGTATGCCAAGCCGCCAGGGACGCGAACCAGTTCATCCAGCATCGGATCGAACGTCGGCGACGAGACCGCCGACTCCAATCCGCGACGTCTGCCCCCCCCTGGGTGAGCGGCGGCAAGCAATAGACTGCCGCTGAGCTCCATCAAAGTCTGCTTCGGGGCACGAATGGCCGTATTCGCTGCTTGGATCGCACGGCGGCCGGCACCGTCTTCACGTGTAAACCCTACGAGCGCGCCCACGACGCCAGTACTGGTGGGGCCGCCTTTCGCCCGTCCCGTCGATCCCTCGACGGCGTTTTCTTGTTGTCCTTGCGGATTGGCCGCACCGCCCGTCTCCCCAGTTCGCGAAATCGATGACATGTGTCGCTGCTCCACGTTTGTCAGGTCTTCCCGCTGCCTCGGCGCTGTCTCCCGGCGCGATTGTCGTGTGTAGAGGCGAGGAACGACTCAATGCAGACGATTGTGTCATCGAGGTCATGACGAAGCCGCAAGTCGATCCGAAGCGCCTGTTGGCCACGCGAAGTCGCATACGCGATGTCATCAAATTGTCATTGAAGTCTTGTCCCATCTACTTTTCTTATACGGTCGATTTATTTTTCTCCCTGGACGCCTTGGGAGCCCCCCTTTCACAATCCGCCCGATAAAACCATGGTCGAAAGCGCATAAGCGCACCGGCAGTCACCTATCGCGGACGGAGAGACGAGTCAATGGAAGGGAAGTCGCAAGCAAGCGGGCGAAACGAAACGTCGCACGCCGACGATACGATCCTCGAGACAGAGGAACGGGATTGCCGCTGGCAATTCTGGGTCGATCGCGGAGGCACGTTTACCGACATCGTCGCCCGCAATCCGAATGGCGAACTCGTCACGCACAAATTGCTCTCGGAGAACCCCGAGCGCTATCGCGACGCGGTCGTACAGGGCATTCGCGATCTTTTGGGTGTCGGCGCCGACGAAGCGTTGCCGCAGGACAAGATCGAAGTCATCAAGATGGGCACGACCGTCGCGACTAACGCACTGCTCGAGCGCAAGGGCGCACGTACGCTGCTCGCGATCACGCGAGGCTTCGCCGATCAACTGCGCATCGGCTATCAGGAGCGGCCCGATATCTTTGCGCGGCATATCGAGCTGCCCTCGCAGATGTACGAGCGCGTGATCGAGATCGACGAGCGCCTCGATGCGCACGGCGACGTGCTCCAGCCGCTCGACGAGATCGCCGCGCGCGCAGCGTTGTCGGAGGCGCGCGCCGCCGGCATCACGTCCGTCGCGATCGTGTTGATGCACGGCTATCGCTTTCATCAACATGAGTTGCGCGTGGCCGCTCTCGCCAGCGAATGCGGCTTCACGCAGATTTCCGTCAGTCATCAAGTCAGCCCGCTGATGAAGCTCGTCGGCCGCGGCGATACGACGGTCGTCGATGCCTATTTGTCGCCCGTGTTGCGCGACTATGTGGACCGCGTGTCTCAGCATACGGGCTCGGTGCGCCTGATGTTCATGCAGTCGAGCGGCGGCCTGGCCGACGCCGACCGCTTTCGCGGCAAGGATGCGATCCTCTCTGGGCCCGCGGGCGGTATCGTCGGCGCCGTCAAGACGTGCGAAGCCGTCGGCGAGCGCCGGGTCATCGGTTTCGACATGGGTGGAACGTCCACCGACGTCGCGCACTACGACGGTGCGTACGAACGCGTGTTCGAAACGCGGGTAGCGGGTGTACGCGTACGGGCGCCGATGATGGACATTCATACGGTCGCGGCGGGCGGCGGCTCCATTTGCAGTTTCGAGAACGGTCGCTTCAAGGTCGGCCCCGAATCGGCCGGCGCTTATCCGGGGCCCGCGAGCTATCGCAACGGCGGCCCCCTCACCGTGACCGATTGCAACGTCATGCTCGGACGCGTGCAAGCGCACCATTTCCCGCACGTTTTCGGCCCCAATGGCGACTTGCCGCTCGACGTGGACATCGTTCGCCAAAAGTTTGCCGAGCTCGCTCGACAAGTCGAACGTGAAACCGGGCGCTCGATGAGCCCTCAAGCGGTGGCGGAAGGGTTTCTCGCGGTTGCCGTCGACAATATGGCGCAAGCCATCAAGACCATCTCCGTCGAACGCGGACATGATGTCTCCGATTACGCGCTGTGCGCATTCGGCGGTGCGGGCGGCCAGCACGCTTGCGAAGTAGCCGACGCGCTCGGCATGAAGCGAATTCTGCTGCATCCGTTCGCCGGGGTGTTGTCCGCGTTCGGCATGGGCCTCGCCGATATCCGCGTGCTGCGCGAGCGCGCCGTCGAGACGGTGCTCGAAGCTGCGACGGTCGAGGACGTGCGCGACTTCTATCGAGCACTCGAAACCGAGGCGCTCGACGAACTCTTGGCCCAACGCATGCCGCGCGACCGCGCCCGCGTGACGCGCGCTGTTCGACTCAAATATCAAAACACCGACTCCACGCTCGAAGTCGCATTCGCCGACGACGTATCGATGATGCAAGCCTTCGAAGCGCTGCATCGCAAGCGTTACGGCTTCGTGATGGCGGACAAGCCGCTGATCATCGAATCGATCGTGGTCGAAGCGTTCGGCGCTACCGACACGACGGCGCAAATCGGTGTCGCGCCGCGCGCCGCAAGCGCGATCCGCCCCGACGCGCGCGCCGCCATGTTCGTCGGCGGCCGTGAGGCGGACGTTCCGCTGCATGCGCGCAAGGATTTGAGCGTGGGCGAGATCCTGGAAGGGCCGGCGCTCATCACCGAAGAGATTTCGACCATCGTGCTGCAACCGGGCTGGTCCGCCAGCTTGCTCGAGGACGGCACGCTGCGCCTGGATCGCAGCGGCGACGCCTCGACGGCCGGCGCCGCGCAGCGCACGATCACCACCGCACGGCATCCCGTGCATCTGGAGATCTTCAACAACATCTTCATGTCGATCGCCCAGCAAATGGGCGTCACGCTGGAGAAGACCTCGTATTCGGTCAACATGAAGGAGCGGCTCGATTTCTCCTGCGCGATCTTCGACCGCGCAGGCGGCCTGATCGCCAATGCGCCGCACATTCCGGTTCACCTCGGCTCGATGAGCGACAGCGTGCTGAGCGTGATCCGCGAGCACGGGGCGACGATGCAGCGCGGCGACGTCTTCATGTTGAACGTTCCCTACAACGGCGGCACGCATCTGCCGGACATTACCGTCGTCATGCCCGTCTACGGCGACGACGACGCATTGCTCTTTTACGTCGCCGCGCGCGGACACCACGGCGACGTGGGCGGCATCACGCCAGGATCGATGCCGCCGAACAGCACGACCATCGAGGAGGAAGGGGTGCTGCTCGATAACGTGAAGATCGTCGCGGCCGGCACGTTCCTCGAGCGGCCCGTACGCAAGCTGTTTTGCACGGGCCCCTATCCGAGCCGCAACGTCGACCAAAACATCGCGGACTTGACGGCGCAAATCGCGGCTTGCGAGTGCGGTGCGACCGAACTCATGCGTGCAGTCAAACGCTACGGCGACGATGTCGTGCTCGCCTACATGGGACACGTGCAGGACAACGCGGAAGACGCCGTGCGCAACGCCATCGCCGATCTGTCCGACGGGCAATTCGCCTACGAGATGGATGACGGCGCGGTGATTCGCGTGAAGGTATCGATCGATCGCGAACGGCGTCAAGCGCGCGTCGATTTCACGGGCACGAGCGCGCAGCGTCCGACGAACTTCAATGCGCCGAAATCGGTCTGCAAAGCCGCGGTGCTCTATGTGTTCCGCACGCTGCTGACCGACGGCATTCCGATGAACGAAGGCGTCTTGCGCCCGATCGACATCGTGATCCCGGAAGGTTCGATGCTGAACCCCGTCTATCCCGCCGCCGTCGTCGCGGGCAACGTCGAGGTCTCGCAATCGATCACGGACGCGCTGTACGGCGCCCTTCAAGTGATGGCCGCCTCGCAAGGCACGATGAACAACTTCACGTTCGGCAACGACGCGCAGCAGTATTACGAGACCATCGCCGGCGGCTCGGGAGCGGGGCCGGCCCACCACGGCACGTCCGCCGTGCAAACGCACATGACGAACTCGCGGATGACCGATCCCGAAGTGATCGAATGGCGCTTCCCCGTCATCGTCGAGCAGCATGCGATTCGCACGGGCAGCGGCGGCGCCGGTCTTCATGTCGGCGGCAACGGCGCCGTGCGCCGGATCCGCTTCCGCCAAACGATGACGGCGAACATCCTCGCCAATCGCCGCCGCGTGCCGCCGTTCGGCCTCGCCGGCGGAGAAGCCGGGGGCGTGGGACGCAATTGGATCGAGCGCGCGGGGGGAGAAGTCGAACACTTCGGCGCAACACACACGACGACCGTCAACGCCGGTGACGTATTCGTGATCGAAACCCCCGGCGGCGGAGGATACGGCTGTCCGGCTTGATTCCAATAACTAAAAGCGCGAGATGACCAACGCGCACATCGGTCGCTCCGCACCCTACGCGGAGCGCTTCCATACGCAGGCTTGGAGGACCACATGCAACATGCAGTGAATCTTTATCCGTTGATCGGCGTCGCCGTGATCGTCATCGGCTTTCTGCTCCGATTCAATCCCATGCTGATCGTCGCGGCAGCAGCCATCGTGACGGGCTTTGCCGCGCGTTTCCCTGTCGATCACGTCTTCGCCACGATAGGAACGGGCTTCATCAAAACGCGCGTGATCCCGCTCATCATCATCTTGCCGCTGCCGGTAGTCGGTTTGCTCGAACGGCATGGCCTGCGCGAGCGCGCGCAGATTTGGATCTCGAGCATTCGCGCCGCAACGCCGGGCCGTTTGCTCATCGTCTATCTGTTCATCCGTGAAATCACGGCCGCGGTCGGCTTGACGGGGCTCGGCGGCCACGCGCAGATGGTTCGGCCGCTCGTCGCGCCGATGACCGAAGGCGCAGCCGAATCGCGGTTCGGCGCGCTGACCGACGCGGTGCGTTATAGGCTGCGCGCGTTTGCGGCCGCGTGCGACAACGTGGGCCTGTTCTTCGGCGAAGACATCTTCGTTGCATTCGGCGCGATCGTGCTGATGGTGACGTTCTTGAAGGAAGCCGGCATCGTCGTCGCGCCGATGCATGTCGCGGTCTGGGGCATGCCCACCGCGCTCGCCGCGTTCCTCATTCAAAGCTTCCGTCTGTATCGGCTCGACCGCTGGCTCGCGCGAGTGACAGGCGACAAACAATCGGGCGCAAAGCCCGAGGAGACCACCGCGCCTAAGGTTGCCGCGCGGACACAAGGAGAAAACGCATGATCGTTTCGCTCAACGCCTTCTTTTGGCTCGCCGGTATTTTGCTGCTCGTCATCGGCGGAATCATCGTCACGGATCGCGCGCACCCTAAGCGCTTTCTCGCAGGCGGCTTTTGGATCGTCTACGGTATCGTCTTCCTAGCGGGCGATCGCTTGCCCGCCGATGTGGTCGGCGTGCTCGTCGTGGCGATGGCGATCGTTGCCGGCGTCGGCGGCGTCGTAGGCGCAAAGCCAAAGGTACCGTCGGATGAGACGCTTCGCGCAGCCGCATTGCGACTCGGCAATAAGCTGTTCCTGCCGGCGCTGACGATTCCGCTCGTTACCGCAATCGGTACCCTGCTCGCGCCGAAGCTGATCTTCGGCGGCGTCGCGTTGATCGATCCGAAGAACGCCACGCTGACCTCGTTCGGCATCGGCTGCGTCTTCGCCTTGATCTACGCATGCCTGCTGACGCGCGATTCGGTGCAGCAATCGGTCAAGGAAGCGCGCCGGCTCATCGATGCGCTATCGTGGGCCGTCGTGCTGCCGCAGTTGCTCGGCATGCTCGGTCTGGTGTTTGCGGATGCGGGTGTCGGCAAAGCCGTCGCCCATCTGACGACCGCCTACATCGACCTCGATTACCGGCTGGTCGCCGTGATCGTGTACTGCGTGGGGATGGCGCTCTTCACCGTTATCATGGGCAACGGCTTCGCGGCGTTCCCGGTGATGACGGGGGGCGTTGCGGTGCCGGTGCTGATGGGCGTATTCCACGGCAACCCGGCGCCGATCGCGGCGGTCGGCATGTTCTCCGGTTACTGCGGAACCCTATTGACGCCGATGGCCGCAAACTACAACATCGTTCCGGCTGCACTGCTCGAACTGCCGGATAAATACGGCGTGATTCGGGCGCAAGTGCCGACCGCGATCGTACTGCTTACATTCAATATCATTCTCTTGAATGCGGTGATGTAAGAAGTCTGTAATCCGACGAGAAGTACGGTACGTGAAGGCCGGGTGGGCAATGCCACCCCGGCCTTTGTGCGTGCCGATGGGGGTAGGGGCAAAGTGAATCTGAAGTTTCTGGAAACGTTCATCTGGGTGGCCAAGCTGCGCAGCTTCAGTCTTGCGGCGCAGAAGCTTCATTCGACGCAGGCCGCGATTTCGAGCCGAATTTCCGTGCTCGAAGACGAGCTCGGCGAAAAGCTCTTCACGCGCGAGCCAAAGGGCGTCACCCTCACGCGGGCCGGCGAACGGGTATTGCAGCATGCGGAGAAAGTGAGCCGCTCGATGTCCGAACTCTATGGCGCGCTGCAAGACGAAAAGCTCGCGGCCGGAACCCTCCGGATCGGCGCCATGGATAGCGCCATCCATTCGTGGTTCATCGACTTCGTTGCCGATGCCACCCGTCATTTTCCGGGCCTCGACATCGAAGTGACGTCCGAGACCGCGCTGAATCTGAATGAGCAGTTGCGTCGCGGCATGCTCGATCTGGCGATCCAAACCGATATGCTGCGCGACGAATCGATCCGCAGCGTGGAATTGATGGAATTGTCGGTGGACTGGATTACAGCCGCTGATTCGACTGTGCCGGCCAAACAGCCCGACGAGACGATGACCGCCGCATTGCGTCGGCTCGGCAATGAACGCCTGATTACGTACTCGCGTCATTCCCGCCCCCATCAGGATCTACTGCGCCTCATGCAGTCGTACGGCATCTCGGAAGCCCGCGTGAGCTGCGTCAATTCCGTCGCGGCGATGATTCAATTGACGCAAGGGGGCTTCGGCGTGGCCGCCATGCCGCCGGCGCTCGTGCCCGATCTATTGCAATCGGGCGGGCTACGTCGGCTCCAGGGCATTGAAACGCCCGCGCCGCTGCCGTTCGTGATCGCCTGGCGCACGGGCGCGAATCGCGCCGAGAAGCTCGTCGAGATCGCAACCGAGACCGTGCGCAAATACGTCGAGCGAGTCGGCGAGTGCTCGGCTCGCTTGATCGTCTGAGCGATTGCGTCAGCAGCATCTCGGCGCTATCCATTTTTCTTATACCTATTCATTTTTCTTATACGGGCAATTTAATTTTTATGTTCGACCTGTGACTCAGGTTGCATAAAAATTCGCGCGTGTTCGGTCGTGTCGAATGCGCGCAAGCCCATCTTCACGCCGAGCACTCGCTGCTCGATCAGTCAGGTAAATCTCCGATCGACAGCCGGTGTCACCGCAAGCCATGTCATAGGCTCGGGGTAAATCAAATCAAAGTGGAGATCTGATGAAACAACTATTAGGCGGGGCGGCAATCGCCCTCTTCTGCTGCGGGGCATATGCACAGTCGAGCGTGACGTTGTACGGTTTGATCGATGAATCGGTTCGCTTTCAAACGTCGGGGGCGGGCAACACGGTAGAGCTCAACGAAGGGGCGATCAACGGCACGCGCTTCGGCTTCAAAGGCAGCGAGG
This sequence comes from Trinickia acidisoli, assembly GCF_017315725.1. Classification (NCBI taxonomy): domain Bacteria; kingdom Pseudomonadati; phylum Pseudomonadota; class Betaproteobacteria; order Burkholderiales; family Burkholderiaceae; genus Trinickia; species Trinickia acidisoli. Next base: position 1,335,469 of record NZ_JAFLRG010000002.1, read on the forward strand.
ATCTCGGCGATGGCTCGAAAGCGATCTTCGCCCTCGAGTCGGGTTACAACGTCGGCACCGGCAAATCCGATCAGCAGCAGCAATTGTTCGGGCGCTTTGCGTGGGTCGGATTGCAAAACGATAAGTTCGGCACGTTGAAGGCCGGCCGCCAATATGGCGGTGTCTACAGCTTCTATGCGTTCAACTTCGACCCGATCGGCGGCGGCAACATCAATGCCGTCGACTGGTCCCTCTTCCTCACCGGCATCCGCTTCGACGATACGATCGAGTACGACAATAAGTTCGGCCCTGTTGCGCTGGCATTGCAGCACTCCTTCGGCGGCCAACCGGGCAGCGCGGTATCGGGCAGCACGACGACGGCTTCGGTGATCTACAACTTCCGTGGCGGCAAGGTCGGCCTCGCCGCCGCGCAGTCCGACGACGGCAGCGGCCACAAGCTCCTCGTCGGCTCGGCGGGCGGCACCTATGCTTGGGGGCCCGTGGGGCTATACCTCTATGGGATCGATGCGCGTCGCGATGCCGGCTTCTCGGTTGCGGCCACGAACAGCGGCGGGCCGCTCTCGAACACGAACATCATCAGCAACGCGACGACGCAATTCGGCACGCAGACGGCCGCGCGCGACGACGTGTTCGTGCGCGTCGGTGCCTCGTATCAACCCGCGGCTCAATTGCGCTTCATCGCCTCGTACGCCTACGATCATGCGAACAATGTCGCGCCGGGCCACAACGGCACGATCCAGGGCATCTACGGGATTGCCGATTACATCCTCAGCAAGCGAACCGACGTTTATCTCGAGATCGACCACAGCCATTTGACCGGCGCTTCGATCGACGATCCGAATGGGCCACTCACGTTCGCCGGCAGTGCCAACAACTTCGGCGCAAGCCTCAGCCTGCGCGAAGTGTTCTGAGCATGAGGGGTAACGCCTGCGCCCCCAACGCAGGCGCTTTTGCGGGTGGGCTTTGCGGCCCGCCCGTTTTTTTATTGCTTTTTATCGCGGGCGGGGGGCTGGACCTGGGATCTCAATCGAGCCACGCAGATACAGCGTGCGTCAAAGACCTTCGCTCAAGAAGTTTTCAGCGTACTGATCGCGATTCGCCATGTTCGGGGTCCCGGCCTGTTCATAGTCCGTGTCCCAAACCTGCGTGGCGGCGTTCACGTTATTCGTTTTCTTCAGGTCCGTGATCGTTTTGCTGTACGGGCCATCCAACTCTTGATTCATGAACCCGATATTGGCTTGCTGGCTGCCCGGATCGAGATTGTGCTTCTGCGCATAGGCGATCTCACCCTCCTTCCGATCTCCCCCCCACTGCGCCAGCCCGTATCCATCGGCGCCGCCACAATTGCTCGGTGCTCCTGTGCTCCCGCCTTGATTGACGTTGCACTGCAACCCGCTTTCCTGCTGCAGATTGCCGAGGGCGCCCGCGGCCTGCGTTGCCGTGAGGCCGTATCGCTGTTCGAGATCGGATGTAACGGCTTGTGCCGTGTTGCTCGAGGAGTTGGTAGGGACCGTGTCGTCCGATGTGGACTGAGTCGATTTCTTGCGACGACGATGCGCAAAGCTTGAATGCGAAGTACCTGTACCGGAGGACGAGTACATTTTCATCAACAACTTGATGAGGAGACTATCCAGTAGCTGCTGCAACTCTCCGTTCGATTGACTCGTGCTATTCGCATTGGAAATCCCAGACGACTGATTACCACTCTCAACTGATGACAATTCAACCATAATATCGCCTCTAATATGAATGACGATAAAAGCAGGAAGCGAACGGCAGTCGACGCGCAAATACTGGGTGCGATAAATCTTATTATCTAGCGAGCCGCACTTTTAATGCTGTCGGCAAGCGATCCGATGAACTGCATTTCCGCATCAAATTTTGCTTGACGCATTTGGAGCGTTTTCTGGAAATGCATAAACCTTTCCTGTTGACGCTGTAGCTGCAACATACGGTTCTCGGTATGCGCCATATCCTCGGTCACCGCACCCCTCTCGGAATGCAACGATGGCAACTGCCCCCCCGCCGGCATGTGCATCCTGTTTCGCAGCGCCGCCAAACCTCCCTTCTCAGAGGCAGAAGGTGAGGATCGGAACTGCGGTGTCCTCAGGGGTCGCTGCAAGTTTCGCCGCAGCGCCGCCAACTCTGCCATGTCCCCTGTAGATGACGTAGCACTGGCCATCGGTGGCTGGCGTGTCTCGCCGGTGTTCGGACTTGAACCGGGTTCCGGTGCACCTTCGCCACCAGCTACGCGAGATTCGATAATGGACATGTATTTCTCCTAGCCAATGGCGTGGCGCCATACCGAGTGACATGGCCATCATCGCCGGATTGCATCGAGTCTTCAGAGCAAGGTACCGCGCGCACGCGCAAGAAACGAAGCGTCGATGCGACCCGACGTTTGAGAACCCGAAACGCTCCGGGTGCGGGTAGGTAGAAAAAATCCCCAACCCTCAACGGCTTGGGGATCACGACGAGCATCACGCTTAACCGACCCAAGCAAGCACCGCTGACGTTGCTTTCGCGCGCGACCGCGCTGTGCCGCTCGAAAACCTCCGTCGCTTACTTGGCAGCGGACTTTATCGCATCGGCCAGGCCGTTCGAGAACTGAGCTTTCGCGTTGTCCTTTGCGTTTTCCGTGTTCAACATCTGCTCCACAGCTTGAAACTGCTCGGCCTGTTGCTGTTCCGCCACCATAATTAGCTCGTTCGCCATAAACTACCTCCGCGTGAAGAAAGCAAAGAAGTGATCAAAGCCGAGAAAGCGATCGCATTCGCTTTTCGACATTGAGAAGAATAAAAAGCCAATTTGCCTTCAACAAACGGGCATACGAAGTAGTACATTGCGGCACGAAGCATCAATCGTATGCTCATTGCAAAGCTCGAATGTGTCTCGGTGCTCGACACGCAGGGGATCGATCTAGCCGCTCGCGCTGCGTATTCGCGAAAGCGCATGCGTGTTCAGTGAGGCGCAATGTCCAATGCTGCGATTAAATGTCATCGAGGCATCTAGTCAGACACCCCAGGCAGATTGCAGAGCCTAGCGGCACAGATCCCGATGAACCCCCACCGGAGTCAATCAGATGGACAACGTTTCATCCGTCGGCCCCTCGCCTTCGGGCGGCGATAGCGACAATGGATCCGGCCCAGCCGAGCGACGCACACCCGCGCAGCCTTCGAGCGGTCCCGCCGGCGTGGATGGTCTCGAGTCTCGGGCCCAGAAGCATGGCAAAGGATGGATCCCCCACAAACTTCGTCGGCCGTCCTCCTCCCTGCAGCGTGCCGTACTCGAAGAAGACATCACGCGTGCAGCGACATTGTTGGCGGATGCCGAGTCAATGGAAGTAGACGTGAGCCCGCAGGCCGTCGCGCGTCACTTGGGACTGACGTCGCCGTCAACTACGCGCCGCGCGCTCGAAACAATGTGGAACGCTATACCTCGCGTAACGACAGAGGCACAACGGATCGCTCAAGTCGAGAAATCTCAGGTAGAGCGTGCGATCGATAGGGAGACCGATGTCCGTTCCGGGGGGCAGATGGCCCGGTGGTTCGACCGTCTAAGCAACTCGCAGCGTCAAGCGGTCTATGTCGCACCGGCATCGGAAGGCGGGCCGCATTGGATACAGCCGCTGACGCTGTGTGTTCACGGGCAACCCGATCTCAAATTCGAAGCCGAGCACCTCGTCAATTGGCCGGAGCATGTCGTGGCACAGCTGCCGGATGAAGCGCGGGTCATGCTCGCGGCACGGCACGAGACACTCAGTGCATTGAACATCGACAGCGGCCCCGCCGCGGCAGGCTTCATAGAGAAACACTTCGAACGACACGATTTCGACATCAACGATGCGCCGCCGCGGGAAGTCGCGCGACTCGTCGCACTGCATCCGCAGATCGGGCCCATGCTGCAAGCGCTGCAAGAAAGCGGCGCTAAACTAACTCTCGTTCGATGCAAGCAAACACCGGACGTGGTACTGGATGCCATTCGACACGTCGCTACGAATTCGCAGCACAAGTTCGTCTCTACCTGGCTTTCGAGACTGGTAGCCTTCGGCATCGAGCCGAGTGTGCTCGAAAAGGACATCGAGAAGGTTCGGACGGACAATGCCAAGAGCAAAAACGCGGCGTTGAAGAAATTTAAGAACGAGCCGTTTCGCGCTGCGTTGGCCGCTCGTCAACACGACGACGAGCTCGACGAGAAAACCGACATCCAGGGATCCGTCAAGCTGATCAAGGCTTTCTCCGAAAGTGCGATGTATGTGACGTCAACGTCGCCAGCTGAAGCCGACGGCTTATCGCTCAGACCGATCAATAACTCCCTACGCGAACATTTCGGAAGCGAGTACGCACGCCGCAGAATGACGTTTGACGACGCAAAGCGCACGTCGGAAAGCACAGCGAAGATAATAGTCATGCTCGCTGTCATGTCGCCGATGGCCGATCTCCTCCAACTTGTGCCGCATCTAGATGGCATCGACAAGGCCGTCATGGCCGGCGGCGACGACATCGCAGGCGAGTTTTCAAACTGGCCGGCACTGAAACAAGCCGGCATGACTCTCCGCGAGATGCTCGGCCGAGCTGGCATAACAGCGCCGATCGCGCTGGCCGCACTGGCAATGGCAAACGCGATCGATGAAGCAGTGAAAGCGGTCGGTGATCACGTGGGCGGCGCGATGTATTCCCTCAGCGCGGTAGCCTTATCATTCACGACCGCCATGCTGTCAATCCGTTGGTTTGCGAAAAATTATGAGCGCCTAAAACGCGAAAATAAATTGCCACCGAATCTCAATCTTAACGAGGAAACGCGCGCATTGCTCGACACCATCAACAAGAGAAGCGTCTCGAAAGAAGACCTCCTCAGAATGATCGATGCATCGCTGGAAGCGACCGGTGCATCACAGGCCGAACGCGCCGCTGTCCGCGATCGACTGTCGCGTTCCCAAATACGTGCACGGAAATTGTTGCGCCAGCTTCGTAAGCACGGTGAACTGTCGATGCAGCAGAGACCATTCGCTGCCGGTACCAACGAAGCCGTCGCGGTCAACCCCGCAACCCTCGGCTTAATGGCAGGCACGTTGTCGTCGCCGCTGGTAGGCTTTGCTGCTGGTCCTTGGTTTCTCCATCAGCCGCTGCTGTATGCGCTCGCCGGCTCCTATGAAACCATCATTGGCGCATTTTCGATCTGGGCATTCGGCCGCTCTTTCGATGCACGCTGGAATCGCTTCGTGAGGCGTCGTAAGCCGGTAGATCTGCCGCAAGATTCTCAGCAGGCACACGGTCCCACAGACACGATCGACGACTAATTGCACAAGGCGTAACAAGAAGCAATCTATTCGAGCCGGCTATGGGTGCCGGCTGGCATTTTGCGTGGCGTCGCCGCGATTCTCTTCCTAGACAGCACGCCAAAGCGTGCCGTCTCAAGAAGTGATTCGAAACCTACTGATTTCTCATCAACGTCTCGATCGACGTCTTCGACGATTCGACCACGCCCATCTTCGCCTGCAAGTCGATCTGTGCGGTCGACATCTCCATCATCAATCGCATGCCGGCCGCGGAGAGTTGTTGCATCGACATGTTCGCCGCCGAGGCGTTGAATGCGTCTGCGTCCGCGGAGATGCGCTCGAGCTCCACATCTTGTTGACGAAGCATTTTCGACGCGGCTTCGACACCGTGAGAGCTCCCCGGATCGCTTGGCGGCGCGAGCTGCGCTCGCTGCATCAGCGACTGGAATTTATCGGCGAGTTCCGCCGGCGTTTGCGATAGCGCACCGCCCCCTTCCGCGAGTTTGGCGAGTTCAGCCTGCATCTGCGCGGCTTCGATACCAGCGGTCATTGAATCCTCCTATTGCACGCAAAAACCGAACGGACATCGATCGAGATCGATCGGTCCGATCTCGATGATCCGGTCCGCTCGCTCCGATAGGACGCGCGAAGCACATTCAGCGCGACGCTGCCGAACCTACCTCCTGAAAATGTCCGAGCACGCGCGACGCCGCCATAAAGCCGCGATACAGACGCGACAGATTATTGCGATCCAATTCGCTGTGGCTTTGCGTCTCGCCGATGCGGCTGGCCGTCGCTTCGAGTGCGCTGCGTATCGCTTCGATGGTCACGCTATCCTGCCTCGCAAGCACGGCTCGCAACTCATCGAATTCGGCGGCATGCGCTTCAATCGCTTCGTACATGACGTTCTCCAATCACTAAAAATAAAACGTACTGGCATGCAGCATCGACCGCGACACTTTCCGTTCAGCCTGCCGATGCCGATGCCGATGCCGAGCGGCGCGGCGGCGGGCTCCACGCATTGGGTAGCCCCGGGAATGATGTGCCGTATGCAGCCGTCGCCCTGACGGCAGGCGATGCGGGCGTCGCATTCACGCCACCGCTTGCGGCCACCGGCGCGTCGACCTGCGGCGAACTGGCGGCGACAGGCGACGAAGCAGGAATATCGATGGCAAAGATGTGTTTGACGCCGTCGGGCGTTTCGGCATATCGCACGTCGTCGGTGGCGACCATTTCCGAGTATGTTGCCGGCGCTTCCGGCACGGGAGACGAAGCCTGTTGGGCCTGAATGACGAGCATCTTCACGTTCGAATCCAAATCGCCGCGGACGCGAGCGACGGCTGCACGTAGCCCGTCCATATCGGCCACCGTACCCGTAATGAGGAATCGGCCGTCGCCGCCATAGGACACATGCGTGCCGACGATACCGAGCGAGTCCTGGAGGCTGCGTGCGTCGTCCTGGGCGACGTCGTATCGGCGTTCCACGCCATTAGGCGCTACCCGCTGGAGCAATGCGCGCACCGCGCTGTCGTCGCTGGGCGTCGCTACCATCCCCGTCACCACCACGGTATTGCCCAGCGCCTGAGCATGCAGCCCGCTCACATGCGCGTCCACGAGTGCCTGCGCCACGCGTACCGTGCGCTCATCCGCGCTCGGCGGAAACGCCGCGCGACTCAGTTGCGTCGTGCCCACCAAGGTGCCGGCCACGATCAAGCTCCCGAGCACGGCACAACCGGCCACCGCGATCAGTTGATGCCGCCGCTGCTGTTGCCGCCGAAACGAGGCCAACTGCGATTTGACGGGGCTGGCGAGCAGCGTAGAGAGCAGATCGACGTCCGCCGGCCACGCAACGTCGTTGGGCCCGATGCACAGCACGAGGTCGTCGAACTGCATCGGAACGAAATCGACGAGCAGGACCGATCCGGCTTCCTCGTTGTCGACGGGGTCGCCCGCGCCCTCCTTGTTGCCGGCAAGATCGCGCGTAATGCGTACGACGTCCGCCGCATCCACGTCCAACGTTGCGTCGGGACCTTGCCAGTCGGTCAGGCAAACATCGGCCTCTTCGTCGCTACCGATACGGTGCAACCCGTGCGTCAACTCGAGCGACGCGCCCGCATGGATGCCGGTCAGTATTCGAAGAATCTTCATCGCGCTTCCTCTCGTCCGCTCACATGCACCGGGCATAAGCACCCACCGCTGCGCACAATTCGCGTGCACACACGTATTGCGTTCAAGATATTCGCGCTACGCGGCTACGTCTTCACGGAACACGAAGCCTACCCAGCGCACGCGAAGCCGAGAACTCGCATGCAGACTTCACGATTCCTGCGTATGACAAGGCTTGATTCGGCTTTGATAATCGCGGGTCGGGGTCGTTGCCGCCGCGGTCATTGCGCGCTATTCATGCGCTGCGGATGGACGAACGCCAGAATGCTAGGTACATCCAGAACTATTTGCCGCAAATAGGCGACGCCAACGAATCCCTGCGCCAGCGCCCGACGAAGCAGGGATCTCGTCTGCGCGTCCTTGTCATCTCCGATCGGGATGCCGATCGTATGGGTCGATTCTTGCTCCATATGGTCGTCAAGATCGGTCGTACGCATAGCCGTCACATCTATTTCGTGCCGCTTGTTCTGCGTGAAATCTCGGCGCACGATCAATCTGTCGCCATCGCTGCCCGGAAAGTAGTTGTCGTGATAGCCGACGACATCGAACCGATTACTGTTCACCAGCCTATGCATGGACGTGTGGTTTTCCGGCCGCAGCGATGCGCGCATCTCCTCCACGCCATTGCGCTGCGCCGTGCGCATTATGTTAGTGAGCACCTTTGCGCCGAGCCCGTTCCCAAAGAGCGAGGGGGAAACGGCGAAGACCTCCAGATACCATTGCTTCGGCGAGAGCTGAGCGACGTACTGAATGTCGCAGTAATCGCATGGACGATTGATAACCGCCGCATAAGCAACGAGCTCTCCTGTCTGGTTTGGGATGCCAACGAAGAATCCATGCGCGCCTATGAGCTTCAGATCTTCCACCGATACAGTCTGATACGCACCGAACGCCTCCACGTCCAGGCGTCGTATTTTCGTTAGGTCGCCCATTGAAAGATCCTCGACGCGGCCCCACTTCGCGGGTCCGCTGTCGCTTGCCAATGCGCTCGCAAACGTTCCGTCGAAGGCCCGACGGCTGGAATCGGAGCGTGGGGCAAGCGCGTGCAACTGCTGAGGCACTGACAGCGACGTAGATGGACTGCTGTCGGGTCGCAACTCCCCATTGTCCACACCGTCGTTGTCGTCGTGATGAAAGGGCTCGCTCGGGCCGCCGGTCGACGTAACGTTGTTCATGCGCTCCTTCGGTCAGGGGTAAACATGCTCGGAGAATTCGGTACTTACTTCGTGCAGCCGTTCTTCAAGCGTTCCTATATTGCGCCGCACGTAGCCGACCGCAACATACGTTCAACGCGGGATCGTGCGGAAATCCAGTTCCGCACGACGGTTCGGGTAGGCGAAGCAAGTCCATGACGGGCCAACGTGTTGGTCATACGAATGCGCCTCTCGCCGCACTCGTCGGCATTGCCTTCCGTCGCGAAAACATGCCTTCGCCTCGGAACACGACACCGGCAACGCGGGCCGGGCTAAATGGGCCGTTTCATTCACGGCGGCAAGAAAATGGATCCCCCCCGCATTGGCGATGGCAGCTTCGATCCTTCGGGTTCTAACGAACCGGTCGACCCGAAGAAGCCTGATAAATCCGAGCCCTCCGCGAACACGAACGACGCGGGTGCGTTAGGCGGATTACCGCGCCGCCCGGAGTCCTCGTCCGGCGAAACTGGAAGCGCTCGGTTCGCATCTGATCAACCCGGTCGACCAACGCAACCCAGCTTGTCTTTGAATCGGATCGTGGAAGGCGCGAAAAATATCCCTGCGCTGCCACGTGCTGGCCGGATGCCGATGCTCAAACAGTTGGCGGCTCATGTCGTCCAATTAGCCGCAGACGATCAAGGCGAGGCGCTGCGCGCGCTCGCCTCAAAGATGTACGAGTTGCCGCGCGTCGACCGGCTGCAGGCAATCGAGCATCTGCTCGACGTGGTCCCGCGACTGTCCGTTGAACGCCAAGGCGAAGCGTTGAGCGCGATCACCCACGAAATCAGAATGCTGCCGCGCGACCAACGGCAGCCGATGGACCAGCGCGTCGCACATCAGGTTGCCGATATGCCTGCTTATCAGCAATGGCAATGGACGAGCCTGGTCGCCCGGCAGATCAGACAACGCAGCGAATCTGCTCGCTTGCCGATGTTCCGGAGCATCGCCAAGCGAGTCGCTCAGTTGCCCATTGACCAGCAAGAGCATTGGTTGGGCATGCTGGACCGACAGATCGAATGGCTACCGAGAGGGGACCGGTATCGCGCGTCCAGACAGGTCGTCAGTATGGTTGGACAACTGCCGCTCGACGAGCGGAACCGGTGGTTAGACGGTGTCAATTCGGTTGACCGATCTTTTAGTAAGTATCTCCGCCCGTGATGGGGCGTCTATATAGCTCGACCAACTCACTCAGCCACATATGGATGGTTGCAATGGAAGTCAATTCAATGGAATCACTCGACGCTGATGCTTCTCTTCTCAGAATCGAAGCGCGAAATGTCGCCTTCGATCTTTCCTATTGCGACCCGACTCACTGGCACGATGCCGGTCTGGCGGTTTCGCAATTTTTCAATGCAATGTCTTTATTTTTTCCGAAAGGAGAAAAATTCTTCATTCACAGCGTTCGCGAGCATCGTAGCAGCGTTGCGGACGCGTCGCTCCGTCGCGATCTTCAAGGCTTCATGCAGCAGGAGGCGGTACACAGCCGCGAGCACCGGCTGCATATCGACATGCTGAACGAAAGCGGATTCGCGACCGATCACATGGATATCAGGATGTTCGCGCAATCACTGAACAAAGTGAGCCCCAAACGGCGACTGGCAATGACGATTGCGATGGAACATTTCACCGCATCGCTCGCGCATGAAATCCTGTTCAAGGATGGCGTGATGCGTGGCGACGAGCAAATGTCCGCGCTGTGGCAGTGGCACGCCGCGGAGGAAATCGAGCACAAGGCGGTGGCATTCGATGTGTTTCGTGCCGCCTATGGCGATGGCCTTGCGTCGTATTTGTCGCGCTGCCGCGCGGCGCTTGAAGTGACGTTCAATTTCATGAAGCGCCTGTTTGCGAATTTCAACGATCTCTTATCGCAGCGGTCGACGCGATCGACTGCGTCGCATTGGTTCGATTTGTTCGTTTTTCTATGGATCTCTCCAGGCCTATTCCGACGATTGGCCCCCAGCTTCCTGGCTTACTTCAACTTATCCTTTCATCCATCCAAACGAAAGGATTTTTGGTTGGTTGAACAATGGAAAGCAAGAAACATGAACACTGGCCGGCGCGAACGGCACAACCACCCTCAAGGAGATCGACATTGAGATCCGCGTGGCGAATCGAATTGCCAGGCTGTCCGCTACGCGTGTATCACGCGGATACCGACGCCGCGGGAGTCGCGCATCACAGCGCATACCTGAGATGGTTCGAACGGGCGCGTGCCGACTGGTTGGCTGCGGCCGGATTCAGTGCACGCCGTCTCGATGTCGAGTACGGTGTTGCATTCGCTGTCGTGCACGTCTCGCTGAACTATCGTCGGCCAGCCGAGTTGGACGACGATTTAGCGATACACGGGTTTGCGACGATCGGTGCGCGTGGCGTCGTCGTGGCCGATCAAACGGTATCTCGCGGCGAAGAGATTCTCGCCCAATGCGACATCAAGCTCGCTTGCGTGAGTATTCGTAACCGTACGCTGGCGCCCCTACCCGCGCCGTTGCGATCAGCGCTCGTTGATGCTCATATCGAATAAAAAATATATCGCTCTCTCAAGTATCGACCGAGGGCGATTCAAACTCACTGATATGAACTCACAGGCGGTTTCTTCTGCCGCCGAAACACGCCTTCGCATTTTGAAAAGACACAGGCAATACGCACCGGGCTAAATAAGTCGTTTCGCTCATGGAAAAAGGAAATGGGTCCCCCTCGCATTGGCCCCGGCGTCCCCGGCATTCCCGATCCTTCCGGTTCTGACCGGCCGCCCGGCCCCCAGAAGCCCGACATATCCGCCCCTTCCACGAGCAAGCACCACTTTGGCGCGTTAGGTGAGCTGCCGCCTCGCTCGGAGTCGCCATCAGGTGCGACTAGGAAAACGGCACGGTTCGCATCCTCGCAAACCAATCGATCAACGGCACCCGATCTTTCCTTGGATCAGGTCGTGAACGGCATTATCCAGCTTCATGAGTTGCCACACGCGGAGCAGATGCCGATGCTCAAAAGGTTGGCCGGCCAGGTCCCCCGACTACCCGTCGACCATCAATGCGAGGTACTGCGCGATCTCGCCTCGACGATATCCAAATTCCCAGAGGCCGGGCGGCGACCCGCTTTCGAGCATCTACTCGATGTGATCTCTCACCTACCCGTCAAACAGCAAGGCGTAGCGTTGGGGACAATCACCGCCCACATGATGCTGCTACCAGCCGACGACCGGCTGCCGATGTACCACCGGGTCGCCGATCAGGTCGCCGGGATGCCCGCGGATCCACGACGGCAGTGGACGAATATGGTCGCCGAACAAATCTCGCGTCTGCGGGAGCCGCTCCGGTTTCCGCTGTTCTCGGGCGTAGCCAATCGGGTCTCGCAGTTGCCTGCCGAGCAGCGAGCCCCTTGGATGGACATGCTAGACCGACAGATCCAGTATCTGCCGCCGGAGAACCAGCATCGCGCCGCCTTGCAGGTCGCTCGTATGGCTGCGCAACTGCCATCTGAACAGATGAATCAGTGGTTAGGAGGCGCTCGATCTTTTGACAGGCACCTTGGCTCGTCGAGCGAAGGCGCATAACCGGCGACGCAAGGAACGTCGCGCGGCATGGAGGGCATGACGCACGGAGTCATTTGCACTTTCACTGCTAAAGAAGCAATTCGACAACATGTCCGGCAAGTACGAACTATCGTAATTTCTCGAGATCGAACGAAACCTTCAAGACCGCTATTCGCAATTCAGTCGCATCGACGGGGAAAGCGCGCTTTGCGATGCCAAAAAAATACTCAAAAAATCTGAGGCATCCTTACGAAACAGAAAGGTTTGGCAGGGCTTATGCAGCGCGGGTTTGCGAAGCATGCACGGCACCGTTACCGCTTTCCCCTCACAGCACCGCAATAACTACCGACCGGACGGTCAACACGGATTTCCGTTGAAACAACGTCGATCTTGCGGCCTACCCCGTTTAAAAACGACATCGGCGAATCCGCGTGGCAGAAGGAAATCTCAAATGGCCACGATTTCAGAGACACAATTTGTTACATCCCTGAATGACGAACGTCCGTAGCTTGCGATAACGCGGCCCGCAACCGCATAGATACGGAAATACGTCTTTGACGCTTTCCTTGGAGAGCAACGTGAAACTTGCCGTGATGACACCCAACAGCAACCTATTCAATCTGATCTGCCTATGCTCCGGCGAAGAAACGATCGAATGCTTCCGGTTCTTTGACGACATGGCGCTGTCTCGCGCGATATGCCGCGAGGAGTACGACGCGATCATCGTCGACGCGGCAACCGGCGTCGATGCAAAGCGCGCCTTGTTCGCACGACGCGCGTGCTACGGCGACCGGCGTGCGCCGCTGATCGTGGTCGGTTCGTTCGACAGCCGCGATGAGATCGAACGTGCTTTCAGCATCGGCGCCGACGACGTCGTGCGCTCGCCGATCGATCGCAACGAACTCGCTGTGCGCATCCGCCTAGCGTCGCGCCGCAGCAGATCGATCGCGCCGCCGCGCTCGGAGGACTGGATCGAATGCGGCCCGTATCGGCTCGATCGCAAAGCCGGCGTGGTGCAGCTCGACGGACGCGAAATTCGGCTCACCGCGCGCGAATTTGCCGTCGCGTGGCTGCTGTTCTCGTACGCGGGCCAGTATGTCAGCCGGCACATGATGGCAGGCGCCATTTGGAGTTGCACCGAAGACATTGTCGGCCGCACGCTCGAACAGCACATCTACAAGCTGCGCAAGAAGCTCGATCTCAGTGGGTCCAACGGCGTGCAACTGCGCACGATGTACGCGCATGGTTATCGCATCGACGTCGATGACGAGCACGAGCGCATCGAATTGCCGCCGACGGGCGAGCCGGCTGGCCTACCTCATTGCCCAACATCATCGGAATGCCTACGCGCGGTGCAGTATTGAAGATATCTGTCATAGATCGTCCTTGCCGGAATCTCCCCGTAGGCGTCGTAAATCCCGTTCACCAACAGGGCCAGCATCGCCGGTGTTTCGTCCTCGCGCTCCAAAGGTGATCGCGACCACTGCGCCTTCAGCTTGCTCAACTCTTGCTGCCGCGTGACCCCCGAGTCGCGATCTTCCGCGACCGTCCGTGCTCGCGCGGCCCTATCGGCACAGGTTTCCGCCGGCGGCACAGCTTGCTCACCCACGCCGGCTGCGCTGCGAATGCCGTTGGTCTGCGCATACGCAGGCAGCCCGCTCAGCGAGGTGACAATCAGTGCGCTGGTCAATGCAAGACATCCGGCCTGTCGCCCGACAAACCACGAAGCGCAACCACCGGTACGTCGATTCACAAATCGATTCATGTGTCAGGCCATCCACGCGAGTGAAACGGACGCGCCATGCTTGCTCGCATGCGCGTGGCTTTCGATGGAAGCGTCGGCCGCGAAGCGGCTTATCGACATCGTCGCGCCCTTCGCCCAGACGCAATGAAACCATCCTGTCGGAATCACCAAGAGATCCCCGGCATGAATCGTCACGTCGACATAACGAGCCCGCGCAAAGCGGGGAAAGCGCGCCAAATCGGGCGCATCCGCGTCGACGCGACACGGCCGATAGGTATTGAACACGTCGAGTGCATAGACATTGCACGCTTCCCGAGGCGGAAAAAGCCGCACGCGCTTGGAACCATGCACCTGCGCGAGAAACGAATTGTTGATGTCGCAATGCAGATTGGTCACGAGCGTTTCCTCGCTCAGCTTGCCGAACCATAATTGCGCTGCGCCAAAAAGCGCGGCGGCAAACCCCGGCACGCGAAAGCGTTCTTTCCATGCCGGCGGGACCGGACTGCCCCCGGTGTAGTTCGATACCGGGGAGAGTCTCGCGCGCGTTTCATCGAGCGCCCCGATCATGTCCTTCAGCGTCTGCACACGCCCTGTCCGCGGATCGCCTCTCAACACCGTCGCCCCATCCCGCTCGCACCACTCGGACAGCGTCCAGTCAACCTCCGGCCAATCGATGGCCCCACGCGCCAGCAGCGGCGCTCCTTCGAGGATCGATGTCACGATTCGCTGCGGCCATGCTGGCGTATCGCGCACGTCGATGATGTCGACTTCCCGCAATGCCGGCTGCTCTCGCGCTCTTGCACGCTCGAGCGCCGCCGATACTTCGGGTGCGGGTCGCTTCAGCAGTTGAAACCAATAGGCTGCAATCCGCTGCGCCCCCTCTACTCGGATGCCGCCCAACGCCGCGATTTCAGCGCTGCGCTCGTCGAACGTGGTCGAACACACGAGCAGATGTTTCAGCACGGCGGTCGTCGTCGTGATGCGTACGGCCGGCACATCTGCGGATGCATCGAGGCGCGAACAACCGATCGAATTGCCCAACGCGAACCGTCGGCTAGCATCGGGCCGATCGGTGACATACAGCTCGACACACGACGGCGCTCGCATCGGCGCATAGTGTTCGGCTAGAACCATGAGAAGCCGGTCCGGCAAAATGTCCAACCCGTCCTGCGCTGAAGGCCGAGCGTCGTCTGGAGATGCAGGAGCTTGTCGCATGATATTCGGGCCGACGATGCGATGAAGTTGCGAACGAGTATGACGCTGACATACGGTCGACACAGTCACCCGGGCGAAGTGCAGCGCAACAATCCGAAGCCGAATTGCCGATAGGCGCAGTGCGCAAGCGCATAAGTGCGTCGATCCGTTCAATGCTTCGCGTTTCGCGGCCGCACCCACGCGGATCGTGCGCTCAAATAGACAATTCGCTCTACGTTGCGTCAACGCTACGAGCAAACACAGCAGCAAGCTCGGCTCGCTATGAAGCTGTCTGCGCCGTCATCGAAACGGAATGGCAATGCGTGCGATTGCACGCGTCGCGGCATTGGATCGGGGTATGTCGATAGAACTGCACGAATATGGACGTGAAAAACATCCCCATCGAAAGTTTGAGCTCCGAGGATTTGATTCGGCCTGACATTCTCGCCGATCCGTATCCGCTGTTTCGCCGTCTTCGTCTCGAAGACCCCGTGCACCGGGATGCCAAGGGAAACGGATGGATGCTGACCCGCTATGACGATATTGCGTTAGTGATGAGCGACCTCCGCTTTTCCGCCGAACGTGTGCTCCCGCGCGATCGTGCCGACGGCGGTGCCACGCTCATGAGCATGGCCCTGGCGCGACAGATGCTCTTTCTCGATCCGCCCGATCACAACAGGCTGCGCAAGCTCTTCGCCAAAGCCTTCACGCCTCGCCGACTAGAAGGCCTGCGCCCGCACATCGCCGAAATCGCCAATGGGCTGCTGGACCGCGCGGCAACGGCAGGCATTCGTATCGACTTCATCGGCGATTTCGCTGCGCCGTTGCCGGTCGCCGTCATCGCGCAAATGCTCGGAATGCCCCGCGAGGATTGGCCCAGACTCCGCGTTTGGTCCCGCGCATTCGGCCAGTTGATCGCGGGACGCACGCTTTGCGCAAGCGAATTTCAGCAGGCCGAGCAGGACATCGGGGCGTTCATCGAATATTGTCGCGGTCTGATCACGCAGCGCAGGCAGTGCCCCGAGAACGATATGCTGAGCGATCTCATTGCCGTCGAGGAGATGGGGGACCGGCTCAGCGAGCAGGAGTTGATCATGAACCTGATCCTGCTGTTCGCGGCCGGGCACGGTACCACGACGCATCTGCTCGGGAACGGACTGCTTGCCCTGCTCACACACCCGGACCAATGGCGGCGGCTGCTCGACGACGAGTCGATTATGTCCACTGCGGTCAATGAACTGCTTCGATTCGATGCGCCGATTCAGGTCACCAGCCGCGAAGCGTCGGAAGACATCTTGCTGGCGGGTAAGCTCATCCGAGCCGGCGAGCTCGTCAGGGTGTTCTTGGGCTCCGCCAATCGAGACCCCGAGCACTTCACCGACCCCGACACGTTGGATGTCCGCCGCTCCGGCGCACGCATCCTGTCCTTCGGACACGGCATTCATACGTGCCTAGGTTCGGCGCTTGCCAAGCTGGAAGCAGAAATTGCCTTCACCGAATTGATCCGTCGATTCCCCCATGCGCGTATCGAGGAGCAGGCTCTCCAACGAGCGCCGAGCGTTTCCCTCCGAGGATTGCGACGCTTGACGGTCACGCTCGGATGAAGAAATTTTTGCGAGCGCGGCGGCGCGAAGCGCGGCTCGCGTGCTAATGACACGTATTCGAGCATCCAATCAGACTCTCATGACGCGGCTCTCCTTCTTCGCCGTTTCCGCTAGCGTAGCCCTCGCATCGAGCATGATCGGACTCGCAGGCTGCGCGTCCACCGCCGCGCATTCCATTCAACCGTCGGCGAACAGCGCATTGCCTACGGAGTTGCGAGTCGGGCCGAAGCAAAGTCTCGACGACGTCCTCGTCACGCTCGGCGACGAAACATGGCGTTGCGCGCGGGCGGCGGTCGATCCGGCGAGTAGCGCCGTGCGCTCAAATTCCGCGCTGCAGTGGGTACAGGTCGGCTCCGCGGGTACCCTCGTCACTCGCAAGCGGCGCAATGTCGGCACGGTGCTGCCCGGCGATTACTTCGTCGCCTACGACGGCAGCTTCGTGAAAGCCATCGTGACGCATCAAAGCCAAGTCGATGCCAATACGCTGACGTGGGCCCGTTATAGCGTGCAGTACGATGGAAACGCGTCGCCGGCGCAGGGCCGCTTTGCACATCTGTCTTCGATTCTGCGAATCGAAACGACGGGTGGCCTTCCCCCCAATCCGCGCTGCATGCACGAAGGACTGCAGCTACTCGTGCCATATAGCGCGACCTACCTACTCTATCGCGCTTCAGTCACCAAGTAACCGCAGTCTCTCGCTCGATGCGTGCGTACGTGCGCTTAGAACGAAATCACACGAGGTGTGAGCAAATACACCCGCTCCATGTGCGAATTCGTGTCGTTGTTATCGCGAAACAGCGCGCCGATCAGCGGAATTTTCGACAGGCCGGGCACACTCGTCGTGCCGTTGGATTTCGTGTCGGCGCTATAGCCCGCGATCAATAGACTTTGGCCCTGCCCCACGAGCGCCTCCGTATTGATCTCGCTCGATGTGATGACCGGCAACGTATCGACCGTCTGATCGCTGGCAAGCTGTCCGTCTTCGATATGCACGTTCAGCTTGATATAAGTCTTGCCGTCGTCGTGAACGAGCAGCGGCAACACACGTAGCGACACGCCCGTCGAGATGTTGTACAAGTCCGCAGAGGTGTAGCCGGACACGCGCACGAAGAAGCTGGTCTTGTTGTCCAACATGGCTTCGACGTTATCGAGCGTCGCGACTTTCGGGGTCGCTTCGATCTTTGCCAGCGTCTTCGATTGAGAAGCATTGATCCGCGCAAGCAAATAGCGCCCCGCATCGCCGAGTACCGCCGTGAGCGAGCCGCCCACCGGCGTCGTGCTAACTACCGACGTGCCGTCCGCCAGCGTCGTCGTGCCGAAATTCGGGCTGATGTTGCCGGTATAGTTGTTTTGCGACGTAGTACCCGAACCGGTCTGAAGGTCGACGTGGCTATTGTGCGCGTGCCAATCCACACCAATCTGCTGCAGGAAGTCGTTGTCGATTTCGATGATATGTGCTTCGATCTCGATCACCGTGGGCCGAACGTCGAGCGCATCGACGAGCGCTGCGTATTGATCGATCCGCTGCGGAACGTCACGCACCAGCACCGAATTCGTAATCGGATCGGCGCGAATGACCGGCAGTTGCCCGTCGTCGGCCGTACTCGCCGACCCGAGCAATTGGGCAGCCATACCGCCGCGCGCGCCGGCGCCACCGGCATTTCCCGCACCGAGCATGTCGCCATACGACATATTCCCGCTCACGCTGGACGGCAACGGCGGCATCAGCGTTTGCTGGCCGTTGCTGTTGACCGAATCGCTATTCGCCAGCCCGCCGCCGGTCGATTGGCCTGCGACATCGGTCATCTGCTGCACGCGCGAGATGTTGGGCGATCCCCCCGGTACCGTCGCGCTGCGCGCGCCGCCGTTGGCGTTGTTCACCGGATGATAGAGACTCGACAGCACGCTCGCTACGCCTTTCACCGTAATCGTGTCGCTGTCGAGTTGCACCTTATGATCGTCGGCCCAAGCATGCTTCAGCTTGAAGATGCGAACCACCGAACCACTGTTCCGGTCCTCGCTATCGTCGAGCGTTTGCGCAACCGACTGCACGATCCGCACGTAGTCCGGCGGACCATTGACGAGTATCGTTCCCGCCGCGTCGTCATACATGACCGGAAAGCGCGGATCGTCGAGCTGCATCGACCGCAGCGTGCCGAGCAACTGTTGCGGTGTCGCGTGCTGCAAACGCACTACCTCGCGCTTGACGTCGTTCGCATTGCTGATCGACAAGATGTTGCCGTCGTAGAACCATACGAAGCCGAACGTGGATGCAAGCGTGTCGAGAAAGCGTTGCGGCGACATATTGAATTCGCCGGTCACCGTTCCCTGCACGTTGCTCGCAATCGACGCCGTAATGCCTTGGCTTGCCGTCAAGTCCCGCAGAACGTCGGTCAGACTCTTGCCTTGCGCGTCGATATGAATGATCTGGCTACGCCAGAGAACAGGCGCAGCATGCACGCAACGCGGCGTGGCTACCGCGATCAAAGCGCCGATGAAAATTGCCCTTAGAAGCGTACCCAGTTTCATATTGGATTATTGGACTATTGGAATATAGGATGAAAAATCGACGACAACAAAATGGAACACCCCGTTAAGCGCAACGTTCAAGCGTCTCCGATGGCGCTTCATGAAATTGCTTGCGATAGCTGAGGAGCAGCGTCGAACGGCTTTCGACGCCCCAGCGGCTGGCTGCACGCAACACGCTGGCATCGCCTTGCGCTGCGCCGCTCATGAGCTCCGCGCGGATCCGCTTCATGCGTTCCCGGCGTATCAACTCGCGCGGCGATAAGCCGAGCAGGCTGCGGAAAGCACTTTGCAACGCCCGTTCGGTCACACCGATCGCGGCTGCCACCTCGCGCACCGAGAGATCTCGGCGGCCGAGATTGTCGAGAACGAATTGATAAGCGCGACGATACTTACCCGTGAGCCGCACCCCCACGTCGTCCAATTGCGCCGACACCGTCGCCCCGCGTTCGACCAAAGGCCGATGCAGATGCGCGCTCTCGCGCAAGCATTGCATCGCCACGAGCGTGTAGCGGCTATAGAGTTGCCAAGCTTCCTGAGTGCGCCCTTGGTGCTGGCGGATCTTGAACAGGCTATATAGGTACTCGATCTGCCGCTGATCGGAGAACGGCTGCGGCAGGCCTTGATTGATCAACGGCTCCAATACGGTTTCGGCGGACTGCGGCGTCCCGCCGGCGAGCCCGGCAAGCGCCGCTTCGAGGCGCACGGTGCGCGCATAATCCGGCAGCTTCTCATCGTTGGCCCAATTCACATGACCGAGCAACTTCATGAAGGCCGAACGATCGCCGTTCGCGGCCGCCCGCTGGCTCTGCAATGCGTCGATACGCATCCGCAGAATCGGCGACTTAACGTTGCGAACGGCAGCCTGCCACTCGTCGCAACTGCGCAGGGGTGCCCTGTCGGCGCGTGTCACGCCGTCGCTGAGGCCCGATTGCCAGAAAACGTGATCTCGCAACGCGCTTGCCGAGCGGATCTCGGCTTGCACGGCAATATCGAAGGCGAGCGTATCGTAGGCTTCGAACCATAACGCTTTATCCGTGCTGATCTGCGTATCCAGGTGCTCGTATAAGTCCTCGAGCGCGTCGGCGGCCTGCGCCGTCTTGCCCAACTCTTTCAGTGCAAACACGAGCGCGAAACGCGCCTCCGCACCGCGTTCCGGCGCGACGTCCGACTCCTCGGCGAGCCGCCAAAAGCACGCGAGGGCGGAACTCATACGATTGCGGAACAGCGCCTGCCATCCGGCATTCCGGCAAGATGCGACGCGCAGCGCCATTGCGGTACGGATCAGCTTTTGCGAGCGACGGTAGGCTTCTTCCGCACGCACCTCGGCGCGTGCCGCCAGTTGCAGATCCGCGTGCAACTGCACGATGCTGGCAGCCTCGTCGCTCGTTCCCGGATCCTTCGCCCAGCGAGTCGCGACCGTAGCGGCATTCGCCATTTCCCCGGCAACTACGGATTTCATCAAGCGTTCGGCGATGTATCGATCGGCCACAGGCTTCGGCGTGGCAATAGTGGAAATCAAAGGGAAATAAAGAGTCGAAAACACGGCTTCACTCCTGGCGAGACATTGATCGCGACGTGTGTCGCGATTGCGATCCATTTCAATCTATCAATCGCCGTCGGCCATATCCTCAATAAAGCTGAGATCCGCACCCCTTTTGAGAACTATTGAGCATCGGCTAACGAAGGGCGGGCGTGCTCTTGGACGCATCGTTCGTTCGCGTCTGATCGCTCTTATCCGTCGCTCCATCGAGATCGGGCGATGCCAATTCGTGCATATTCACGGAAAAATCGCGCAACGTGACCTGATCGGTCACCTGATCCACGAACAAACCTACGAACAACGCGAGCATTAAAGCGGCCAGCGCGCCTTTCACCGGCTGGCCCAACGCCATCAACTCGAGCTTGGGCGCAGCGCGCGAGGCAAATCCGAAGGCAATATCGACCAGGACCAGAAGTAGTACCATCGGCGCGGCAAGCTTCGCGACCGATTGCATCAGCGAATCGGTTTGCCGCATCGTGAAGGCCTCGATAATGTTGGACATGTTCGGCGCATGTGCCGACAGCGGCCACCATTGATACGACTCGTACACGGCTTCGAGCAGCAACGTCATGCCTCCGAGCGCCCAGAATGCGGTGATCGCGATCTGCCCGAGTAAGGTGCTGATGAAGGTCGAGGTTTCCGGCCTCAACGGGTTAGTGATCTGCACGTTGTTGTAGCCGGTGAGATCGTCCATGTACGTGCCCGCCGCTTCGGCCACCCAAAACACGACCGAAGCGGCAAAACCGATCACGAGGCCGATCAACGCCTCGCGCAGGCCCACCTCGATGAGCAGTGCCCCGCGCAGCGATTCGATGAAAGATACCGGCTGCCCATAGGTCACGAAGCTGCTGAACAAGATCACGAGCGCATTGCGCACCACGCCCTGCATGACGGTGTCGCTGGTCGGCGGGAATACAAAGAACGTCACGTATAGGCGCAGGGAACATAGCCCGGTGGCGACCAAATAGCCCTCGATCCAATGGGATATTTGCGGCAGCGCGTCGAGTAAGTTCATACAGCGGCGCTCCGCTCGCGCAGCGCCCGGGCCAACGCGGCTTCCTGTGCTTCGTCGTCGGCGGCATCGGTTGCACGGTCGTCGTCCGCACGTACGAGCACTTGCATGCGCCCCGCGAAAAATTCCGCGCGGGCCTGATTGCGGGCTAGGCTTTGCCGGGCCTTATCCAGCGCCGTCTCGCGCTCCGCTAGCACGGCCTGCTGACGCTCCATTTCCACCGCGCAGGCATGCTGGCGCTCGGCCACCACTTCCAGATAGCGGCGTGCTCGATTGAAGCCATCGAGCGAGAACGGTGCGTTGCCGCCGGTCATCGCGTCGAGTTCGTCGGTGCGGGCCTGCAACGCCGCGCTCGCCTCTTGCAGGCGCTCCGCATCGAGGCGGCACTGCTCGGCCTGCGCATCGTACTCGCGCCGGCATCGCTCGAGTTCGCGGCGCAATGTTCGCTCGAGCCGTTCGCATCGGCCGATCGATACGCGCAGCGCGGCAACGCGCCGATCTTTCATTGAGACGCCCTAGCGAGTTCGGAAAGTCGAGCCTGCGTTTGCTTGAGCGTCGCGAAATCGTTGACGTCCTGCGACAGAAAATCTTCGATCATGTCGCGCTTCGCGATTGCTTCGTCGGCAAGCGCGTTATTGCCCGGCTGATATTCGCCGATCTGCAATAGCATTTCCACGTCGCGATAACTGGCCAGCAATTGGCGCAGCCGAGCCGCGGCTTTCATCGATTCCGTCGGCATCACACGCGGCATGACACGCGACAGGCTGTTCAACACATCGAGTGCCGGGTAGCGATTCTTTGCGGCAATCTCGCGTGACAGAATCATGTGTCCGTCGAGAATACTGCGCACCTCCTCCGCCACGGGATCGGTGCCGCTCTCGTCTTCCACCAGCACCGTGTAGAGCGCGGTGATCGAGCCGGCGTTTCGATTCTGCGCGCCCATACCGGCGCGCTCGAGCAACCGCGGCAGCTCGGCAAAAATCGAAGGCGGAAAGCCCCGTCTCGCAGGGGGCTCGCCGGCGGCGAGCCCGATTTCGCGCGCGGCTCGGGCAAAGCGAGTCAGCGAGTCCATCATCAAGAGCACCCGCTGTCCGCGGTCGCGAAAATACTCCGCGATCGCCGTGGCAACGTAGGCCGCCTTCATACGCTCCATGGCGGAATTGTCCGACGTCGCGCAAATCACTACCGAGCGGGCCATCCCTTGCGCGCCCAAACTTTCGTCGATGAATTCGCGCAGTTCGCGGCCACGCTCGCCGATCAATGCGATCACGCTGACGTCGCATTGCGCGCCGCGCGCAAACATCCCCATCAGCGTGCTCTTGCCGACGCCGGCGGGCGCGAAGATGCCCATGCGCTGGCCTTCGGCCAACGTCATCAAGGCGTCCACCGCACGCACCCCCGTCACGAGGGGTACCGAGATCGAGCGCCGCTGCATCGCTTGCGGAGCGGGTGCGAAAACGGGCTGCGTCGCGCTCGTTTCGATCGGGGGGCCTCCGTCTATCGGACGGCCCAGCCCATCGATCACACGGCCCAGCAACGCTTCGCCGACGCCGATTTCAAGCGCCCGTCCCAGCCCAAATACTTGGGTCGAGCGCGATACCCCCGACAGTTGCGAGAACGGGGACAGCAATGCAAGGTCGCGTGTGAACCCGACCACCTCTGCGTATTGCACCATCGGTGTCGAGCGCGCGCGCAACTCGCAGAGGTCGCCAAGCGACACGTCCAGGCCCGCCACCTTGATCAGCGTTCCCACCACCTCCACCACCTTCCCGCTGCGCACGACGTTCGACGCCGCGAGCAGCTCGCGTTCGATCTCTTCGGCGAAAGGGCCTAAATCGGCATGCCCGGGCAGCCAGGATGGATTCATACGCCGGCACTCCATGCACCATCGTTCGAGTGCGTGATCGCACGCGGCGCCACGCTCGCATTCAGCGATACGGCGACGTCCGTCTCCCCTTGCGCATCGCACGCCGCGTCGGCCATCGCCGGCTGCTCGGAGGTGCGCGCCGCATGCTCGAGTGCGCGCGACACCGCGGCACGCATGGCTCGCAGTTGCGTTTCGAGGCTGGCATCGATTGCGCCGAGATCGGATTCGGCAAAGCAACTGCCTGGTTCGAGCCGCTGGTCTGCCACAACGGAGATCGGAAAAGGCTGGCCAAGGTCGTGCCAACGCGCCGCAAGCCGATCGAATGCCGATTGCGCGCGGGCATGATCGCTTGGATGCACGCTCACGCGCAGGTACGCGGCGCCTCCCGCAATTCGGTCGATCTCGCTCAGCGCACGCTCGAACAGCAATTCCCGCTGCTGCACGGCGACGATCTTTTCGACCGCGACGGAGACCACGGACGCGAGACGCTCTCGCATCCGCGTCTGCATGAGCGCATGGGCGTCGCCCGCCTGCGCAACGCGTTCCATCCAGTCCGCGATCGCTTCTTGCTCCCCATGTCGATACCCTTGCGTGGCTGCCTCGCTGCGCTCGCGCAGCGCCGCATCGACGAGTTCGCTCGCGCGCGCATGAGCCGCCGCGATCAGGCGCTCCGCTTCTTCATGCGCCGCTCCGAGGATCGCCTCGCGCTCACTGACCAGTTGTTGCTGGCATTCGTCCAGCGAGACCAGCGTCGCGAAGTCCTCCACGCTCAGCACGTCCGTACAAGCGCCCACGCGCGACGCGCCTGGTGCAACCGCATCTTCGCAACGCGCGTTTCTCAGCCAAATAGCCATGCCCACTCCGGTAGCAAGGTGGAAAGCCGTGCGAACAATCGAGCCGTCCCCCGCGCATCGACGTCGGGCGGCAGCCTCGCCATCCATGCGGGTTCGACCAAACGATGCGGCAATGCGCAACGCAGCAAGGGACACGGCACCACCGGTACCCCGCCGCTGTCTCGTTGAATCAGCAACAACCCTTCTATCGCCAGCGCCGTTTCGTCGAGCGAAGCCAGTACCGGCATATCGATCTGGGCATGGAGCGTCGCGATATTCGGCGCCTCCGGTAAATGCGCATCGAGACACAATTTGTCGACGGCCACGCCGGCCCAGGCGGACAGCAGCGTGCGCGTGCGCTTGTCGATCAGCCTGCGCACCTCACCGCGTCGAAACGATAAAGCGCGCATTCGGAGGATTTGCAGCCCGAGCGCCGCAGGGCATGCATCCAACAGCATGGGATTGAGCATCGTGCCTTCAGGACGGGCCGACACAATCTGCTGAGAAAGCTGCTCGATGGACGGCGCATCGGCGCCGGCGCTCGCACAGAGTGCAAACGATGCGCGAGCGAGCGTACCAACCGATGCCGCTTCTACCGCGCGCGACCATCGATCGAACTGCACGGCGTCGGTACCCAGCAGCGCCATCGACCAAGAAGGATGCATCCAACGCGCGGCGGTGGCCATGTTGGCGCGACACTCGCCCAGCGCAGCCGCGGCGCGCGCGAAGGGTCGCTTGAGCGATTCGTTCATGCCGGCCGCCATGTGCGTCCTTTACGAAGCGCGACCATCATCCCGCCGGGCCCGCGGGCGAGCGTCGGGTGAATCGGCGGACCTGCTCCCTGATTCGATCGATCAGGCCCGCTGCCACGCCGTTCACGCCTTCCGCACTGCCGACATGCGCTCCGCGTCTTGCCAACGCAAACAGCGAGAGCACGGCCACGAGGCCGCCGATCCCGATCAACGCGAGCAACCATGACCACGATGTCGTCGCGGGAGGCGACAGTCTCGACACAGTGACCGGATCGGCCGCCACCGCCGTCACGCTGACTTCGTCGTAGGTCAATCCTTCCACGCTGTGCATCACGAGCGTTTTGATCTGCGGCACGAGCGCGCCGATATCGGCATCCGGTCGGTACTTGATGAATACCGCAGCCGACGAGGGCTTGACCGTCTGCGCCAGCGGATCGTTATTCGGCAATACGATCTGGACACGCGCGACGAGCACGCCGTCGATCTTCGAAAGCGTGGAGCCGAGCTCCTGAGACAACCCATAAATGAAGCGGACGCGCTCTTCGGTCGGCGTCGAGACGAGGCCGTCCTTCTTGAATAGGTCGCCGAGGTTGTCGTAACTACTATGCGGCAGACCTGCTTCGCGCAAGACCTGCATGGCCGGCACCATCTGATCGCTCGCGACATCGAGCGACCAGGTCTTGCCGTCGTCGGGCGTGTCCTTCTCCGCGTCGACGCCGTGCTCGAGCAGTGCGACCACCATTTCGTTTGCGGCTTGCTCGGAAAGCTTTCCGTACAGTTCTTTCTTGCAGCCGCCAAGCAGAACGCAAAGCAGAACCCCCAACAGCACCCCGCAGCCCCGGCGGCGCAACACGCATCGATCAAGCATGAGATATCCCGTCCCAACAGACGTTCTCGAACGCAGCCGTACAACCGGCGCACCATTGCTCGCCATTGAATCTCGATGGCGCAGCCTCGCGCACGTCGGCGGATGCGTCAACGGCTAGCGCTGCCGGAGCGATGAACGCGAATCGACTACGCGATCGTCTCTACGCGCGCAGAAAGCCCATTTGATGGTCGACAGCAGTGGTCGGCTCGTGCGGCGCAATTGGCGCGGCGGGCTCGTCCATCAGCGCCTTGACCGAATCGGGCACCACGAATTGGGCCCCGAGCCTAGTGGCCCGCTGTGCCTCCATCAGGTCGTGCCGTGCAATGAGCACGCGCACAAGCTGCTGCGCATCACGCGATTCGTGGTTGGCCATCACCTCGCCGGCGCGCTGCTGCCATTCCGGATCGCCCTTGGCCGCAAGACTGAATGCCAGCAGCGCCCGCGCATACGCAAAGCCGGGCGACGTTTCCGATACCTGCCGCAAAATCCGGACGGCGTCGTCGTAGCAACCCTTCACGATGCAATGAATGCCGTCCAGCGCATCCAATTCGGGCGAATCGGGGCGCAACACATGCAGCGCATCCAGCACCATGCCGGCGTCGTTGGAGTCGACAACGGTGTCAGGGAAGTTATCCATCAGCGCAGCGCAGACCGTCTCGATCAATCCGCCAACGACGTCGGCGCTGCAGTTCAAATATTCTTGGTTGTTCGCGTACACGGCTGCTGACTCCTGAGCGAATGGGACCGACACGATCAAGTTAGCATCGCGCTTCGTCTGACGAGAAGCGCCAATCCGAAGCATGCATTCCCGAGCCGAAGCGGCACCGCGCTTCGCAACGCACCCACGCACTTCGTCTTGCGATTGGCCGCCGCTCGACCTGGGGCGCTATTTTCGTATTTGAGCCATGCGTGCAGGACCCAGCGAAGAGGATCCATGAGTCAGTCTCAGTCCGACGAAAAGACCGAAAAGCCCACCACCAAGAAGCTCAAAGATGCGCGCAAGGAGGGCCAGGTCGCGCATAGTGAGGATTTCACCGCCGCGGTCAGTATGGCCGCGGTGGTGATCTTGCTCGCGGCGGGCGCGAGCTACTTGCACGGAGTATTCCAAGAGATCGTCGTCGTTGCGATGCAATTCGTCAACGGCGATCACTCGACTACCAACATCCACGCGCAGTTGATGAGGATCGGGCGTGCGCTCTTGGATGCCGTCGTTCCATGCATATGCGCCGCCGCGCTGGCCTCGCTGCTCACGCAGATTTTCCAGGTCGGCTTCAAGGTCGCAATGAAGCCCGTCGTCCCGAACATGATGTCGGTGCATCCGATGAACGGGCTCAAACGCATCTTCGCGCTGCGCACGGTCGTGGAGATGGTGAAGATGGTGGTGAAAGTCACGCTGGTTGCCATCGTTGCGTATGTCACCTTGAAAGCACTGTTCCCGCTGATCGTCGGGTCGCTGTATCAGCCGCTCTCGGGTCTCGTGCAAATGACCGGAGACGTCGTGTTGAAGCTGACGGCCGTCATCGCCGCGATCTTCGTCCTGATAGGTGCCGCCGACATCAAGCTGCAATCGGCCTTGTTCATCAAAAAGATGATGATGAGCAAGCAAGAAGTGAAACGCGAGCACAAGCAACGCGAGGGCGACCCGAAGATCAAGCAGGAACGCCGCCGCCTCGCTCGCGAATACGTGAGCGGGCCGGCCCCCTCGCGCGTGCAGTTGGCCAATGTCATGCTCGTCAATCCCACGCACTATGCGGTCGCGATTCGCTACGCGCCCGATGAACATCCGTTGCCGCGTGTGATCGCCAAAGGGATGGACGAGCAAGCGGCCATGCTTCGCGTGCTCGCGCGCGACGCTAGCGTCCCGATCATCGGCAATCCGCCCGTGGCTCGCGCGCTATATCGAGTCGGGTTGGATGAGCCGATTCCGGAAGAACTCTTCGAAACGGTGGCGGCCATCCTGCGATGGATCGAAGCCATCGGCGCCAAACGCGACGCCCCCTCCTTTTCTCGCAGCAGCGATACGTCGGAGCTGCCATGCTGAAGTCCCTGAAAGTGCCTGCAGGCGGCGAGATCGGCATTGCCGCGCTCGTCGTCGCCATCATCTCGCTGATGATCCTGCCGTTGCCGCCATTTCTCATCGACGTCCTGCTGGCGCTCAACATCTCGATCAGCGTGACCTTGCTGATGATCACGCTTTATGTGCCGAGCGTCCTTTCGCTCTCGGCGTTCCCGTCGCTCCTGCTGTTCACCACGCTGTACCGGCTGTCGCTGAACATCGCATCGACCAAGTCGATTCTGCTGCATGCGGAGGCCGGCCACATCATCGATAGTTTCGGCGAGCTCGTGGTGGGCGGCAACCTGGTTGTCGGCCTCGTCGTGTTCGCGATCATCACGACCGTGCAGTTCATCGTCATCGCAAAGGGCTCGGAGCGCGTAGCCGAAGTCGGTGCGCGCTTCACGCTCGATGCGATGCCCGGCAAGCAGATGAGCATCGACGCCGATCTGCGCGCGAATCTGCTGACCGGCGAGCAGGCACGACTCAAACGCGCGACGCTCGCGGTGGAAAGCCAATTGCACGGCGGTATGGATGGGGCAATGAAGTTCGTCAAGGGCGATGCGATCGCGGGGTTGATCATCACGACGATCAATATCGTCGCCGGCATCGCCATCGGCGTGGCCTACCACGGGATGACCGTCTCGGACGCCGCGAGCCGCTTCTCGGTGCTGTCCGTCGGCGATGCGATGGTGTCGCAGATTCCGTCGCTGCTTCTGTCGGTTGCCGCCGGCGTAATGATCACGCGTGTGACCGACGAACGGCGCAAGGGGATTTCGCTCGGCGATGAAATCGGACGGCAGCTCAGCTCCAATACTCGCGCGTTGTATTGCGCGGCGGCGCTCCTGCTTGCGTTCGCGGCGGTGCCCGGTTTCCCCGCTGCGCTGTTCATCCTGATTTCGGGAACGTTGGCATTCGCGGCTTACCGGCTAGGCAAGAAAGCGCCGAGAGAGCATGGCAACGAAGGCGAGCCGCTCAAAGCCATGCAGCGTTCCGGATCGAAAACGGACGTGCCGCCGATTCTTTCGCGAGCGCCTCAATTTACTTGCGCGCTCGGTGTGCGCGTCGCGCCCGATCTTGCCGCGAGGCTCTCGATGCTGTCGCTCGATCAGTCGTTCGATACGGAGCGCGCGCAGTTGCAAGACGAGCTGGGGCTCCCGTTCCCAGGCATCGTCATGTGGAAGCACGATGCCCTCCCCGCACATACATTCGAGATTCTCGTTCACGACGTGCCGCAACTGCGCGTCGAATTGCCGCTTGGAAAAGTACTGCTGCTTCCCAACGCGGCCGCCGCGATTCCTTCGCTATTGCCCGATGGCGCTCCGAACGCGAATGCGGCCGCGCACGAAGCGCTGCTTGCAAGCAGCGAAACGCGCGGCCCGATCGATGCGACCGGCGGCGCAACGCACTGGATCGACGAACGGCAATCGCCCTCCAAAACCGCTGTATGGCGCACCGAGCAGATCGTTGCGCACGCGTCGGTGAGCATCATGCGTCGGCACGCACCGCTCTTTCTCGGGATTCAGGAAGTGCAATGGATCTTCGATCAGCTCGCCGCCGAGTATCCAGGGCTCGTCACCGAAGTGCAAAAAGTACTGCCGTCGCAGCGGATCGCCGACGTATTGCGCCGGCTGTTGGAGGAGAACATTTCCATTCGCAACGTGCGCGCCATCATGGAAAGCCTGATGGTTTGGGGCCCTAAGGAAAAAGACACGTTGATGCTGACCGAGTATGTACGCGGCGACCTGTCGCGCTTCATCGCGCATCAGGCCACGGGTGGAAGCGGCACATTGTCCGCCGTGCTGCTCGATCTGCAGGTCGAGCAGCACATTCGGCACTCGATCAAGCAAACGCCCACGGGCAACTTTCTAGCACTGTCGCCGGAGGATACGGCACTGCTGACCGAGCGGATCGAGGAATACGCGGGTCAGAAGCCCCGAAAAGACGTTGCACTGGTGACGTCGATGGACATCCGCCGGTACGTGCGGCGCATGATCGAATCTCGTATCGGCTGGCTGAGCGTCTATTCATACCAAGAGCTGGCTGAGCACGTGGAACTCATGCCGCTGGGCCGCGTCGCGCTCTAAGGGCGGTCATGACCTCCATTTCGTCGCGGCATGCGCGAGACCCGCTCGATGCGGAGCTAGACCATGGTTTGCCGAGCGCTGGCGAGACTCAGTCGCGGTTCGACTACGCGAAACTGCTGCGCGCCAGAGCGGCGCCGCATCGCCCCGTGACGCGGGCAGGACCGATATCGCAACACCCTCCCGCTTTGTCGCAGCAAAGCGGCACGCGGGAAGACGACGAACAACAGCGTCGCGCTGCCACGGCCGACGGGCAGTCGCGTGAAGACGTCGAGCCAGCCATTACCCCCGATAACGCGGCCAATCGGGCGCTCGCCTCGCGCGTCGCACATGCGGCCGAGCCCGTCGTGTCGTCGGTGCTCGAACGACAGCAGCGCGTCTTACATCTCGTCGGCACGCTGGCGCGTGAAATCGCCGGCTTTTGCAGCGACCCGTCGATCGCGAGCAGCGGCAACTGGGAAGTGCAGATGCGGCTCGACGAGCGTCTATTCCCGCATACCACGCTATACCTCACCCTTTCGTGTTTCACCGTCGACCTTCGGTTCGACGCTCTTGACTTCGAGGTGAAGCAACTACTCTTGGACCATAGTTCGATGCTCGAGCGGGAGCTCGGTGCAGCGCTTAGTGCATGGGGCGAGTCCCGCGACATAAAACTGACGGTCTGGTGACGGGCTAATCCAATCATGGATGCTTCCTATACTGAACTCCGCGACGAGCCGACTGCGGCATCAACGTTCGACACCCTGCTCGTGTCGCCCTCGATGAACTCGAGCATTGCGCGAGCTTCGGCTATACGCGGCACGACCCGCATCATGGCGAACTGCAGCGTGCCCGTGTCGCAACCGCCCTTACCGGCTATCGCCCCGGAAGCGCTGCGGCTGTCGCAGAGCATTTGCGATGTCCGCTTTGCGCGCTGCGCGGCGACCACCGAGATCGACGTTGTCAGCATTGCCGTTCTCGACGCTTCCCGCGCGGCGGATAAAGCGTCCGCTGCGCGTGACCCCGCAGTGCTCACGATCGCGTTTTCCACGGCCGCGACACCAGCGCAACGGTTCAACGCTTTGATCGAGCTCGATCTCGACGAGTACCCCGCGCTACGCATTGCGCTCGGCACCGAGAACACCAATCCGGCAGCCACGGCGGCAAACGCCGTCGCAACGAAGCGGCGTCAGGCTCTGACGCTGAGCGTCGCCGAACTGTTGATCGAATCGCTCCTCACGCGGCTTAGCGCGCTGCATTTCGACAATCTGCGCCTGATCGGCATCGCACGCGGTCGAATCGCACAGATGTCCGGCGGATCATTGGTTCATTTAGTTCTATCGCCCCGCGATGCGAACGCGGCAATCGGCGGGTCGCGCGTCTACTACGAGCACACCGTGTCGCTTCCCGATTGCGCCGTCGACTGCATCGACGCGCTCGTGCAAGACGCGCCCGTCGATCTTCAGTTCGGCGAATTGACCGTACCGGGCAGTCTCGTGATCGGCACGAAGCGGCTGTCGGTCGACACGCTCGCTCGGCTTCAGCCCGGCGACGTGTTGCTGCGCGCGCTCTTCCCTTCGTTCGACGCTCGGTTGCTCTTCTCGACGAACGAAGCACTCGGAGACGACGAGGACGACGCGTTATCGAGCGACACCGCGGGGAGCGCCCTCGCCGCTTGGGGAACGACCGGCCTTGTCCGTCTGTGCGCCATCGCCCGGTTCGACGCAATCTCGGCGGTTATCACTAAGGAGACCTATATGTCGGACCATCTGGACCCAGCGTTCATCGACGCCGGCCTATCCGCCGATCAGCAGGGCGATTCGGCCCGTATCGGCGATCTCGAGCTTCCGGTCCAGTTCGAAATCGACACGCTAGCTATCCCGCTTTCGCAGCTATCGGCGATCGGGCCCGGCTACGTCATCGAATTTCCCGTGCCGTTCCGCGATGCGAAGCTGCGTCTCGTGGCCCACGGCAGCACGATCGGCCACGGCGAGTTGGTGACGGTGGGCGATCACCTCGGCGTGCGCATCGTGCGCATGGCTCACAACGACAACACCTTGCCCAGGGCCGACGATGGTTCAATTTAGCGACATTACCGGACTGCTGCTCGCGATCGTCGCTATCAGCCTCGTGCCGTTCGTCGCGATGGTCGTGACATCGTACGCAAAGATCGTCGTCGTGCTCGGCTTGCTGCGCAATGCGCTCGGCGTCCAGCAAGTGCCGCCGAACATGGTACTCAACGGCATCGCGGTCCTCGTGACTGTCTACGTCATGGCGCCGATCGGCCTCGCGGCATCGAAGGCACTCGAAAGTCAGCCCATCGCGGCGCAGTCGTCGCAGGCCATGTTGCAGCTCTTCGATGCCGCACGCGAACCTTTCCGCTCGTTTCTCGAGAAGCACGTGCAAGAACGCGAGAAGCTCTTCTTCTTACGCTCGGCAAACATGGTGTGGCCTAAGGAGGAGGCGAAGGCGCTGAAAGAGAACGATTTGATCGTGCTTGCGCCGGCATTTACGCTGACCGAGCTGACCGAGGCATTCAAGATCGGCTTCATGCTCTACATCGCGTTCATCGTGGTCGATCTAATCATCGCCAACATATTGCTAGCGCTTGGCTTGAACCAAGTCACTCCGACCAACGTCGCCATTCCGTTCAAGCTTCTCCTGTTCGTCGTGATGGACGGATGGTCGACGCTGATTCACGGGCTCGTGATGACCTACCGCTGAAGGCAGCCATGCCGCTGGACACGCTTATCCAGTTCACCACGCAAGGCATGCTGCTGTGTTTGACGGTGTCGCTACCCGCGGTGATCGTCGCAGCGCTTGTCGGGCTCATCATCTCGTTCTTGCAGGCGATTACGTCGATGCAGGATCAGTCGATCTCGCATGCCGTCAAGCTGGTCGCCGTGACCGTCGTGATCGTCATCGCGGCGCCGTTCTCTTGCGCGGCCGTACTGCATTTCGCCAACGAGATGATGAGCACCGTGTTGCCGCAATAGCAAGGCGACGAAACCGATGATGGGCACGCACCGATGACGAGGATCGACGCACACAACGAAATGATCGCGGCGCAACGCGAACACGAGCAGATGGAGCAAGCGCAGCAGCGCAATGCGACGCTTCACCACGGGACGAGCTTTGCTTACGGCAGTAACTCACCGCATGGTCGGATGATGCGGTCCCTTCGCATGCGGCAACTGCAA
Organism: Trinickia acidisoli; assembly: GCF_017315725.1. Classification (NCBI taxonomy): domain Bacteria; kingdom Pseudomonadati; phylum Pseudomonadota; class Betaproteobacteria; order Burkholderiales; family Burkholderiaceae; genus Trinickia; species Trinickia acidisoli. Next base: position 1,368,894 of record NZ_JAFLRG010000002.1, read on the forward strand.
ATGTCGGCCCGCTTGCGCGCGATGTTGATGAAGCGCAAATCCGGCGCGCAGGAAGAGGCCGATGCGGAAGCCGCCGCGCGCGAGGAATCCATCGAGCGAAGGCCGTCCGAGCGAGAAGACGACGGAAACGAACGACAGCGCGCAGGCGACAGCGCCGATCGTTCTGGACATCCTCGAATCAAAACGCTCATGCCGAACAGCCGGCACAAGGTCAATCGGCGACAAGACGATGGCCGCGGCAGTAGTGGTGGTGGGGGCGGCCGTGGGGGCGACAGCAGCGGCGGTAGTGGTGGTGGTGGTGGTAGTGGCGGTGGCAACGGAAACGGCAGTGGGAGTAACGGTGGCGGTGGTAGCAACAACGGCAACGGCGAACCCGGGAGTGGTCGCGGCCAAGGACGCGATGACGATGGCCAAGGCGAACATCTCGATCAATCGCTGGATGCGATCGCGCGAAGCGGGCATTTTCCGATCGGAGGCATGCTCGGCGAGATGGTCGCGCAGGCCGGGATGGACGGTGTGGACGCGCTGCATAGCGACGCGTTCGGGACAGCGTGGATAGACGACATCCACGCACTACTGAGCAAACTAGCCTCCAACCCGGGGACTGACTTCCAAGCGTGCGCGCTCGAACTGAACCTCTCCTGGCTTCATGTCCAGGAGAGGTTCGGCAGGCACGAGTCGGGCGGAATCGCCAGATTCATTGAGCGTGCGCCGCCGCGGGGAGCAATCGAATCAGGTGAGACGGATCCCCTCCCCGCATCGACGCAAGAAGACCCGGACGCGGATTCGCGTTCGACACCCCGCCAGGCCGAGCGGCTTCGCGATGCGCGCGTTCTTGCCCCGCTGCTGTCGTTGAACGGAAACCATCCTCGCCGTGCCGCCTGGCTCGCTCGTGCGACGGCGAGACTCGAAGGCATGCAGGCACTCACGCGTTGCGCACGGCTACGCGCGACGACGCAAGAACACACGCTCGGTGACGATGCACCGTCCTCGCTAAAGCACCGCGATTCGGAAGCGTCGGCGTGATTCCTTGACTCCGCGATTTCGCGTACGCCGGATCGCGTTCGCATTGCGCGCAGACGTTGGCGTGCGACACGCGTATCGTGAATCGGTGTCGCAGACAGGTAGACGCGAAGCGCGCATAACAAGCACCGGCGCGACGCGTAAAGAGAGGCGCGAGTTCAGCTCACGCAATCGAACGAGAGGGGGCCCGGTGAAGATTCTCCAAGTATTGCCTGGTATTGGCGACCACATCGCGTTGAGTGCACCCGCGAGCGTGAGCGGGGCTTCGCGTGAGTTCTGAGCGCTATACGCAGGCCATAACGGAACTATGCGAGGCCGTAGGATTGCCCGATGTCGATCACGTCCTCGAGACTCGTTCGATCGATGTCGAAGGGTTTGATGTCCGGCTCGACTACTTCGATCGCGACCTCGAAGCGATGTACGCGAATTTCCACTACGGGACGGTGACAGCCGGACGCACGCTCGTCGTTTTCCGTTTGATGCTCGAGGCCAACCTGCTCATCTACGCGCAGGACCAGGCACAGTTGGGCCTCGATACCGACACCGGCGGTATCGTCCTCGTATTGCGCCTGCCGTTCGGCGATGAACTCACGGGCGACTTGATCGCGGAACTGCTGGCGCACTATGCGGAGCACGGCCGCTACTGGCGCGGCAACATCATCGAATCGTCCGACGAGATGTTCGAAGGCATTGCATCGGGCGAATATTTTTGGCTACGCGCATGATATCGCCGATCGAACTGCCAGGCACCTCCCCGATCGGTTCCGGCCGCACCGCCGACGTCTTCGCTTGGAACACGCATTGGGTACTGAAGCTGTTTCATCAGGAGCTCTCGCACAATTACGCTCATGGGGAACAGCGTATTGCTCGCGCGGTTCGGGAGGCGTTGCACGATGCCGCGTTCTGCGTACCCGAGGTTGGCGAGGTCGTCGTCATCCAAGCTCGCGTCGGCCTCGTCTATGCGCGTGCCGCGGGTACGCTATTGACACGAGCCTACGCTCAGAAGGACCCACACCGCCTAGCAATACAGGTCGGCGAGCGCCTCGCTGAACTCCATCTCGACATCCATCGCGTCGATTCGCGTACACATCGTTCGCTCGACGCTTTGCCCGATCAACGGCAACGATTTCGACGCGCGATCGGATCGGTAACAGGCGTGTCCGATGAGCACCGGCATGCACTGCTATGCCTATTGGAGGAAGTCGATTGCACCGCGCACAGCCTCTGTCACGGCGACTTCCACCCGCACAACGTCTTGCAGGACGAGAACGGCAGGGCAAGCGTGATCGACTGGGTCATCGCCGAACGCGGCAATCCACTCTGCGACGCCGCGACGACCTCGCTATTGCTGCGCTTTGCGCCAATCGCCGGGGCTGCGCGGACCGATCCCGCACACGCCGCAATGCGGCGTGTGATACGGCATGCCTACTTGAGCCGGTACTTCGCCGTCGACGACAACGCGCAACGCCGAGCGCAATTCGAACGCTGGCTGCCGCTGGCCGCCGCGGTGCGAGTGGCAAACCGCATAGGGGCAGCAGAGCGCGCGGATCTGCTCGCGTTGATCGAGCGCCGGCTTACACCCCAATCGGCTGGGCTACGGCGTCATTCCAACGTGCGTTCGGGCAGCGCAATGAGTGAAACGCAATCGTTCAATGTCAGTTAGAAGGAGCCACGATGTCCAGCGACGTACAACACGAACGATACTACGCAGCTCGCGCCCCCGAATACGACGCATCCGTCGGATATGGCAGCACGGCCATCGAGACAGCGCTGGCGCCGCTCAAAGCGCGTCTCGCCGAGCGGTTGAAAGGGCTCGACGTCCTCGAGATCGCCTGCGGCACCGGCTATTGGACCAACGTCGCCGCACGAACGGCACGCTCGATCCTTGCAGTGGATTTCGATTCGACGTCGCTGGGGCTCGCGCAAACGCGTATGGCGATGCACGACCACGTATCGTTTCATCGCGCCGACGCCTATCGACTCGACGGCGTACCGTCGGAATTCACTGGCGCGTTCGGGATGTTCTGGTGGTCGCACATGCCTCACGCCCGAATCGGGGAATTCCTCGATGCACTGCACAGTAAGCTGCAGCAAGGCGCGAGCGTCACGTTCGCTGATCAGATGCCGTACGCCCATACCGGTTCGCGGCACACGGACAATCACGGTAACGCTATTGAAGAGCGCGCTCTGTTCGACGGGACACGCTTTGAAATCGTCAAGAACTTTCCGACCGCGAAGCAAATGTCGCAATGGCTCGAACGACGCGGGCGCGACGTCGAGTTCATCACCGATCCGAACTCGCGCTTGTGGCTCGTCAATTATCGCGTCGCGTAACGCGGCATCGGCTCAGTCAAGTTCGGTCGCCTCGGAAGCTTCGAACGAGGCAAGCAACTCGCGCGTGTCCTGAACCGGATCTTCGATAGGCTCGGGCGGCGGTGCTTGCCGCGTCATCGCATAGAGGTAACTGTCGCCGGCGATCACGCGACGATTCGGCCGCGCCTCATAGTTGACGATCGTCCCTTCTCGTGTGAAGCCCAAGCGCTCCATGACGCTATAGGCACGCCCGTCCACCGCACAGTAAGCGAAGATGCGATAAACGCCCGGCTGCTCCATCAACCAATCCAACACCTGGCGCAGTGCGGCTAGCGCGTCGCGCCGACGGCGATTACCGCCTTGGCGGCTCGTTATGACGCCCAACTCGACCCGTGGCAGACGTGGCGTCAAGTCGATGACCGCGCACAACCTACCGTCATCCTTGCCAAACAGCCCGTAACGGAAGCGTGTTCGATACCGCCATCCGGCCATCGCGTCCGTGATGTACTCATGCGTTTGCCAAGCATCGGTGTAGCGCTCCCATGTCAGATCGCGCGTCGTCTCCGGATCGCTCAGCATCTGCTCGAACAACGCCTGGCAATCATCGGGAGCGAGCGGCCGCAGCAATAGACGCTCCGTTTCGAAGCGTTCGAAAGGCTCAAATGGCATTCGTCCCTCCCATGACCGAATTCGCCGAGAATCATGCATTGGGTGCGGCGTTGCCGCCGGTGCTTGTAACGTTAGCACCGCTTTGGCAAAAGCCCATCGTCGAGCACGAACCGACTGTCGGCCATCCGAAGCCGGCCCGAGTAGTACGTGATCGGAAAACATGCGAAAAGCGCAAATTAATACGGCCAATCGCGCATCTGTTACGACCATGCCACACACACGAAGGGCTTACCTCTTAGCGTCGGCGATCGTGTATGCTGTCCCACAACGTCGGCGTCGCATTCGAAGCCGTACTGCCGTGCCCGGTTCAACGACTGCTTGCCGCGGCGCAGGCGCATACACCCAACTCATCATTCGCCGTCGATAAGATGTCGGCGCAATGCAGTCGCTGAACGCATGCGAGCCGAAGTGCTTTTGTTTGCATGCACCACGACAATGCACGCATGACCCGCGAGGGCGCAGGGCATAGCAAGTTGATCACTGGTCTGAAGCTTAGAGCCTGCCGTAGAGCCTTTAATCCGATCGACGACCAGCCGCAAGATTGTCCGACTAGTTTGAAAAAAGCCGGAGACTATTTAGATGCCGTTACCGCGACTTTTGGGGCCGGTCATCGCCTTCTCGCATTTCTGGTTCGCGCGCGATGCGGGCTTGCTGATTTCAGATGGCAACGTGATCGAGCTCGCAGCGAGGCCATTTGCCGTCCTAGGCGCACTGCTCGCCGCGAACGGTCGCGCCGTTTCCGCGGCGGAACTACGAGTTTTCGTATGGCACGGCGCAAACGTCGACGCGAATACGGTACAGGCCCAGATCTCCGCGATCCGGCGAGCGCTTGGCGCGGAGCGCGATCTGATCGTGACCGTCCCCGGACGCGGCTATCGAATCGCGTGCGACATTCGGATCGTCGACTCGCCGAACCTCGGCGCTGCCGCCGCGCAGAGCGCCTCGTCCTCACCATCGTCGATACCGCTGCAGACGGCTGTGCGACGCCCCGCCCCGGCGCATCGCCTCGCGCAACGCACGAATGACGCACAGGCAACGCAACGCGCCACCCCTTCCCAGGCTCCGCTTGCCCCGATGTCGGCCGGCGGCGCGCCCCTTGGTCAGGCCACCACGCCTTCGCCGTTCATCGGGCGGCATGCGGAGCTATCGGAGTTGCTCGCGATCGTGCCGGCCCGCCGCATCGTTACATTGACGGGCGCACCCGGCATCGGCAAGACGCGGCTCGCGACCGAAGCCGCAGCACGACTCGCGCCGCAGTTTCCGGACGGTACGTTCTGCGCGGAGCTGGCTTCGCTCAGCCAACCGGAGCGCGTCACGAACGCAATCGTGGCGGCGGCCGGTCTCCATACCGGTCAGCACGCAGCCGCCGCAGCCGCCCCCGCGACGCTCGCCGCCGACGTCAGCGATCGCCGCATGCTCGTAGTCGTGGATCATTGCGACCATTTGAGCGAAGCCGCCGGTCAGGCGCTGGACACGCTGATTGCCAATACTCGAGGGCTGCACATCATCGTCACTTGCAGCTCGCCGCTTTTCATCGCCGGCGAGCTCCAGTTGTCAGTGGCGCCGCTGCGTGTGCCGGCCGCCAACGGCGACGGTACGACTGCACCGTTCTTCGACGATGCGCTCCATCTGCTGTGCGCAAAGCTTGCGCAAACGCTCAACGCAGCAGGCCACGATACGCGCTTGCGCGACATGCTCCAAAGCGCGCCCGTGGCCTTCCGTGCCGCAGCGGGTATCTGTCGGCACATGGGAGGCTTACCGCTCGCGCTCGAACTCGCTGCCGCCTCGATCGCCACGCGCGTCGTCGCGGGAGCAAGCGTCGAAGCAGCCATCGTCACGTGTGCGGATGCGCTCGACGCACGCCTCGTGCGCCGCACGGGCGGGCAGCGTGTCACGTTGCCGCGTCCGATCATTACGCAAACCGCGATCGAACTGTTCGGCGCCACACTCAACGTGCCGGTGCGGGCGACACTACGTCGAGTCGCGGTGTTCGCGAGTAAATTCTCGTTCGATGCGGCGCACGAAGTACTCGGCGCGTTCGATGCGTTCGGTGCTTCGGGCGCTACCCGCGACGCCACGCGCCGCGACGCGAATAGTCGAAGCCTGCAGGCCCTCGTCGCCGCGGGCTTCCTCAATGCGGTAGAGCGCGGCAATGCACTGCATCTGCAAATGCCGCACGCGATGCGACGCTATGCACTTGCCGAACTCGATCGCCGTGGCGAAAGCGACGCGGCCGCCGCGCATCATGCGCGCTATGTAGCGAGAGCGCTCGAACAGACTGCGCCGGCAGGGTTGCGCCGCGACATCGATGATGTGCGAGCAGCCCTCGAATGGTCGATCACGGCGGATAAGACCGAGCTATCCGCCGACATACTCGAGCCCTCGGCGCAACTTTGGGTCACGCTGTCGCTGCTCGACGAATATGTGAGTTGGATCCGTGCCGCACTCGAAAAAGCCACGTCCGCCGACGTGCGGCGCGTTCGTGACGAAATGCGGCTGCGGGTGGCGCTAGCCAGCGCACTCACACTACGCCGCGAAGCCCCGGACGAAATCGTCGCGAACTGGGAGCAAGCGTATAAGCTCGCCACCGTCTGCGCGGACACGCTGCAGCGGCTGCGCGCGCTGTTCTCACTCATCATGAATGCGCTCGACGCCGGCGGCTTCGAACGTTGCGAGGAATTGTGCGCCACCTTCAGAAAGATTGCGGAAGGCACGCCACTACCCGCCGCAGAAGTGAATGCCCGGCGACTCGAAGGGATCGTCAAGGCCTATCGCGGCGAATTCGATTCGGCGATTCAGCTTCTGAGCCCAGTTGCCGAGCACTATCCGCACGAAGCCGAAGCCAGCCGCCCCGACGCCCCACGCCTATACGACGACGAGACGCTCCGGGAAGCCAACGCGATGGCGACCGATTTCGGCGTATCGCTGCATATCGTGACCGAGGCAATTCTCGCGGCATCCTGCTGGTTCATGTGCATACCGCAACCCAGCGCGCGATTGCACCGTGTGCTATGCGCCCCACAGGACGAAAACGAACCCGTCGCATCCGCCATCGCACTCGAACTCGCGTGCGCGCTGGCCGTGCTCGACGACGACATTACGCGGGCCGAGTCGTACGCCACCTCGCTCGTCACGCGCGCGCGGTTGGCAGGGCTGCATCGGTGGCTGCGTGCGGGTCTCAACACGCAACTTTGGCTCGAAGCGCGCCGCGGCTCCCCCGATGCCGCGCTGCGGTTGCTCGCGGGCGTTTCGAAACGCCTCGGGCGCGGCCGCATCTGCCTGCTCGACTTGGCTATCGTCGCGACGCTGCTGCCGCACACGCAGTTCAGCCGCGATGCGGAGCTTACCGCTGCGCTGAGCGCCTCCATTCATATGGCCGTGAAACAAGGCGAAATGTGCGGCGAGCATTGGCACATCCCCGAATTGCAACGCATCGATGCGGTCTTGCGCCTCGCCACGGGCGAAGAGGCAAGCGTCGCGCGAGCGCTGCTCGAGCAAGCACTCGAGCGCGCGCGGCGCAATCGAATCAAGCGCAGCGAGTTGCACATCATCGCCGAGCTGGAGGCGCTCGACACCTGGAGCGCAACGGGCGCACTTCGCATTCACCCCGTGCCGTTCGTGCATAGCCTTTGAACCGTCACACACGCTGCTTACAGTGGGTCGCATTATCTGCATCGCGGCCCGCTTGATGTCCAACGTCACCCCCCCGTTGTCGGCTTCTGCGCTGACACAGCAACCCGGCAACCCGACCACGAGCGGTACCTCGGCACCAGCCACCAGTGGGCCGAACGCGCAACAGCAACTTGCGCTGCCGTTGCCGGGCACACCGGATGAATCGACGCTGGGACGGCTCAGGCGCACGATATCGCATTGGAGTCATGGGAATCGCGAACTCCGTACCGCGTTTACTCAAACGAACCTGCACGGCATGCCATTAGCGGCCGGTGAATTCCAGAAGGGCAGTCCTCTTCAGTCCGTACCAGCGAGCACTCCCACCACTGCGCCGGAGAGAGATGCGCGCGACCAAGCGGCCTTGGCAAAGAGTGCGCACACGCCGGCGCCTAGCGCTACCGGATCTGCGAAATCGTCCGCGCCGTCCGCCAATGGCGAATCATCACCTCCGCACGACGTGCCGCTCGATGCCACGGACGGTGGCGGTGCATTGCTTGCGTATGTCGCACGACACATGCCGGGCCCGCACAGCGATCCGCTCGCGGCCGCGGAACTCGTACAAGGCCTGACGATGCAGGGCGCGCCTGCCGGCTCACCGCCGACAACCCGAGGCACGTTGCTCGCGCATGCTCTTCACGCTGCAAGCGTCGACGATGCACACGGCGCGGCCGAAACGCTCGATGCGATGGCCAAGCTCGACTTCACGCACATGGATCGAGCGCGGTCCGGTTCGGACGCCGAAGCGAAGGCGTGGCATGCCGCACGCAGATTGGCGCGCACGGACGCGGGCTTCGAAGCGCTCGAGCATTTGCGCCGTACGGTCGGCAATCAACCGCCCGAGGCCAACCCGACGACGCGAATGGCGCACCTGATGATGCTGCAGGCCGCCGACGCCCTCGAGCCCGATCTCGATGCCGCCGCATACGATCCGGCACCTGGCGCAACAGCGCAGCGGCATGCACCGCCGGCGGGCGCTGAGCCGAGCGGCGCGCCGTTCGCGTGGCGCGCCTATCACGCGGCGCAGACGCTGACGGCGCACGGCAGAGCGGCAATGAGCCCTGACCAAAAGGGCACGTTCTTCGCTTGGCGGCAAAACTTCCGCGACGATGGGCGAGGCAGCGAACTCGCGCAAGCCCGCGTGCGTTTGAACAAGTTCGCCGCGAAAACGATCGACCAAGGCGCAGACAGCCGCTGGAAGACCTACCTGCCCCGCCTCTTCGGCAAGTCCGTTGCGCCGCAACGCGCGCTGGGCTACGGGATTCAGGGTGCGTTGCGCGGGCAAGTCACGTCCGAGAAGAGCGCGCTGCATAAAGCAATGAAAGCCGCGTTGCCGCCGCTCATCGACCGCCCCGAAATGCGGCCCGCAGCCGCGTTGTCGCACGCACGCCCCGAGCGCTCCATCGCAGAACTCGCAGCGTTGCACGTTTGGCTCGAAAGCGGCGGATTTACCAACGACCGTCCGGACGCGCAACAGTTGAAGGCGATTGCGAAACGCGCCGAGCAGCTCTGCGCGCAACTCGAGCCGCGCGACGTCAGTTCGCCGGACACGCTGAATCGGATGCAAAGCACGACCGCGGAGTGGGTAGCCGCCGATCCGCACGTGCTCGCACGCGACCCCGCGTTCAAGCAGATCGTCAAGCGGCCGTTCACCATCAAGCGGCTTGCGTCGTGGGGCAAGGTTGCGAATGTACCGCCCGATTCACCGTTCTGGGAAAAGGTCGACGGATTGATGCAAGCCGCGCGACCTTCCGTGTCGGCGGCGCTGGACGTCGCGAATGCCGATGAAGTACGAGAATCGCTGAAGGAAGTCGCGCTCGACTTAAGGGCCGGTGCCAATTTGCGGCTCAGCGACGGCGGCCGTATCGGCATCAGCACACGGGGCCTATCGGCCAACATCACCAGGCTGCTGCATGCTGGTGCCGTGCCGATCTCGCCGCGCATCGATATGCGCGCGTCGAGCCGGCGCGCAGGCGTAATCGGGCTGAGCCGAGGCCCGCATGGTGCCGACCTGTTCCTCGGGACCGAGAAGGTCTCGCAAACATACGCAGGCGTCGGCGTCCTGGTTGGATACGACATGGATGTCGGCTTGACGCAGGCGCGCGCCGGCGTCATCACTCGCGCATTGCTACATTCGCAGGAAGTCAGCGAGCCGAAAGGGATATCGCTGCGCGTCGCACGGCGCGTCAACACAAACGGTACGGGCTACGACGACGACGCGACACGCGAAAAACTTGCCGGCGTCATCGACCACGTGTTCGACGAAACGACCAACGCACGCCGCACCGATACGGGCGGCGCGAACGGCACCTGGAATCGGCTCGCGGAGCGCTACTTCGACGACCCCGACGTGTCGGTGAGTTGGACGGATAGCACATCGCGCACAGCGAAACGCGGCACTTTCGTCGATGCCGGCCTTTGGGTCAACGTCCCGAAGCTTTCGCGGTGGATGCGCCCCGGCTTCGCTATTGGAGGTGGGCGTGAGCGAATCACGAAACAAACGCTCGACTCGGTCGAAACGAGCGGACGCATGCAAATCGAGCAGCATCAAGTCGGCAACGGCATTCGTCAGATCGGTAGGATGGGCAACACGATCAGCGGCCACGACAACGGCACCCTCAACGAGGGCGAAGTCACCGTCGGCTACGTTTCACTCGCTGCCCCATCGGCGACATGGACGCTCAACGACGATACACGCGTAGCCAAAGTACGCATCTCGCGCGAAGGCACTAGCTTGATAGAGCGTGCGTGTCTGCTCGACTCCGAATATTCCAACGCCGAGTCTTACATCGGCGACGTCGAAGCCCATCGCGAGCAGTGGATCTCGCTATTTGCGGCGCAAGCCGAGGACGAACAACGTGCGGAGCGGAAACAGGCGGAGTTAAACGGCGTCGCGCTGCTGAGATTACCGTCTCCGCGCGACGTGGCGGCCGAACGGCTCGATGCATATCTTGCCAATGTACGGATGAATCGGCGCCTCAACCAAACCTACATGCACCGCTATCAACTAAGAGGCAGTGCCGCGAAACAACTCGACGTGCTCACCGCACTCGGCGCCCAGTTGCCAACGCACGGGGCTGCCGAGGCGCGCGCCAAAATCGACGCGAAGGTGCAACGCATACTGAACGATCCGAGTTCATGGGTGCCCGTCGAGCTGAAGGTCAAGGAACGCAGTTCCGTCTCGCGCGGCCCGGGCCTCAACTTTCTGGCGCAGATGCAGCCGATCACGACCGCCACCGGCATCAGGGAATTGTTCGCCGAGAAGATTCCTTTCGCGTTGCGTCAGAAACTTACCGCGGCATAAGAGAAGGGATGAGACGCGGCGCGCAACGCGCGGTCGCTTTTTGGAGAATCATGTCGATCGTTGCGAAACCGATAACGATCGCGCGCTTCGTGTCCGTGTCAGTTTCGTGTGCGCGTCATTTACGTTCGGCTGCCGCGCCCACGCGCTCGAGAAGCGCATTCGCCGCGGCAACGGCACCGTTATCTGAACTGCCAAGCGCGGAATCGATGCAACTGCGCCACTGAGGTTCACCGAGTTTCAACAAGCACCACGCGTGCAGCACTCTGAGCTTCGGCAAAACGCCATACTGCGCTTCGACCTGAGCAATCAGTCGCGATGCCTCGATCCAGCGACGTGATCGCATCAACAACCTTGCCTCGCAAAGATCGGCTAATGCGGAGTCGGGGCTCAACGCACGCAATGCGATCAGCAGATCTTCGAGATCCGTAAAGCTGGCATGCGTGAGCCCGATTGAAAAGACGGACAGCAGCGCTCGCACGGCAACCGAGTCGAGTTTCATCTCGTTCATCGCCGAATGTGCGCAACTGCCCGCATGCCCCACGAGAACACGCTATGCCTCAAGGAACTGGACGTTGCCTTGATTGCCCGTATAAGAGTCGTCCGACACGGCCTGAGGACCCGTGCCCCCTTCCGTGTTGTTCGAGCCGACCAGCGTAATGTTCCCGTTGTTATTGCTCTTAACGATCTCGACATGCTGGTCGCCGCCGACGATGCAAACGTCACCCGGCTTGGCTTGAGACTGGCTGACGGCATGCCAGCCGTCTTGACCCGTCAATTCGCTCGATAGCGTGGCAACACTGGCGGTTTGCTGCGAAGCAGGAATCTCACCGGATTTCTCCAAGCACGCCGACGTGAAGTTCGCGCAGCATTCCTCGGTCGAAACGCCTTGAGTCATCGGCACCGCTTGATTCTCCATGAGCTGCGCTGCTGAGGAGCCAACCAACTGATTGGCGATGGTCGCGGCATTGTTTGAACCGCCGGTATAACCGTACGACCCCGTACCGCCACTCAAGCCGCTCAAGCCACCCAAACTGCTCAAGCCACTGCCGCTCAAGCCGCTCAGTCCACTACCACCCAAACCGCTCAAGCTACCCAGACCGCTCAAGCCGCTGCCGCTCAAACCGCTCAAACCACTCAAACCGCTCAAACCGCTCAAACCGCTCAAACCACTGCCGCCCAAACCACCCAATGACGATTGCCCCCCGCTACTGCTCTGTTCGAGCATCTCGAGCAGCAACACGATGAGCACTTCGTCCATCAGATTCTGCGTACTTGCATCGCTCTGCGAGCTGCTGGAGTTGCTATCGGCAGCATCGCCGAAATCGGTATCGCTACCGGAGATCTGGCCGTTCTGACCGGGAAAGAACGAGGAGAAACTCCACGTAGACGCTCCGGTCGGGTTGGTATCGAGCATGACGGTTTCCTCAGACGGTTTGAGGTTGATGACCACCGCACGGCTCGCCGCATATCTTTCCGTGGAGCGGCCTGCGAGCCATACAGCCACGCGAATCACTGTACGGCAGGGCCACAAATCCACCTGAACCCGTATGCGTATTGAAATGCGAGAACCCGAAAAGGCAAAAAGCGCACCGGCGATCGCCGCCTGCTACGAGGCAGCGGCAAACGCGGACACGAGCGCCTCCTTGAAACTGCGAATGGGACCCACAAGGCGCCCGGACGGCGGCCTATGAACGAGCCAAGACGAAATACACGGCTCGAAATCCGCGACCTCCACGTCGCGCAATCGCGTTTGCAGCGGGCTTTCGGCGAAGGCGCGCCGATTGACGACGGTCAATCCGAGGCCACGCGCAACGAGCGATAAGCGCAAGTCGGAACTCATCGCTTCGATGCCGATCCGCAGCGCAATGCCTTCCCGTTCGAAGCGGCGGCTGACCACGCTGCGAATACCGCAGCCATCATGACTCAGCACCCAATCGAAACTCGATAGATGGTGCAGCGTCGCCGGCGATGCCACCACCGCGCTTCTCGGCGCAACGACGACGAGCCGCTGCACGCCGATCGCGAGTCCGTCGAATTCCAAAGTGGGATCTACGCTTTCCGGTGAACACACAGCCGCAACGTCGATTTCACCGCGGCGCAGCTTCTCCAACAACATATCCGGCCCACCGACGATGACACTCGTAGTGAGGTTGGAGAATTCCGTGCGGAGTCGATCGAGCGGCGTACCCATCGCGATTTCCGGCATGCACGGCGTGATCCCCACACGGAATTCACCTCTGGATTCTCTCGCCGAAGAAAAGCCGCTCTTGAGATCGTCTAGAACGCCAAGAATCCTGCGTCCGTGTTCATACGTGCGCATCCCTTCAAGAGTCGGTTTCAGCGGCTTCGACTGTCGATCGAGAAGCGTCGCGCCGAGCGTTTCTTCGAGAGCGCGGATGCGGCGGCTCACACCGGACTGCGTCAGATGCAACCGCATCGACGCCGCCATTATCGATCCGGCCTCGACGACTGCCAAAAAGGCCTCAAGATCACGGGTATTCATGCCAACTCCGCATGTTGATATGCCAATCGCTCACTTGAATCATGTTCGATCCGGCATAGAATTGTGAAGCGGTTTGCGCGCGTTGAATATGCATGGAAACGCGCGTTGGACCGACGCATAAAGTAGCTGCCGATAGCGGTGACTTAAGTAGCGAGCACGTTCAGGTTGACATCGGTAAGCGATCCCCCTGACACCAGACGGATCCGCGCTTGCTGCGAAAACCCCGATGCGCCGCGTGATTCCGGCCGGCAATCGGAACCCACACGCGGCGATAGTCATTGAAAAATCATGTGGGGAAGCGGCGATCGAGCGAGCGGCGGGCAAACAGTGCAAAAAATCGGCTCGCCGACGCCAAACGACGACGCCTGCTCCTTTCCGCTTATTCACCTTGCAATACGCGATCGATGCGATATGCGCGCCGTACCCGCCGTACGGCGTCGCATTGCAATGCTGCTCCAGCGGCAAGTGGCTGGCGTAGCGATAGGTGCGGAGCCGTAAACGACGGTACCGCAATCGCACCTGATGCCAGAAGCGTCGCGGTGCGTTCTTACACGTGGTTCCGAAGGAAAAGAAAATGAAGATCGCCATCAAATCCAGAGGCCTGGACCTCGTCGCAGTAATCAAACGTTGCTTGGAAGCGGAAGGCGCGGTGTGTCGTCGCTTCGGCGATGACCTCGCACTGTTGCGGGGCATCGTCCGCGACGATTACGACGCCATCCTCATCGACGCCGAGGCCGGCGCTCAGTCGCTGCAATCCATCGCTGCACGGCGCGCGAGTCGAGGCGAAAAGCGTGCACCGCTCGTCGTCATCAACGCCGCCCCGGACCGCGAAAACGTCGCCCGCCTGCTCGAGGCAGGCGCAGACGACGTGGTATTCGCCCCGGTCGACGCACGCGACCTCTCTTCGCGCCTCTACCTAGCGCAATTGCGCGTCAATGCGCATCGGTCGAATACGCTCAACGTCACGACGCTCGGGGAGTACCGGCTCGATAAGCAAACCTGCACCGCGCAAGTAGGCGGCGATCGGGTAAGCCTGACAGCGCGCGAATTCGCGATCGCGTGGCTGCTGTTCTCTTATCCCGGCGAGTACCTCAGCCGCCAACATATCGCCAAGGCGATATGGAGCGCGTCCGAGGACATAGTCGGGCGAACGCTCGAGCAGCACATCTATAGGCTGCGCCAAAAGCTTCGGCTCAACGGTGCCCTAGGCGTGACGCTGCGCACCCTATACGGCTACGGCTACCGTATCGAGTGCTCCGCCGCGCCCCTCGCGCAAGCACACCCAGCAACGACAACGGCAATCGCGCGCAGCCAACCTTGGACGCCACGCTCCACACCCGTCGCGAAGAACAACCACGGCAGCATGCCTGTGCCTGCGCAGAGCGTTGCCGACGCGACCGAATCCGTCGGCAATACGAATGCCGGCGCTCAGGACAGCGAGGATTTGTGCACGTGCAGGTGAGCCGTGCTCCCGACGCTAAGGATCTGGCACTTCCATTACTTTTATCTCAGTTGAATGTATCCGCGAATTTTCAAGCAACTCATTTTTTTAGGTCGAGCAAAAAATTTAAATCCACCGCATAAAACTAATTTTATTTGAGCGCGGTATTCCCTCGCGGCGCCTAAACGATTTCACTTTCGGACCCTATTCTTGTGAATCGTCGCATAGGTGCCATGCGTACGTGTCATGCGTATGCGCTACTGCGCATCGTGGCAGACGTTCGTCGTGCTGTCTCTCACGAAAGGTACTTCCCAATATGTGAATCGATCGATGAGAGTCGAGTCGCCGGCAAACGTTTGCTTCGTTTCTTGCTCCTCCACAGTGCACTTCGTTATCCCGTGCTAAGGTACGCATTGCCGCTTGATTTAAATTGAATTACCTCTTAGCAACGTGACACACACTCTTTCAACCACCGTATCCGTCTCAATCGAAATCCGCAAAAGCCGCTTCATCGCGTATGCAATGCCCGTGGCCGATCGCGATGCCGCGATGCAGGAATTGCGACGTCTGCGCGAAGCGCACCCTGGCGCCACGCATGTGTGCTGGGCCTTGCTCGCGGGCGGGCAATCGGGCATGTCCGACGACGGCGAACCTTCGGGTACCGCGGGACGGCCGATTCTCGAAGTGCTGCGCCACCACGATCTCGACGGGGTATTGGCGGCAGTGGTGCGGTATTACGGGGGCGTGAAGCTCGGCGCTGGGGGCTTGGTGCGCGCCTATACGGAAGCGATCGCGAGCGCGCTTCAACATGCCGAGCGTGTCGAGCGGGTAGCACAGACCCAACTCACGATCGAAATCGACTACCCCGACGAAGCGCGCGTACGGCGATGGATCGAACAGGAACGGGCCGAGCTCGCCGGCAGTGAGTATGGGTTATCGGTGCGGCTCGTGTTGCGCATGCCGGCAACGATGCGCGACAGCGCCCGAGATGCGCTGCGCGATGCGACCCAAGGACGCGCGCGTTTCGTCGACCCCGAAGGCGACGCAGCCGATTAGGCCAACCAACGCGCGCGGGCCGCGCTATTGAGCGCTGCGCTTATACGCTTCGAGTTCCGCCGTGTAGCGTTCGTTGCGAACCCCGTTGCTGCCGTAGTATTCCTCGACCGATTTCACCCAACGCCCCACCTCCGGCACATACCAGAAGGCCTTGTAGGTCTGCCCTGCCACCGCCTGGGGTATGACGCGGTGCGCTTGCGTGACCATCGTGGTCGTACCCGGCGAAGCCTGCGCTGCTTGAACAACGGTATTCATTGACGCCAGCTCTCCGCGCCATTGACCTTCGGCTTCGATTTTCAGGGCGTGGAACGTGCCGGCCGGCACCGTGACGTCCTCGAACCCGACGACCTTGTATTTCGTCGTCCATGTTTCCGAACTCAAGCGGGGATTCGGATGCGGTTCGGTGTATTGCACTTCCCAATGCTTGCCGGCCGTCAAAGGAAACGCCAGCGGCCGATTGACGACGACTTCGTTGCCATCGAACTCGCGCGTGCGCCCCCAATCCGAATCAGTGATCGCTTCGTGCCCGTTTTGCGCGGAGCCGGCTTGCTTCGCCGTGAAATAGATGTGCGAATCGGTCACGCGTTGGATGGTCAGTTCGTCGTGCGTCTGGGTCCAGCCGGACGGTCCTTTTTCGACGGTATCGGCGTATGTCCAAGAGTCGCCTTCTTTCAGCGACGGCGCGTCGATCGATTGCGCCATCGCCGCATACGGCGCATTACAAGCGGCGAGCACGAGCGCTACCGCCAAAGCTTTCATTTTCATTTTTCACGGTCCCGGAAGTGTGGCGCCGTTGATTTTACCCATATCGACGACGGTACCGAACGACGCGCGAGTGCCCGAAACCCCCACTAGCCGGGAGGTCTGACTCGATTCGAGCCGCTGACCGACGCTTCGGCCAAGGTCGATCGGATGAATTGAGCGTAAAAACGGACTCCTTTCGTGCAATTGCTTTGACACCGGCGGGTCTACACTGCTTTCCATGGAGCAAGACATCGACTCCATCCACGTGGCCCTCGCGAAGCGACGTGGCGTAAGACGGTTTAACTCAGTAGCTGGACAGCAATTGTTGGAATTCCTCTCAGCAGTCAGGGTTATCGCTGATAGGTTTCAGAAACCGGGGTTCGGGCAGGGCGTTGTGGCAGTTCGAAGTACCTAGCAGTTCGAAGTAAGTACCTCGCAGTAAGCAGTAAGTACCTAGCAGTAAGCACCTAGCAGTGACGAGTACCTGATGGGCAGTACCGCAGTTGAGTGCGCAGTACCCGCAGCACCAGCAGCACCACCTCGGAATAGCAGTACCTAGCAGTTGCAGCACCCCTGGTAGTAGAAGCACCCTAGCAGTAGCTTCACCTCACCTCGAAGTTGCAGTAGACGGGCCCTGCCTCTTCCCTGGGTAGGGCCCTTCGCTTTACTGCGTGCATGGCGCCCCGCTCAACCCAGTTGCTCGAGCCGTTCGTTGGACGCTCCGTCCGACGATGCCACCACGACACAATCGCGACCCAAGGCCTTTGCCGTATAAAGCGCAGCATCGGCTCGCGCCAGGACACGTGCGAGCGTATCTCCGGCGCCGAATTCATCCACACCTGCGCTGAACGTATAAGGCGTTTGACCGCAGGGGCGTGCCGCGATCGCCGCGCGCAAACTATTGGTCAATTGCAAGGCTTGCGCCTCGCGCGTTGCCGGAAACAGCAATGCGAACTCCTCGCCACCGAGACGACCGAAGAGGTCGCCGGGGCGCAGCGAGCGCGACACTGTCGAGGCGAAATGCACCAACGCCCGATCGCCGGCCGCATGACCGTAGCGATCATTGACCGCTTTGAAGTTGTCGAGATCCACTATCGCCAGGGCAAGCGGCGCACCGCTCGCATGCGCCGCCGCGACCGACGCCTCCGCCCGCTCCATGAACGCGCGCCGAATAAGCGTTCCAGTGAGTTCATCGATCGTCGCCAACCGCTCCATGCGTTCGGCCAGCCGATCGTGCGCCAGCATGACCATCGCAATCGACAAGAACGGAAAGCTCAGGATGCCGAGGCCCAAAAACGCAATGTTCAGAGGAGAGGGATCGAGAAAGACCACTTGATGATTCCATCCGACACCGTAGGCGATCGAACGGGCCACGTGCAGCAGCGCTCCGGCGAATGCGGCAATCGCGAGAAAGTAGTAGCTGTATTTCGGGCGCTGCGGCGGCCGATATCGCAACGCTGCCCACCCTATCGCAGCGCGCACATAGGCGAAGTAAGCCGAGCTGACGACTACGCTGTCATCGGGGCTGGGTTTGACGTAAATGAAGTAGAGCACCGCGAGGTAGACAGCGACGGACGCTGCGTACTCGATGGCCGATGCCCGCGGCCTTCCGAAAAACTCGCGCACGCCTTCCAGAATGAGCAAGCTCGCGAACAAGAACAGGCAGTGCGCTACGGACAAGCCGAGCCACAGCGGCACACGCGGGCCTACCAGCACCAGCAAGATCGCAACGGAAAAGATGCCGTAGGCTGCACACCAGCGCGGCACGCCGCGCACGTTCGCGCGCAGCAGCGAGCCAAGCACGGCGGCGCTCATCACGCACGACATGAGCGCAATGCCGAGAAGCGCGACAGTGCTGGGCATGGTTGAAAATCGCTTTCTTCTGAATTAATGGGCATGGGGTAAGACAGCCCCGTGCGTAGCCACGGCCAGCTCCCCGTAATGCGGCATATCGTAACGCACTCCGCGGGACTGACTGAATATGTGTTGCGAAGCAACACATATCGTGTGCGGCGCGGTGTCGCGTGACGCACCATGAAAAGCCTCATTCCGTGTGCGCGCCGAGGGCCGTGGCGACAGGCGCGCTTGCTTCGAATTTCGCTCTGCGCGTCGAAAAGAATGTCCGGACGTTGCGCACGTTGGACGCCTGCGTAAAGAGCCGTCGCGCAAATTCATCATATGAACGCACGCCCGGCAACTCGACGATCACGATGAAGTCGGGCCCGGGCGACACGCGATAACACTGCGTCACGGCCGGCTCCGCACACACATATCCCTCGAATGCGTCGAAATCCTCGGCCGCCTGACGATCGAGACTGACCTCGATGACAGCCGTGACCATCGGCGCGATCTTCGAAAGATCGACGACGGCGATTTCACGCGCGATGAGCCCCGCTTCCTTGAGCTTGCGGACTCGACGCAAACAGGTAGGCGCCGATGCGAGCGCCCTTTGCGCCAGATCGAGGTTCGATAGCGAGGCATCGGTTTGCAGAATCGCCAAGATCCGCAGGTCGAGATCGTCCAGTTCGAATTCCGGCATGCCAAGCCCCTTCGTTGCGACCTTAAGTGAAATTTAATTTCATATTCAATTTTACTTCATCATCTATTTCATTCGCACGTATTTTTTGAAATAACATTTCACAAGCTTACCCATACGATGGCCGCCATGGACCCGCGATACGGGTCGTCCAATGGAGAAACGAAAAATGTGCGGAATCGTCGGTGCAGTCGCCCAACGCAACGTCTTGCCTACTTTGATCGATGGATTGAAGCGGCTCGAGTACCGCGGCTACGACTCCTGCGGCGTTGTCGTCTACCAGGATCGCCAGCTTGCAAGGGCACGCAGCGTCGCGCGCGTTGCCGCACTGCAAGCCGACGTCGCCGCGCTCGGGTTGTCCGGCTACACGGGCATCGCGCACACGCGCTGGGCAACGCATGGCGCACCCGTGACGACGAACGCTCATCCGCACTTCTCCCCGAGCAATGAGAACGCACGCATTGCGCTCTCGCACAACGGGATCATCGAGAATTGCGATGCTTTGCGCGCCGAGCTCGAACAGCATGGCTATGCATTCGCAAGTCAAACGGACAGCGAAACGATCGTTCATCTGATCGACCATCTTTACGACGGGGACTTGTTCGAAGCGGTCAAGGGGGCGACGCAAAGGCTGCGCGGCAGCTATGCGATCGCCGTCATCTGTCGCGACGAGCCGCACCGCATCGTCGGCGCACGTGAAGGCATGCCGCTCGTGGTCGGCGTAGGCGATGGCGAAAACTTCCTGGCTTCCGATGCCATTGCGCTGTCGAACGAAACGGATCGAATCGTCTACCTCGAAGACGGCGACGTCGTCGACGTTCAACTGCATCGCTACTGGGTGGTCGATCGCGAAGGCCGTCGCGTCGAGCGCGCCGCGCACACCGTTGCCGCCCACAGTGCGGCGGCGGAACTCGGTGGCTATCGCTACTACATGCAGAAAGAGATCTTCGAGCAGCCGCAAGCAGTGGCCGATACGTTGCTCGACGTCAACGCGATCATGCCCGAGCTTTTCGGGGACAACGCTTGGCGCGTACTGAACGCCGTCGATTCCGTCCTGCTGCTTGCGTGCGGCGGCAGCTATCACGCCGCACTGACCGCGAAGTATTGGATCGAGAGCCTGGCGGGGTTGCCGACCAGCGTGGAGATCGCGAGCGAGTATCGCTACCGCGACAGCGTCGCGAATCCGCGCACGCTCGTCGTCGCCGTATCGCAAAGCGGGGAAACGGCGGATGTGTTGGGCGCCGTGCAAGTCGCCAAGCGCCTAGGCATGTCGAATACGCTCGCCATTTGCAACGTCCCGACGAGCGCGCTCGTGCGCGACTGCGCACTCAACTTCATGACGCGGGCGGGCATCGAAATCGGCGTGGCGTCGACCAAGGCATTCACGACGCAACTCGTCGCACTGTTCCTGTTGACGTTGACCTTGGCGCAGATTCGAGGACGCCTGACCGACGAAGACGAACGCAAGCATTTGCATGCGCTGCGGCATCTGCCCGATGCAATGGGCAAAGTACTGGCGCTGGAGCCGCAAATCATGGCGTGGTCGGAAACATTGACGCGCAAAGAAAACATCTTGTTCCTCGGCCGCGGCATGCACTATCCGATCGCGCTAGAAGGCGCGCTCAAAATGAAAGAGATTTCGTACATTCACGCGGAGGCCTATGCAGCCGGCGAACTCAAGCACGGACCGCTTGCGCTCGTCAGCGATGAGATGCCTGTCGTTGCAGTCGCACCCAACGATCGGCTGCTGGAAAAGTTGCGATCCAACATGCATGAAGTCAGCGCGCGCAACGGACGGCTTTTCGTATTCGCCGACGTCGACTGCGGATTGACGCCGAGCCCAGGCGTCAGCGTGATTCGGCTCAATGAGTACTATGGGCCGCTGTCGCCGATCTTGCATACGCTCCCCATGCAGTTGCTAGCATTTCATGCGGCGCTGGCGAGAGGGACGGATATCGATAAGCCTAGGAATCTGGCTAAATCGGTGACGGTGGAGTGAGAGGGGACCAGGGCAGCACACGCCATCATGCCATCACGCCATTGCACAAGGATGCGACGAGGACGTGGTCTACCTCGATCCCGTATCGAAAGCAACCGGCGTTCTTGCCTGTGGCCTTGACGAATTCTTCAAATCGGGGGAGCGGTCGAATGCCAAGCACCAAGCCTTTAAGCCAAAAATTTGCCTTCTGGGCGGGTTATCTCTACTTCTTCGGTGGGTTCGCCTATCTGATCTATACGGTAGCCACAAAATCTGGGCTCTACGAAATTGTCATCGGCTGGCAAGCGCGCCAATTCGGCTACTCCAACTCGTTCCTCGCTTTTTTGCCGGGTTGCTTTCTCTTTCTGCTCTCGATTTTTATTCTGCAGAAGTTACTGCCAAAGCGCTCACCCGTCATCGAATCCATAAGGGCCGGTATCGATGCGTCATTGTCCCGCCCTCCGAGAGGCCCGGGACTCGCGGCCGTACTGGAAGCACTCCCTCCCGAACGTCGCCAAGTGATCTTCCACCGCCTGCACATTGGATCACTCGTTTTCACTGCAATCGGGGTAATCATTTGCGCCCTTGTCGAGATCATCGGGTCGCAGGGCGCCGGCGCTGCGATTCCCGCCTACACCATCGAACAACTCACCGCCGCCGCCCCTGATACGCTACCGACCTACATCCGAATCACTGGCACCGTACCCAAGCCCGACCTCGCCTTTGCAAACAATTACAGAATCCGCTCGACGGACTACACCGACTATTACATCCCTCGTGTCAGCCCGGGCTGGACATCTAGCCATACGGTTACGATTGTGGAAGAGGATCGGAGTTTCCCCGGCGAGGCGCCAGGTACGGAATTCGGCATGCTGCCCGAGGGTAGCGCCGACCCGCAAGGCACGTTGACGATCAATGGCCTCGATAGTTGGATGCCGGCTCAAATCGCGAAAAGTGGGTGGTATCCAACGAACCCTGTTTTCGTCATCACGGAGAATGCGGGTCTTCACGGTGTGGTTCCCGGTCCCGATCAAAGTAATTTATTTTTCGCACTTCCGTTTTTCGCAATTGCAGCGATACTGTTTGTTCACTCGCTCTACCTGCAGGCTCGTTTTAAACGACGAGACCGATAAAGGTTCTGTCTCTCGCAACCGTGTCATCCCACGTTCTGCTCCACCCGTTCAAGGAATGAGTTGGGATGAACGCGAGCCTGGGCAATGCGTCGCATGGATCGCGTCAGCCAGGCTGGCCTGATATCGACACCGCAGCTATCCCGACACGTGGCGATAAAGCTTGATCACGGCCGAAAAATCCAGACGACCATGACCGGCCGCACTGGTGGCCTGATAGAGTTGCTGCGCCAGTGCCCCGAGAAAAACGGACTGCTTGGCGTGCTTCGCCGCGTCGGTGGCCAGCCCCAAATCCTTGAGCATCAGATCCGTACCGAAGCCCCCCGCATACTCTTTCGACGAAGGCGCCGCCGGGATCACACCCGGATACGGGTTATACGCCTCTGAACTCCAGCACCGGCCAGTCGACGTATTCATGATGTCGGCCAGCGTGTTCGGATCGATGCCCAGCGCAACGCCCAGGGACATCGCCTCCGATACGCCCGCCATCGTGATCCCCAGCACGAGGTTGTTGCAGATCTTGGCGACCTGCCCCGTCCCTACGTCGCCGCAGTGCACGATGTTCTTGCCCATTGCCTCGAGCACAGGCTTCACCTTCTCGAACGCCGCGCCGGTGCCGCCCACCATGAACGTCAACGTTCCTGCGGCCGCGCCGCCCGTCCCTCCCGAGACGGGCGCATCGACAAAGAGATTGCCTTGCTTCTGCGCGAGCACGGCGAACTCTCTCACGCTAGCGGGATCGATCGTGCTCGAGTCGACGATCGGCACGCCTTTCGATATGCCGGCCAACACGCCGTCCGCCCCCATCAACACGCCACGCACGTGAGCCGCCGCGGGCAACATCGTGACGACGAACTCCGCGTCCGCCACGGTGGCACGAGGTGACGCACCGGATTTCGCGCCGGCGTCGACCAGCAAACGGACTGCATGCTCGTTGAGGTCATACACCGATAGCGCATGCCCTGCCCTGAGCAGGTTGAGCGCCATGGGCGAACCCATGTTTCCTAGACCGATAAATGCAATTCTCACCATTTCCCCGGGAAGTCAGTCGTACAGATCAACGAAGGCTGATCGTGGTGTTCACACCGTCGTTGACGGTCGCGTCGTCGAACCACCGCGCCGTTACTGTCTTCGTCTGCGTATAAAACTGGACCACCTGCTTCCCGTAGGGGCCGAGGTCGCCAAGCTTCGATCCGCGCGAGCCCGTGAAGCTGAAATACGGCACGGGCACCGGAATCGGAATGTTGATCCCCACCTGGCCGACGTCGATTTCGCTCTGGAACTTGCGCGCCGCTGCTCCGCTTTGCGTGAACAGGCCGACTCCATTGCCGAACGGGTTGCGATTGACCAATGCGATCGCCTCGTCGAGCGTGTCGACGTGCACGACCACAAGAACCGGACCGAAGATTTCGGTCGTGTAGATCTGCATGTCGGTCCTGACGTCCGTGAAGATGGTGGGCCCGATGAAATTACCCTTCTCGTAGCCCGCCACCACGACATTGCGGCCGTCCAGCGCCAAGGTCGCGCCTTCTTTCACGCCCTGTTCGATGAGGCCCAGCACCCGCTCCTTTGCAGCGCGCGAGACGACCGGCCCGACATCGGTGTTCGGTTCCTTACCCGCATTGACCTTGAGCGTCTTCGCTTTCTCGACCAGTGCCGGCAACCAGCTCGACGAAGCACCGACGAGCACGACCACGGACGTGGCCATGCACCGTTGACCGGCGGCGCCGAAACTCGCGCCCACGAGTGCATTGAGCGTGTGCTCCCTGTTTGCATCGGGCAACACCACTGCGTGGTTCTTAGCGCCCATCATCGACTGAACGCGTTTGCCGTGTTCGCTACCCAGCCGGTATACATGTGTGCCTACGGCCGTCGATCCGACAAAGGAAATCGCCTTGACCTGCTCATGCGTACACAGCGCGTCCACAACCGCCTTGCCGCCATGCACCACGTTGAGCACGCCCTTCGGAATACCCGCCTGCAAGGCAAGCTCGACGAGTTGCATCGTCGAAAGAGGATCCTGCTCGGAAGGCTTCAGAACGAACGTATTGCCGCAAACGATCGCCATGGGGAACATCCACAGCGGAATCATTGCCGGAAAATTGAACGGCGTAATGCCGGCACACACGCCGATGGGCTGCCGCAACGTGTAGGTGTCCACGCCGCCGGCAACGTTCTCGGCGAATGCGCCTTGCTGGAGCGTTCCGATGGAAGCCGCATGCTCGACCACTTCGAGCCCGCGAAAGACGTCACCCTCCGCATCGGGAATGGTTTTCCCCTGCTCCGCGCTCAGCGTCGCGGCAATACGAGGCATATGCTCGCGGATCAACGCCTGAAGCTTGAGCATGATGCGCACACGCGCACCGATCGGCGTGTTTCGCCAAGACGCAAACGCCGCATGCGCTGCCTGAACGGCCGCATTCACTTCATCCGTTGTCGCGAACGGCACATGCGCCAGCACTTCCTGCGTTGCCGGGTTGATCACTTCCCGCCATTCACGGGTTTTCGAATCGACGAACTCACCGTTGATCAACAGTTTGACCTGATGCACAACGGCGTTTGCTTCCTTCGTGACTGCATTCATGTTTTGCGTTCTCTCAGCGTACAGCGGCACAACAGCGTTGATGCCGAACAATGGAACCTGCATTCGATACTTCGGTTCGCGCCGGCAGGCATCCCACCGAAACACGGCAACTCATTCGTGACTCACTCGCATCGCGAACGTGCATGCAAGGGCGATGAGTCCGAGCACGACCATATAAGCGACGACGTACCGGGGACTGCCCCCCGCGGCGGCCAGCAGCGCTGTCGCGATCATCGGCGCAATGCCGCCGCCCAGAACGCCGGCAACCTGAACGGAGACGGAAATGCCGCTGTATCGGACCTCGGCGGGAAACTGTGCCGCGAACAGTTGCGACTCGGGCGCATAGAGAATCGGAAACACGACGCCCACGCCCAGTACCATCGCCCACCAGATAGTCGAAGGATCGCGTGTGGCCAGCATCGAGAAGAACGGCGAGGTAAAAAGACACATGATCACCAAGCCGATGATGAAGAGCCGCTTCTGCCCTACCTTATCGCTGATATAGCCTGCCAGAGGCATCGTTGCGATCGACAGCACCGCGCCTGCCGTGATGGCATGCAAGAGTTGCGCTTTGGGAATCTTGAGTTGGTTCGCCGCATAAGCCAGCCCGAATGCGACCACGAGGTAGAACCAGGTATTCTCTGCCGCGCGCGCGCCGATGATCAGCAGCAACGTACGCGGCTGCCGCATGATGACGTCGAGCACCGGCGCTTTCACCGGCGCACTCTCGCGCTTCATGCGTTCGAAGTCTGGAGACTCCGGCACCCGTGCACGAATCACCCATCCAATGAGAACAAGCAGAATGCTGGCGAGAAACGGGACTCGCCATCCCCATGAAAGAAGGTCGGCGCTCGGCAATACGGCAACGGCCGCCATCGCGAGCGACGAGAGGATCAAGCCAAATCCCACCCCCGTCTGAGGTAGGCTTCCAAAGAACCCTCTCTTCCCGGCCGGCGCGTGCTCCACCGCCATCAATACGGCGCCACCCCATTCGCCTCCCACCGCCATGCCCTGCAGAAACCGCATCGCCACGAGCGTTGCAGCAGCCCAATAGCCGATGCTCTGGTACGACGGTATCAAGCCGATGGCCATACTCGGCAGACCCATCATGAGCAGCGTCGCCATCAGCATCGACTTGCGCCCGATGCGATCGCCGAAGTGGCCGCACAGAATGCCGCCCAGCGGTCGGCCAATGAAACCGACACCATACGTTGCGAACGCGGCAAGCGTACCGAGAATCGGATCGAGCGTCGGGAAGAAGACCTTGTTGAAGACCAGCGCGGCCGCAGTCCCGTAGAGAAAGAAGTCGTACCACTCGATCGTCGTTCCGGCCATGCTCGCCCAGCCGGCGAGAATGTAGTGCCGCGCCGATCTTCGCACTGGCGCTGCGAAGGGTGTCGCTTCGTTCGAAGCAGAACCGATGTCCATGTCGTCTCCTGATTTTTTGTCCGATGCAGATGCATCGTTATTTGCGTTCGCCCGGTGTTTGACCCAGGCTTGAGGCGGAGTATATTTCTTCGAATATCCACGGAGAATGCTCTAAAAAGCCCATCTGTTATGCAAAAACACACAACGCAGACACAGAGCCTGAATTGGGATGACTTGCGCTATTTCCTGGCTGTGGCGCGGACGCAGACGGCAAGCGCCGCCGCGAAGCGGCTCGACGTTGATCACACCACGGTCGCGCGCAGGATCCGCGAGCTCGAAGCGTCCCTCAACACGGTCCTGTTCGAGAAATCGCGATCCGGCGGTTTTGCGCTGACCTCGGAGGGTCTTCGTCTGCTCGCTTACGCAGATACCGTTGAAACCACGATCCAATCGGCCAGTGAACAGATCACGGGAGGAGCGCATTCGCTCGCGGGCCAGGTCCGCGTCGGGTCGACCGAAGGCTTCGGTTCATTTTTTTTGGCGCCTCAACTGACACGTTTCGCAAGGGCTCACCCGGACATCTCGATCGACCTGCTGCCGGTTCCTCACTTCGTGAATCTGTCCAAGCGCGAAGCCGACATCGCCATTCTTCTCGAGCGCCCCGAACGAGGGCAATTCGTGTCCACCAAGCTCGGCGACTACAGGCTCAGGCTGTATGGCACGCCCGATTACCTGCGCGAACATCCGACAATCGAACGGCTGCCCGACCTGCGCAGTCACGCGTTCCTGAACTACGTTACCGATCTGGTGTTCAGTCCGGAGCTTCTATATCTGGAACGCGCCGTTCCCGGCGCCAAGGCCAATTTCTGCAGTACGAGCATCGTTGCCCAATATCATGCGGCGCTGCAGGGCACGGCGCTCGCCATCCTGCCCTGCTTCATGGCCGCGTCGGACCCACGGCTGGTTGCCGTGCGTCCGGACGAGGTATCGGTGACGCGACACTTCTGGCTGTGCTGTCGCGAGGATCTGCGAAAGCTACGACGCATCTCGGCGCTATGGGAGTACCTGCGCGAGGCCGCCGATATCAATCGAGATTTATTGATGGGCGATTCCACCGCGATGTTTTTTCCGCCCGCCTGATCGGCCTGATATCGCGTTGATCGTGAATGCCCGACTCGCTCACGCCGCGGACGTCAGCAATGAGGTCAACCCCGGAAACAAACCGATCAGCGCCAACACCATCGCCATGATGAACACATACGGCAAGGTGCCGAGTACGATGCGCCGCAGCGGAACATCCGGCGCGACACTGCGCACGACGAACAGATTGAGCCCCACCGGCGGATGGATCAGCGCCATTTCCATATTGATCACGACCACCACGCCGAACCAGATCAGATTCCAGTGATACGCCTGCACGACCGGCACCAGCACGGGCATCGTCACGACGATGATGGCGATGGTCTCCATGAAGCAGCCGAGAAAGATCAGCAATAAGTTGATGCTGACGAACAGCACCCACGGTTCGACATGCGCGCCGGCCACAGCATGCGTGAGCGAAGCGGCAACCTCGCTCGTCGTCATCACGTAGCCGAACACGATGGCCGACGAGATCACCGCGAGGATCATCACGCTGCTCTGCGCGGCATCGACGAGGATTTTGCGAAATTTCTGCCATGTCAGTTCTCGGTACACCGCACCCGCGAGAATCAGGCTCGCGATGATGCCGAGCGACGCGGCTTCCTGCGGCGTCGCGAGGCCGCGATACAGCGAGCCGAGAATAATCGCGATCAGCAACGCAAATGGCCCGATGTCCTTGAGCGCGACAATGCGTGCCTTCAGCGACGCACGCGCTCGCGTGCGCTGCGGCTCACGGCGATCACCGCGGCGTAGTGCCATCGCGATCTGGAACACACCGAATGCGGCGGCCATGATCGCGCCCGGCACGAGCGTCGCGACGAACAGCTTGCCGATCGATTGCTCTGCGATCACGCTGTAGACGATCAGCGGAATACTCGGCGGCAGCAGAATACCGAGCGTGCCGCCCGCTGCCACGGAGCCGCACGCCTGTCCCTCCGGCACGCCGTGCCGGCGCATTTCGGACACCGCGAACCCGCCCACGGCCGCCGCCGTTGCCACGCTCGACCCGGAGACGGCAGCCATCACGCCGCATGCGAGTGTAGTCGCCACCGCAAGGCCGCCGGGCACGCCGTCGAGGATGGTCGCCATCGCGCCGTAAAGGCGCGCGCCCATGCCCGAGGCCGATACGATCGCACCCATGAACATGAACATGGGCACCGAAGTGAGCGTGAACGAGGCCACCGAGCCCCAATAGCTGCTCGCGATCAGGTTGAGCGCGTCCCAGCCGCCGCCGGTCACGAACAGCGACGTAAGCGCGACGAACAGCAACGCGAAAGCAATCGGGACTCCGCACGACAGTACTGCAAGCAGCCCGCCAAACATGCCGGCGCCGATGAAAAACTGGTTCACTTCTCACTCCCGAGTGCGAGTTCGTCGGCCGGATTGCACGATACGTTAGGCACGCTCGATGCACGCTCCTCACACGCGAACAGGATCGATGCGAGGCGCACCAGTTGGGCGATCACGAGCATCACCGTGCCGGCGACGAGGCACAGATAGGGAATCCATAGCGGCAACGAGAACATGCCCCAAGAGCGCTCGCCGCTGGTCCACGCGTCCCACCAGAAGTCCACGGCGAGCCGTGCGATCACCAAGGCCACCACCGTAACGATCAAGGTCGATACGAACGTCAGTGCACGGCGCGGCCCTTCCTTCAACCAATGGCCAGCCACGTCCACGTGTAGATGCCGAGACTTCCAGGCGAGCGCGGCGCTGCCGACGAAAGTCATATACGCCATCAGATAGGTCGTTACTTCCGTCACCCATACGTCGGAGAGACGCAGCACGTCGCGCGCGAGCACGCCGTACGAGATGGTCGCGACGGTCGCGAGCACGGTCATCCCAACCGACAGCTCGACGCCACGAAAAAACGCGTCGAGCACACGCGTACAGCGCGCCAATATCCGTGCCATGCGGTGGCCCCTACTTGTAGAACGCGAGGCTTTCGTCGAGGAGCTGATTGCCGCCAGGCACCTCGGCCCTGAACTTCTGAAAGCTGACCTTCTGGAACAGTGCCTGCCACTGATTCCATTCATCGAGCGTCATCTTGTGGACTTTCGCGCCATGGCTCGCGAACAGCTTCGCCACGCGTTGATCGTCGGCCTTCGCGCCTTCGAACGCACTCTGCTCGAGACTTTGGCCGACGTCGAGCATGATTTTTTGCTGCACGCTCGTGAGCTTGTTCCAGGTCTTCATGCTGATCGCGATCGGCACGATCGTATAGTAAATGCCGTAGTTCTCGGGCGAGTCGTAGTACTTCGACACCTCGTAGATGCGATACGAGCCGAACGTGCCGGACGAGGTCCACAGGCCGTCGAGCAAGCCGAGCTGCATGGCGCTATAGGTCTCGGACGAAGCCATCGACACCGTGCTCGCGCCCGCACCCTGCAGCGCGGCTTCCATCATCTTGCCCGCGCCGCGCACCTTCTCGCCGGCGAGATCGGCGGGCACGACGATCGGCTTGTCGCGCGAAGCCACACCGCCCGAAATCTGTATCCAGCACAGCGTCTTGAAGCCGTAGGCCTCGACCTTCTCTTCCAGTTTCTTCCAAGGTGCCGACGTGCGGAAGCGGAATACGTCCTCAGGCGTTTTCCATAGGCCCGGCAGCAGAATCAGGTTCAACTGCGCAATCGCGCCCGCGGCATAGATATAAGGGTAAAGCGCGAGATCCACGCTGCCGTTGCGCAACGCGGTATGTGTGTTCAGTGCCTTGACGAGCGATTCGGCCGGAAAGATGTCGATCTTGATCTTGCCGCCCGAGCGCTGCGTCACTTCCTGCGCGAACTTTTTCACCGTCGCCACGGCGTAGTCGTTCGGATCGTCGGGCCATTGATGGGCCAATTTCAGCGTGATCGTGTCATCGCCGCGCGCGGCCGGCAGCATGGCGCAAAATCCCATCACCACGCATGACAGCGCGAACATCAACTTCCGATACCATCTCATCGTTGTCTCCAGTCGTTTTATCTTGAGTGGGTGCTGCGTTGCTGCGTTGCTGCATGCCTTCATTCCAGCACGGCGAGACGGGCCATTGTGGCCTAAACAGCGCCTTCTGCCTTGAGCGTGTCGATCTCGTCGTCGCTCAAGCTCAGCAGGCTTCGAAGAATCTCCGCCGTGTGCGCACCCAACGCACCGCCCAGGTGACGAAGCTCCGCCGCCCCTCGCGATAATCGCGGCAGGGCCGAAGGCACGACGACTTCGCCAGCGCGATCGTCTTCGACGCAGCGGTAATCTTCTCGCGCCGCGTAATGCGGATCATCGAAGATATCGGCGATCGTCATGACCGGCCCGCACGGCACACCGGCCCTATCGCAGCGCGCCACAACCTCGGCAAGGCTCAGCGAAGCCACCCAGTTCGCAATTTCCCGATTGACGATGTCGCGCCCGACAATACGCTGCGGATTGGTTGCGAAGCGATCGGCTTCCGCCAGATCGAGCCGGCCCATCTCTTTCGCCAAACGCGCGAAGATCTTGTCGCTCGAACATGCTAGCGCGATCCATCGATCGTCCGCCGTTTTCCAGTGGCCATGCGGCACCACGTGCGGCACTTCGGTGCCGAGCCGCCCACGCACCTCGCCGAACTTCGCATAGGCCGGCACCAGTTCGTCGAGCAGCCGGAAAACGGACGCGTATAGAGGAACGTCGATGACCTGCCCTTCTCCCGTTCGCTCGGCGTCGCGCAGCGCGAGCAGCACGCCGACGGCGCCCCACAGGCCGGAAATGTAATCGGCCAGCGAAGTGGAGCCCGGCACCACCGGCGGGCCGTCCGGCATCCCCGACAAATGCGTGAGCCCGCTGAAGCCGTGTGCGACGCGTGCGAAGCCCGGCTTTTCCTTATACGGTCCCGTCTGCCCATAAGCGCTGACGCGCAGCAGCACGATGCGCGGATTCGCGGCACGCAATTGCTCGTAGCCGAGGCCCCATCGCTCCAGCGTGCCGGGCCTGAAATTTTCGAGCACGACGTTCGACGCGGCCACGAGATCGAGAAACAGCACCTTGCCCGCGGGCGTACGTAGATCCAGCGTCATAAAGCGCTTGTTGCGCGCCTCGCTGAGCCAAATCAGCGTATCGCCGCATTCGGTGGGCGTGCCGAACTTGCGCAGCGGATCGCCTTCGCGCGGCTGCTCGATCTTGATCACGTCCGCACCGAAGTCGGCCATGATCGTGCCTGCGAACGGCGCGGCGAGAAACGTCGCGATGTCCAGTACGCGCACGCCTTCGAGTGGACGCTTCGTTGTATGCATGGAAGACGCTGCATTCACGGGCGTGCCGCTCCTTGCATCGTCCGCTCGATCAGCTCCTGGCGTTTGACGATACCTTTCGCGAGCTTCAGATGGGCGAGGTCGATCAGCTTGCCGTTGTCCGAGAACGCGCCGTGCCCCGCGGCGACGTTCGCTTCGATCGCTTGCACGATCCGCCGCGCCCATGCGAGTTCGGCCTCGCCCGGTGAATAGATCTGATTGGCGATCGCGATCTGCGACGGATGGATCGCCCACTTGCCCTCGAATCCCAGCGCCGCCGAACGCAATGCGGATGCGCGATAGCCGTCGGAGTCGCCGAAGTCGGTAAACGGCCCGTCGATCGCGCGCACGCCGTTGGCTCGGCACGCGTTCACGATGCGCGCCAGCGCAAAATGCCACTGGTCGTTCCAGTGGTGCGTGCGCACGCCGTCGTTATCCGGTGCGGTCAGCACGGCATAACGTTCGCTGGGCACACCGAAGGTTTTGTCGCCAGTACGCATATCGACCGTGTAGTCGCCGACGCCGAATATCATCGCCTCCAACCGATCGGATGCCTCCGCGATCTCTTCCGCGTTGGCGACGCCGAGCGAGGTTTCTATCAGCACCTCGATGCCGACGCGCCGGGTTCGATCGTGCTCGCGCTCGATATGTGTCAGCACCTGCTCGACGAAACGCACGTCGAACGCGGAGCCTGCTTTCGGCAGCAAGATCATGTCCAAACGTGGACAATGCCTCGCCACGTCGACGAGATCGCTCAGCGCCCAGCGCGTATCGAGGCCGTTGATCCGTACGGCAAGCGTCTTGTGCCGCCAGTCGATGCCGTTGATTGCGCGGATCGCGGCCGCACGCGCATCGTCTTTCAGATGATCGGCCACCGCATCCTCGAGATCGAAGAAGATCACGTCGGCCTCGCTGTCACGCGCCTTTTCGAAGAAATGCGCCGAGGTGGCGGGTACGGCCAGTTCGCTACGTTGCAGGCATTCGCGTCGGGGCTTGATGATGGTCGCTGACATGTCGGTTTCAAATGGCTCGCGTTCGATTGGTGAGGAATAGCACGGCGTGTTTTTTCGGTTAAGCAGCCGCGATGGCGCCACGACCGGGCAGACCAATGAAATTGCCGCGGAAATAGAGCATGGGCTCCGCGTCCTCGTCGAATTGCGCACCACGCACGAGGCCCACGAAAATCGTATGCGACGCATAGTCCAGCGATTCGACGAGCTCGCATTCGAGACTGGCGAGCGCCGCGTTCATGACCGGCGCGCCGATCACGCCGACCGACCAGCCATCATCGAAGCGAGCCTCGCCCTTGAGGCCCGTTTGGCCGGAAAACTTGAGCGCTGCCTCGGTCTGCCCGTCGCGCAGCAGATTCACCGAGAACGACGCCGTTTCGCGGATCAACGGGTGCGCGCTCGCGTTGTGGTTCACGCAGACAATGACGGTCGGCGGCGAATCCGACAACGAGCAGAACGCGGTGGCCGTCAAGCCGGTCCGGTTGCCGGGCACGCCGGTCGCAATGATGACGGGGGCACCGGCGTGATTTCTCATCAGTTGGCGATAGTCCTGCCGTTCCATGACGTGCCTCCGGATTCAGTGCGCGCCGTATGCGCGTTTCCACTCATGCGCCGCCGGCTTCGACAGCCCGAGGTTTTCCCGCAACGTGGCGCCTTCGTAGTCGGCGTGGAACAGCCCGCGGCGCTGGAGTTCGGGCACGACGTGCAGGACGAAGTCGGCATAGGTACCCGGCATATGCGTTGCCGCAAGCACGAAACCATCGCACGCACCCGATGTGAACCACTCCTCCATCTGATCCGCGATGTCGCCCGCGCTGCCCACGAACGTGGGAAATTCGTCGGTCGTACCGCGACGGCTGTAGTGCAAAAAGTCCGCGAGCGTCGGGTTCTTCACACCGCTTGCCGTGATCACGCGATCGAGAATCGCACGCAGGCCGCTCACGGCCTGCAACTCTTCCTCGCTGAACGGTTCGTCCATGCGCTTGCGCGACAGATCGAAGTTCAGCGCCTCCGAGAGCAATGCGAGCGCGTCGATCGGCCGAACCAACGCATCGATCGCCGCCTTCTTGTCTTCGGCCTCGGCGTAGCTTTCGCCGACGATCGCGTACACGGCTGGCGCGATCCTGACCGAACGCGGATCGCGACCTTGCGCGGCCACCTTGTTCTTGAACGCCGCGTACGAGCGGCGCGCGACCTCGATGTCCGGGTAGATCACGAAGACGAGATCGCCCCAGCGCGCGGCGAAGTCGCTGCCGCGCCCGCTTTGTCCCGCTTGGATCAGCACCGGATGCCCCTGCGGCGAGCGCGGCACGGTGAACGGCCCGCGCGATTTGAACCACTCGCCCGTGTGATCGAGCCGATGCACGCGCGACGAATCCGCGAATTGGCCGGTCTCCTTATCGCCGAGGATCGCGCCCTCCTCCCACGTGCTCCAGTGCCCCTGCACCACGCGCAGGAATTCATCCGCGCGGTCGTAACGAAGATCGTGCGCAAGGTGCGCTGAATGACCGAAGTTCAGCGCCTCGGAGTCGTTCAGCGACGTGACGACATTCCACGCCGCACGGCCTTCCGTGAGCAAATCGAGCGTGGCAAACACGCGCGCCACATGAAACGGCTCGTAGTAAGTGGTCGAATACGTCGCACCGAGGCCCAGCCGCTTGGTTGCTAACCCCATCGTCAGCAACACGGAAGCGGCATCGAGCTTGACGGCCCGCACGCCGTTTTCCACGACGTCGCGAAAGCTGTCGCCGTAGCGATCGGGCAGTGCAAGCCGGTCGTCGAAAAAAGCCAGATGAAACTTGCCATGCTCGAGTATGCGTGCAATGTCCTGATAGTAAGCGGCACTCATATAGTCGGATCGCGTCTCGGGATGCCGCCACGAGGCAACGAGATTCGAGCAGTTCTGGGCCTGAAGAAAGGCCACGAGCGTCATGGAGTCGGTCGGAGAAGGGGACATGAAATAAAAATGCTTCGGGTTGTCGTGAAGCGGATCTTAGAATTGCGGGCGGCACGACTCAATTGAAATAGACTTAGCCATTATTCAGATTTTCTGAACCCCAAGATCTCGCCGAGGAACAAGGGCCATGAACATCAACCTCAAGTTACTGTCGACCTTTCTGGCCGTGGCCGAAAAGGAAAGCTTTGCCAAGGCGGCGACAGCGACCAATCGGTCGCTTCCCGCGGTGAGCATGCAGATCAAGCAACTCGAGGATCAGCTTGGCGTCGCCGTGTTTCAACGCACCACGCGCAAAGTCGTGCTGACGGCCGAAGGAGAAGACCTGCTGATCAGCGTGCGCCGCGCAATGGCTGAGCTCGACGCGGGACTCGCGCGCGTGCAGCAGGCATCCGACATCCAGATCGGCCGCCTATCGATTGCCTGCATCCCAACGATCGCCGGCACTCGGCTGCCGGCTGTGCTCACGGCATTCGCCGCCGCCTTTCCCGGCATCACCGTGCAAGTACGGGAACTCGTAGTTCAAGCATTACTGGAATCGGTTCGCAAGCGCGAAGTGGATTGCGCGATCGGGCCGGTGCTGGACGATTGCGCCGATCTCGAATTCTCGCCCCTGTTCGAAGATCCTTATTGCGCGTTGCTTCCGGCGTCTTACGCACATGACGGCAAGGACACCATCACGCTCGCGCAAGTGATCCGGTGTGGTCCCTTGCTCAAGTTCTCGAATGCGACAGCGTTTCGCGACCACATCGACTCAGTCATCGAGGCGAGCGGCGTCACCGTCCGGAACAGCTACGAATTCGTGCAGGCATCGACGTTGATCGCGATGGCCGAGGCGGGCCTGGGTGTGGCCTTGCTGCCGCGCATCGCGATTCCGCGCACGACGTCGCTGCCGATGAGGCTCATCAAGCCGAAGTTAAAACGAACGATTGCGATCATCAGCGTACGTGGACATCGCCCGTCGCCCGCCGCCGGTCATTTCATTCGGATGTGTCATGAACGGATACCCCCGTCGGCGTCGGAATTGCCGGTACGGTGATTTCATGTCCAGACGATGGAGCATTCGCCCTTGGGTTCAACAGAACCGAAGTATGGCTTCGGCGACTTGTCGAGGCGCTTCGCGTTGCGGGAAGTGACCCACCCCGTCGAGCACCTGTCGCTCGTAGCGCCCTTGGAAGAACCGTTCCCGGCCCAGCGAACTGTCCGGATGATTGCAGGAATCCGCCGCGCCATGCAGTACCAGCGTGGGGACTGCCAGCACGGGAGCAGGAGTCAGACGCGGCTCGTCGTCGGCGTAGGCCGGGTCGCCCTCGACAAAAGCCCAACGGTGACGGTAGGAATGCAGCACGACTTCGGCCCAGTCGTCGCCCCGGAATGCCTCGGCCGCTTCGTCGAAATCAGCCTCGCTGTACCAGCCGAGCGGCGCCCAGGTGTCCCACATCTGACGCGTAAAGGTTTCGCGCGCTTCCTTGACGACGCGCGCGCCGCGCGGTGTTGCCATGAACCAGTGATACCAGTAGTTGCGTGCCTGCTGCAGACTGATCACCTGGTTCGGGTCGTTGGTGCCATAGCCGACGGAGAGCATCACCATATGCGACGCCACGCCCTCGTGCAGTCCGCACGCACTGGCGACTGCCCTGGCGCCCCAGTCATGGCCCACCAATACCGGATGCGTCAGGCCCAATACGTCCACGAACTCCAGCAGGTCGCGACCCAGCGCAGACAATTGGCCACTGCGCGGCGTTGCCGCATCGCGAAAACGCGTCGGTGCAAATCCCCGCAAAGCGGGCGCAACGACCCGGTAGCCGGCCTCGGCCAGGATCGGCGCAACGCCCTTCCAGCACGCCGGGCTGTCCGGCCAGCCGTGCAGCAGCAACGCGGTTCGCTGCCCATCCGGATTCCACTCGAGATAGGCGATGTCAAGACGCGAGGTGGTGGCGATGCGGTAGGCGCTCATGACGTCACTCCTGTGGATTGCGATGAGTACAAGCGTAGCTGGACGAATCATCATGATTGGTGAATAATTAATCATCATTGATGATGTTTCTCGTTCAATTGATCTCGTGACGTCGCGATGGATACCTTGCCTCTTGCGGGCGGCCTGCCGCTGGATACCGTGCTGCTGCGCACCTTCCTCGAAGTCGTGGACAGCGGCAGCTTTGCCACGGCTGCGGAGCGGCTGGCCCTCACGCCCTCGGCCGTCAGCGGGCACATCAAACGCCTGGAACACACCACCGGCGCTACCCTGCTGGCGCGCACCACGCGTCGTCTCGATCTCACCCAAGCCGGCGACACCCTATACGCCTATGGCCGGAACATCCTCGATCTGGAGCGCGAAGCGCGCGCGAAGCTGCTCGGCGCGCCGCTGAAAGGACGCCTACGGGTCGGCGCATCGGAAGACTTCGCCAGTACCTGGCTGCCTGATGTGCTGCAGCGCTTTCGTCGTTGGCATGCCGACGCGTCGATCGAGTTGAAGGTCGGCATTACGGCTGACTTGCTGCGCCAGCAAGAACGGGGCCGTCTCGACATCGTATTCGGCAAGCAGTGCAGCCGAGTGGAAGGCGCCGGCACGCTGCTTTGGGAAGAGCCGCTTGTCTGGGCGTTCGCCGCAGACCAATCACTGGAGGCGGACCAGCCATTGCCGCTGGCTGTGTTTCCAGAGCCTTGCATCTATCGAGAGTCGGCGATTTCGGCCGTAGGCAAAACAGCGCTAGCGTGGCGCATCGTGTTTGAAAGCAGCAGCATGGCGGCGTGTCGGGCCGCGGCTCTGTCGGGTTTTGCCGTTACGGTCGTTGCCCGCAGCCAGCTCTGCGAGGGCTTGCGCGAGCTGGGTATCGAAGATCGATTACCCGACCTGCCTGCCGCTCGCTTCTACGCTTTCACGCGCGACGACATTCCCGCCGGTGCCGCCCTGATTGACGCGGCGCGCAGGGTTGGCCAACACAGTCGATTCACGCGTCGACGATGACGAGCGTACCGTGGCTGCCCGGCAGGACCGCGTGAGCCGTGCCGGCCAGCGCAAGAAACATCTGACCTGCTTCCACGACGATCTTTTCCCCTTCGACCTGCAACATCAATTGTCCGTCGACCACGAGCAATCCTTCGTTGTAGTCGTGCGCTTCTTCCACATACGACTGCTCGTCCATCCGCAGGACTTTGATTTGCGCCACCCCGACGCGACCGACCACCGATGATTTCCAGGTGGTGGCCAACGCTTGGGCGGCGGACTTGAAATCGACTAACGGCATGCGCGGCTCCGAAAAGCGAACATTATCCGTGACGAGGCCGTCATCGTCCCGGTACGGTCACTCACGCAGCCACATGCACCGCCAAACCCGCTGCCCCCGGCAAGATGTCTTCTTTCAGCGTGCCTTCCGGAATGTGGTAATCCCCCGCGTTCTGCTGCCGGTACGGAATCGGCCTCGTGCTCCACAATTCATCCAGCCGACGCCCCAGTGCATCGCGCGTCTGCGCAAATCGCGCTTCATCCATCCGGCCCGTTCGATAAACGACGAACGGCGGCAATACATCGAAGCCCGGATAGAACAGCACCCCGTGATTGATCGGAAACAAGACGTCGTCGATCGGACCGTTGATACCTCGCGAGCTATAGTGCGGCTCCCACCCGCCCGCCGTCACGACGAGCATCGCGCGTTTGCCGGCCATCGAGCCCTCGCCGTAGCGATCGCCCCATCGCTTGTCGGAATGTTCTCCCACCCCGTAAGCGAAGCCGTAGGCGTACACGCGCTCCACCCAGCCTTTGAGAATCGCCGGCATCGAGAACCACCACAGCGGAAACTGCAAGATCACGGCATCGGCCCATTTGATCTTCTCCTGCTCGGCCGCGATATCCTCGCTTTGCGTCCCGTTCTCGAATGCATGCTTCGATGCGAGCGACGCGTGAAACGCCGAGCCGGGCACGTGATCGGTGCTGTCGTCGGCATCGATGGTGGCCTTCCATTTCATCGCGTAAAGATCGGAAACACGGACGGTGTGCCCGGCCTCTTCCAGTCGCTTTACCGAAAAATCCCTGAGCGCGCCGTTCAAAGACGTC
This sequence comes from Trinickia acidisoli, assembly GCF_017315725.1. Classification (NCBI taxonomy): domain Bacteria; kingdom Pseudomonadati; phylum Pseudomonadota; class Betaproteobacteria; order Burkholderiales; family Burkholderiaceae; genus Trinickia; species Trinickia acidisoli. Next base: position 1,407,608 of record NZ_JAFLRG010000002.1, read on the forward strand.
GGTTCGGGATGCGCATAGACAAGCAGTACGTTCATGATGTCGATCTCCAGTGGGGTTGGAGACACAGTACGGCTCGCCACGCTATAGTAGAAATGAATTTCTGAAATTCTAGGTATTACTGTGGATAATCGCTTAAGAAGCCTCGATCTCAATCTGCTCGTCACGCTCGACGTGCTGCTTGCCGAGCAAAACGTCACACGTGCGGCGCAGCGGCTGCATTACTCGCAGCCGTCCGTCAGCGTCCAGCTTGCCAAGCTGAGAGACGTATTCGGCGATCCCTTGTTGTTGCCCGGGCCTCGCGGGATGCGCCCGACCAAGCGGGCCGAAGCACTGCGCGAGCCGCTGCGAGAAGCACTCGCCACGCTCGAGCGAGCCGTCGCGCCGGCTCGCCCGTTCGATCCGCTGCATGCGAATCAAACATGGAAACTGGCCGCGACCGACTACGCCGAATCGACGATCGTGCTACCGGCGCTGCAGCGCTTGCGCACGGCCGCGCCGGGCAGCCGGCTTGCCGTTGTCGAGATGGCCCCACCCCGGTTCGAGAAGCAAGCCGAGCAAGGCGAAATCGACGTCGCGTTTCACACGGCCGAGGGCGCGCCCGAAGGCCTGCGTCGACGCGTCCTGTTTGCCGAGCGATACGTGCTGGTCGGTCGCATCGATCATCCACGCTTGAAACGTCGACCCACGCTTGCGCAGTTCTGCAAACTCGAACACGTCATCGTGTCGCCCGACGGCGGCGGGTTTCACGGCGTGACCGACGAAGCCCTGCGAGCAGCCGGGCTCGCGCGCCACGTGGCACTCTCGGTCCCGCATTTCCTGTTTCTCATTGCCGCGCTCGTACGCACGGATCTCGTTGCGATGGCACCGTTTCGATTGGTGCAAGACAATCCCGCGCTGCGTATCGTAACGCCGCCGATAGACGTGCCCGGCTACGAAATGTGCATGCTCTGGCATGAACGCGCGCACCGCGATCCTGCTCATCAGTGGCTGCGAGAGCAGATCGTCGAGTCGGTGCGATGAGGATGAGGATCACCGCGAGGAACGCTGCGGCCACATCCGCACCGCCAGCGCCGCGAGCGAAGCCGTCACCGCCATCACGATCACGCCGGCCCATCCCCATTGCGTCAACATCGCGCTGCCGATCGCCGCTCCCGCAGCCATGCCGATGAACATGACGACGAACAACACCGCATTGAGCCGGCTGCGCGACGCGGGGTCGATGCCGTAGACGATCGTCTGATGCGCGATCAGCGTGGTCTGGAACCCGAGATCGAAGCCGACCGTCGTGATCGCAAGCAACACCAATTGGGCATGGGGCGGCAACACCAAGCCCAGGGCCATCGCCGCGAACGAGGCCATCGCGATGCCGATGCCGAGCCGCGTCACCACTTCGGGCCCACGACGATCGGCCAAGCGTCCCGCAATCGGAGCGCCGAGCGCGCCGGCCGCACCGGCCAGCCCGAACGCACCGGCCACGGCACTGCCGAGATGGAATGGCGAGCCGTGCAGCAAGACGGCCAGCGTCGACCAAAACCCGCTGAATCCCATCGCCAGTAGGCCTTGCGCCATGGCGGCACGACGCAGTGCCCGTTGATGTCGCCACAGATGGCCGAGCGAGGCGATCAAGGCGCGATACCGCAAATGCGTCGTCGGTTTGAACGACGGCAACCCGCGCCATGCCGCCGCGCCGATTGCCGCCACGCTGACAGCCGCCGCCACGAACATGGCGCGCCAACTGAAATTCGCCGCGACCACCCCGCTGACCACGCGCGAAAGCAAGATGCCGAGCAACAAGCCCGTCATCACCGTCCCCACGATCTTGCCGCGATGCGCGTCGGGCGCAAGCATCGCCGCCGCGGGCACGACGTCCTGCGCCATCGTTGCCGACAAACCGATCGCAAAGCTCGCTGCAAGCAGGCATCCGATCGACGGCGCGAGCGCCGCAAGCAGCAGCGCGCCGACGAGCGCCGCGGCCTTGGCAAGGATCACGCGGCGCCGATCGAAACGGTCGCCGAGCGGCGCCAATAGCAAAATCCCGAGTGCATAGCCTAGTTGAGTCAGCGTCGGCACCATCCCGACCGCGCTCGCCGACGCGCCCATATCCGACTCGAGAACGCCGAGCATCGGCTGGCAATAGTAGAGCGGTGCAACGCCGAGGCCGGCCGCGGCCGCAAGCAGCAGCACGAGGCGCGGATTCAGCGGCGTGGCAGCGTGGTGCTCGAAGGCTGCGCGATGCAGGCTCGCGGGCGCCGGTTGAAAAGTTTGCGGAGTGGACATGATCTAGTTCTCACATGCGGATCGAAGGAATGGACCCGAGTGTGACGTCCAAGATCGGATGCCGGTAGTACCGCCGCGCGCAGATTTGCTATACGCTGCACGTATGACCACAAAAACCCGTCGTCCCACTATCTCAAAAGGCAAAGCGCGCGCTTCCGATTTCTCGTTGGAGGGCGCGAGTCAGCGCTTCCAGCTTATGGAAACGTTCGTACGTATAGTCGAATCGGGCAATCTATCGGCCGCCGCGGCGCAGTTGCATACGACGCAGCCGACTGTCAGCCGTCGCTTGCAGGCGCTCGAACGATCGCTCGGCGTGCGCTTGCTGCAACGCTCGACGCATACGATGCGGTTGACGGTGGATGGGGAGCGTTGCTTCCAACGCGCCAAGGAATTGCTGGCAAGTTGGGCGTCGTTCGAAGCCGACGTACGCGGCGCGCAGGAGGAACCCGAAGGACTGCTGCGCGTGGCGGTACCGCATGCCTTCGGTCAACAAAGATTGGTCGAGCCGTTGGTGCGGTATTTGAACGACTATCCGCGCGTATCGGTCGAATGGCTGTTGCAGGACGACGTGCACGACTTCATCGCCAATGGCATCGATTGCGCGATTCAAGTAGGCGAGCCCAACGATCCGGCCGTCGTTGCAATCCGGCTGTCGAAGGTATCGCGCATCGTGGTCGGCTCGCCGTCTCTGCTCGAAAGAGGCCGCGTGCCGCAAGAGCCCGAGGAGCTCGTCGCTTTGCCTTGGCTGGCGCTACGAACGTATTACCGAACCGAGTTGACGCTGACACATGAAGACACGGGCGAGATGCGGCGCGTGCCCATGACGCCTCGTATCAGCACCGACAACCTGTACGCGCTGCGCAGCGCGGCCGTGCTGGGCATGGGGGTATGCGTAGGTTCGGCCTGGCTGCTTGCCGACGATCTCGCCGGCAAGCGCCTGATCCAACTCGCACCGAAGTGGCAAGCCGCGGCGCTACCCGTCTACCTCATTTATCCGCACGCGCAGTTCTATCCGTCGAGACTGCAACGGTTTATCGATTTGATGCGCGACGCCGTGCCCCTCGTGATGGCCAGCGCTTAGCGTCGCAGGTTCACGCGTACTCGTACACGCCGCGGCCCGTCTTACGACCGAGGCGTCCCGCCGCCACGAGTTCGCGCAGCAGCAGGCACGGACGGTACTTCGGATCGCCGAGGTCTTTGACGAAGACTTCCATCACCGATAGGCACACGTCGAGCCCGACCAAATCGGCCAGCGCGAGCGGGCCTATCGGATGATTGGCGCCGAGCCGCATGCCTTCGTCGATTTCTTCCGCCTTGGCCACGCCCTCCGCCAACACGAAGAACGCTTCGTTGATCATCGGCACGAGAATGCGGTTGACGACGAAGCCAGGGCTGTTGCGCACGCCGATCGGCGACTTGTCGAGCCGGGCGACGACTTCGCTGACCGACGCGGCCGTCGCATCGCTCGTTTGCAGGCCGCGAATGATTTCGACGAGCTGCAGCAACGGCACCGGATTGAAGAAGTGCATGCCGATGAAGCGCGAAGGCGCCTTCAGCGAGGCGGCCAGTGCGGTAATCGAGATCGACGACGTGTTGGACGCGATGAGCGTGCTCGTCGGCACGATCGTTTCGATTTGCTTAAGTATCCGCGTCTTCAGTTCAAGATTTTCGGTGGCGGCCTCGACGACGAGATCGGCTTGCGCAAGACGTTGATAGTCGGTCGACGTTTCGATCCGCGCAAGTGCGGCATCGCGCGCGGCCGCATCGAGCTTTCCCTTCGCGACGAGGCGCTCGAGGCTCGAGCCGAGCGCAGCCATACCTTTGGCCAGCGCGGCGTCGGTCACGTCGATGAGAATGACCTTGAATCCCGACACCGCCGCTGTTTGTGCGATACCGTTGCCCATCGTTCCGGCGCCGATCACGCCCAATGTGTCGATTGTCATAGCTGCTCTCTTCTTTAGCGAAATGCGCGGCGCAAGTGCCGCACAGGCTCACTGCACGTTTTCGAAAATCGCGGCGATGCCCTGCCCGCCGCCGATGCACATCGTCACCAACGCATAACGTCCTCCGACGCGCCGCAATTCGTCGATCGCCTTGATCGTAATCACGGCACCCGTCGCGCCGATCGGATGACCCAGCGAAATGCCCGAGCCGTTCGGATTCACCTTGGCCGGATCGAAGCCGAGCTCACGCGTGACCGCGCATGCCTGCGCGGCGAACGCTTCATTGGCCTCGACCACGTCGATGTCGCCGACGCAGAGCCCCGCCCGCTGCAGTGCGAGCCGCGTGGCCGGCACAGGGCCGATACCCATGTGCAGCGGATCGACGCCCGCATGCGCGTAGGCCACCAGACGCGCCATCGCCTTCACGCCGCGACGCTGCGCCGCTTCACGCGACATCAGCAGCACAGCCGCTGCCGCATCGTTGATACCCGATGCATTGCCTGCCGTCACCGTCCCGTTCTGGCGGTCGAACACGGGCTTGAGCGGCGCGAAATCGTCGAGCGTCGCACCCAGGCGCACGTGCTCGTCTGTATTGAACACGACGTCCTTCCCTTTGACGCGGCGCGTGATCGGCACGATTTGCCGCGCAAAGCGGCCTTCGGCAATGGCACGCTCGGCGCGCCGGTGCGATTCCAGTGCAAGCGCGTCTTGGTCCGCGCGCGAGATGCCGAATTTGCGGGCGACGTTCTCGGCCGTCACGCCCATCGGCACCGCATGGAACGGATCGTTGAGCGCACCGAGCATCATGTCGATCATGCGCACGTCGCCCATGCGCGCGCCGAAGCGCGCGTCCGGCACGATGTACGGCGCGCGGCTCATGTTTTCCGCGCCACCGCCGATCGCGACTTCGGCATCGCCGAGCAAGATCGTTTGCGCCGCGGACACGATCGCCTGCAACCCCGAGCCGCACAAACGATTCACGTTGAACGCGGGCGTGGTTTCGGGAATGCCCGCGTCGATGGCGGCCACGCGCGACAGGTAGAAGTCCTTCGGCTCCGTCGCAATCACATTGCCGAACACGACGTGATCGACATGGGCCGCCTCGACGCCGGCGCGCGCCAGCGTTTCGCGCACGACGATCGTCGCGAGCTCGGTCGGCGCGAAATCCTTCAGGCTACCGCCGAATTTGCCGACGGCGGTGCGAACACCGCCTACAACGACCACTTCCTTATTCATACGTTCTCCTAAATGATTCGTCTATGGCCACTAGCTACATGTTCGAGTAATTGGGCCCACCGCCGCCTTCCGGTGCAACCCATACGATGTTTTGCGTGGGGTCTTTGATGTCGCAGGTCTTGCAATGCACGCAGTTCTGCGCGTTGATTTGCAACCGCTCGCCCGCGCCCTCGTCCGCAACGAACTCGTAGACGCCAGCCGGGCAATACCGGCTCTCGGGACCCGCGTACGTTTTCAAATTGACTTGCACCGGCACGTGGGCATCTTTCAGCGTCAGGTGTGCGGGCTGATTTTCTTCGTGATTCGTATTGGAGAGGAACACCGAGGAAAGGCGGTCGAAGGTCAGCTTGCCGTCGGGCTTCGGATACGCGATCGGCTTGCACTGCGACGCATGCTTGAGCGTCTCGTGGTCCGAATGGCGATGGCGCAGCGTCCACGGCGTTTTGCCTTTGAGCAGCTTCTGCTCGAAGCCCACCATCAACGTGCCGACGTAGAGGCCCTTGCTCATCCAAGGCTTGAAATTGCGCCCCTTGTGCAGTTCCGCGTGCAGCCATGAACCGGCGAACGATCGCGGATAAGCAGCCAGCTCATCACCGTGCCGCCCGGCGTGCACCGCGTCGAACGCGGCATCGGCCGCGAGCATGCCTGTCTTGATCGCCGCGTGACTGCCCTTGATCCGCGATGCGTTCAAAAAACCCGCTTCGTCGCCCACGAGCGCGCCACCGGGAAACACGAGCTTGGGCAGCGATTGCAACCCGCCCGCCGTGATCGCCCGTGCGCCGTACGACACACGCTTGCCGCCTTCCAGGAAGCCGCGAATCGCCGGATGCGTCTTATAGCGCTGAAATTCCTCGAATGGAGACAGGTACGGATTGGAGTAGCCGAGCCCGACGACGAAACCGACGACGGCTTGGTTGTCGTCCATGTGGTAAAGAAACGACCCGCCGTACGTTTGCGCGTCCAATGGCCAGCCTGCCGTGTGAACGACGAGGCCGCTTTGATGCTTGGCCGGATCGATGTCCCAGACTTCTTTGATACCGATGCCATATACCTGGGGATCGGCACCATCGCGCAGCTTGAATGCCTCTTGCAATTGCCGACCGAGATGGCCACGCGTCCCCTCGCAAAACAGCGTGTATTTCGCGTGCAACTCCATGCCGCGCTGGAAATTCTCGGTCGGTTCACCGTCCTTGCCGATACCCATGTCGCCTGTCGCAACGCCTTTGACGCAGCCGTCTTCGCCGTACAGCACCTCGGAGGCGGCAAAGCCGGGAAAAATTTCGACGCCGAGTGCTTCGGCCTGCTGCCCGAGCCAGCGCGTGAAGTTCGCGAGGCTGATCACGTAGTTGCCGTGATTCTTGAAGCTGTCCGGCAGCATCCAATTCGGAACGGCCATCGCCCCCGTCTTCGAAAGGAACAAGAAGCGATCCTCGCTGACCTCGACGTTCAGGGGTGCGCCCTTTTCTTTCCAGTCGGGAATCAACTCGTCGAGCGCACGCGGGTCCATCACGGCCCCCGACACAATATGGGCGCCGATCTCGGAGCCTTTCTCGAGCACGCAGACGCCTAGCTCGACGCCTTCCTGCGCCGCACGCTGCTTCAAGCGAATCGCGGCCGACAGCCCCGCGGGACCACCACCAACGATCACCACGTCGTATTCCGTCGATTCGCGTTGCGAGACCACCGTCGTCATGCCCACCACTCCTTCATGCTTAGAATTGTTCGGAGTCCAAAGCAAGCAAGCCTTCGCCGCTCTTCGCACTCACGATCGACGTTTCGAGTGCCGTGGCATGCGACAGCAGATGCTCGGCGAAGAATCGCGCGGTCGCGATCTTCGCACCGAAGAACGACGGATCGTCGCCCTGCTTCGCGTGTGCGACGAGTGCGGCGCGCGCCATCTGCCAACCCGCGAGCACGAGGCCGGCGAGCATCAGATACGGCACGCTACCCACGAACACGGCGTTCGGATCAAGCTTGCCCTGCTCGACGACGAACTCGACCACGCGAGCCAATGCGTGCCGGCCGGCTTCCAATTGCGTCGCAATGGAAACCAACGAACGGTCGTCGTGCAACTTCAACACGTCGACCGTTTTATCGATTTCGCGCAGCAGAGCTTGTGCCACGGCGCCTCTATCGCGCAGCGTCTTGCGCCCTACCAGGTCGTTCGCTTGAATGGCCGTCGTGCCTTCGTAGATCGGCAGAATCCGCGCATCGCGGTAGTACTGCGCCGCACCCGTCTCCTCGATGAAGCCCATCCCGCCGTGCACCTGCACCCCGAGGCTCGTCACCTCCAGCGACATCTCCGTGCTCCACCCCTTCACGATCGGCACCAAGTATTCGTAGATCGCTTGATGCTCGGCGCGCACGCGCTCGTCCGCATGCCGATGCGCGATGTCGCTATGTGCCGCCGCCACGTAGCCCAGCGCCCGCGCCCCTTCGGTCAGCGCGCGCATCGTCGCCAGCATCCGGCGTACGTCGGGGTGATGAATGATCGTCACCGATTGCTTGGCCGTGCCGTCCACCGGCCGGCTCTGCACCCTCTCCTTCGCATACGCCACCGCCTTCTGATACGCCCGATCGGCCACCGCCACGCCTTGCATGCCTACCGCAAAGCGCGCCGCGTTCATCATGATGAACATGTACTCGAGGCCGCGATTCTCCTCGCCGATCAGATAGCCGAGCGCCCCGCCGTGGTCGCCGAACTGCAGCACCGCCGTCGGGCTCGCCTTGATCCCCAGCTTGTGCTCGATCGACACGCAATGCACGTCGTTGCGCTCGCCCAGCGCGCCGTCCTCCCCGATCAGAAACTTCGGCACGATGAACAACGAAATCCCTTTCACGCCTTCAGGCGCATCCGGCGTGCGCGCCAACACGAGATGGACGATGTTCTCGGCCATGTCGTGCTCGCCCCACGTGATGAAGATCTTCGTGCCGAACACGCGGTACGTGCCATCGCCCTGCGGCTCGGCGCGCGTGCGCACGAGCGCCAGGTCCGAGCCCGCCTGCGGCTCGGTCAGGTTCATCGTGCCCGTCCACTCGCCCGAGATCAGCTTGGGCACATAGCGCTGCTTCTGCGCTTCGCTGCCGGCCGTGAGCAGCGCTTCGATCGCACCGTCGGTCAGCAGCGGACACAGCGCGAACGACAGATTCGACGCGTTGAGCATTTCGATGCACGGCGTCGCGATCAGCTTCGGCAAGCCTTGCCCCTCGTATTCCACGGGATGCTGCACGCCCTGCCAGCCGCCCTCGACGAATTGGCGGAACGCCTGTTTGAAGCCGGGCGACGCCGTCACGACGCCCTCCTTCCAACTGCTCGGATTGCGATCGCCCTCGACGTTCAACGGCGCTAGCACTTCCTCGCACAGCTTGGCCGACTCTTCCAACACCGCTTGCGCCGTATCGATCCCGGCATCTTCGAAACCGGGGAGATCGGCAACCTCGGCCAACCCGGCCAACTCCTTCAGCGCGAACAGCATGTCCTTGATCGGGGCGGTGTAGCTCATGGCGGCCTGTCCAAATGAATGAAAGAAACGAGGGCGGCGCGGTATGACAAACATGGCCACGCTGCAATGATTTGGAATAGATCGTAGCGAGAAATCGCCGCCGCAGGCTGGCTAAACCGGCCCACCTACTGACAAATCTGGCCATGACATTGGCGTTATCGCACGATCGGACCAGCGCGAGGACGGCGAAGCGACTACGGACAAGATAAGGCTAGGCCCGACGTCGATAGGTCCCCGGTGTGCTGCCGGTCCAATGCCGGAATGCCCGATGAAAGGCGCTGGGGTCATCGAAGCCGATGTCGCCCGCAATCTTCGTGATCGTTGCTTCTGTTTCGGTGAGCCGCTGGATGGCGATGTCGCGCCGAAGCTCGTCCTTCAATGCCTGAAATGTCGTCTCTTCACCCGCCAGGCGTCGGCAAAGCGTCCGGACGGAACAGTGCAGGTTCGACGCGGCTTGCTCGATCGTGGGCAGGTCGGGCAACTGCGCAGCGAGGTATTGACGCACACGATGGCTGACCAATTGTTCGCTGAACGAACCGAAGATCCAATCTCCAGGCGCGCGCACCAGAAACTTGTGCAAGTTGCGTTTGCTCTGCCGAATCGGCATGTCCAGATACGCCGCGCTGAAGCGCATCATCGTACCGTCGCAATCGAACTGAACGGGGCCTGAAAAAAAGTAACGATGATCGAGCGCATGAGCGGGCCGCGGGCACGCGAGATCGACTTGCAAGAGCGGGATGTTCTGGCCGATGAGCCAAGACGACACGCCATGAACGAGTTTGAGCATCAGTTCGTGCCCCAACGGGCCGATGCGATGGAACTCGGGGTTCGGAAGCAGCGACAGTTGAGCGACGGGCCCGGTACGACGCGACTCCAGACGAAAGTCATCGAGCACGATATGGAAAAACTGGCAGAAGCGATGAAGCGCTGTCTCGAGGTTACGCGCATCGAGCAGGCTCAAGCAAAGAAACTTCAACGTTCCGCTGCGCAGCGGCCGGCTGAAAAAGCCCGGCATCTCGTTGTCGAGTGCAATCGCGAGCGCTCGGTACAACGTCGAAAATTGCTCTTCGGTCACGCGTGCGCCCGGTTCGGCCAGCAGTTCTTGCGCAATGCCCGCCTCATCCAAGTAGCGACGAATCGTCTCCGGGCGCGCTTGCGCACCCGCGAGAAAAACCTTCACGAGGGAGATCGGCACGGTTGCGCTCGGCGGCTCAGGCGCCGAGGGCGGCGGAACCGAGCCCGGATCGTCGACGGGAAGTCGGTGCATAGGCGGCTATCATATCAGCGCCCCCGTCAAGCCCGTCGCGCCTGAATGCGCTCGACTCGGCGCTCGGCAAAGGCTGCCGATGCGCGCCTGCCGCACGAAGCCGAGCGACTCGTAGAGCCGAATCGCGTGATAGGTTTCATCGGCAACGATCACGAGGCGATCGCGCGCGCCGGCCGTGCGCTTGACGACTTCCGTCAACAGCGTCCGGCAAATACGCTTGTTGCGCTGATCTTCGCGCGTGACGATCGACTGAAAGCGGCCGATAGGGCCGAAGAAGAACAAGCCCAAACTTCCGACCAGTTCTCCGTCGACGAACGCGCCCCACCAATTGCCCCACTGCCGCTCGATCAGGCGCCGATAAGCCGAGCGCTGGAATTGGACGCATCGAAGGGACACTTCGCCCGTCGGATCGGGCATTTCCGTGAGCGAAAGACGCGCCCAATCGTCCCAATCGCGATCCGACTCGAAGAGCCTCACCTGCACCGCATCGTTGATTGCAGTCGAACGCAGTGCATGGCTCTCGGCAACGAGTACGCTGCATATCGATTGGTCGTAACCGTGAGCGGCATACTCATCGAGGTCGATGGACGCGCCTTCCTCCTCGGGCCACGCGAAGCTGCGGTGCGCAATCGTGGGCGGTGCGCCGACGAGTCGCGCGAACTCGCTCTCCAATCGTCGGCGGTCCTCTTGCGCGGGCCGCCCTTCGAGGACGAGCATGTTCCCGGAAAAATAGTCGGGCGCGTTCGGCGTGCGCATGACGATATAAGGCGCCTCATGCGACACGGTGCCAATTTCAGCATGCAACAGTAGATCCGTGGCCAACCCCAAGTTTTCTTGTATTTGTCGTTGCATTCGTCAATCCCACGGCACAACCGAAAGGGACGCAATGATAGCGGTTCATCGTCATTCCTGCTCGTTACCGTCGTGCCGACGCAAGTGCGCTCAAAATTCGATACGCAGCTTGCACACGTTCATCGATCGGGAAGTTCTTGTTGGCCAGTAAAACAATCCCCAACTGCCTTCGCGGAATGAAGGCGATATAGGCACCGAAGCCGTTCGTCGAGCCTGTCTTGTCGATCCATACGTCCTCGCTCGGCGCCTGCGCCGGTGTCACGCCCGACACCGGCGTCGGGTTCAGAATGACGGCCGCCGAATTGCCTTGCAGCAATGCATCCAACGTCACCGGATACGCATACTGCTCCCATATCAGATCCTGCGTCATCGCTCCCGTTCGGAAGTAGCCCGTGTGTGTCTTCGTCACCGCGCGTTGCCACTTGTCGTCGAGCGTGGCCGGATTCATGTTCGCTTCGATGAAACGCAGCACGTCGGCAGCCGTCGTCTTCACGCCGTAGGCTTGCGCCGACAGCATGCCCGGCGCCATCCGAATCGGCGCGCCCGGCTTCGTATAGCCTTGCGCATAGTCCGCCATGCGTGCCTCGGGAACGTCGATGTAGGTGCTCTTCATGCCGAGCCCTGGAAAGAGCCGCTGCTGCATCAACGACGTGAAGTCGCCGCCCATGCTTTTCGCGGCAATCAGGCCGAGCACGCCGATGCCGAGATTCGAATACGTGCGATATGTGCCTGGCGCATAGGCCGGTTTCCACGCCTTGAGGTAGGCGATGAGATCGGCCTCGCTCTTGATCGAATCGGGCACTTGCAACGGAACGCCGCCTGGCGTGTGCGTGCCGAGATTGACGAGTTCGATTGAGCCGAACTTCGTGCCGCGCAACGCCGGCAAATATTTGCTCGCCGGATCGGACAGCGAGAGATCGCCGCTCGTGTCGGCATACGATACGAGCGTCGCCGTCAAGGTCTTGCTGACGGAGCCGAGCTCGAACAGCGTGCGGTCGCTGACGGGCTGCGCGGTTTCGGTCGATGCAACGCCATAGTTGAACACGTAAGGCTTGCCTGCGTCGATGATGCCGACGGCCATGCCGTGAATGCCGTCTTGTCGCATGAGCGGTTCGATCACCGCATCGACGGCATTTCTCACGCTGCCTTTTGCGCTGTCTTGTGCGCGATCCTTTACGACGCCGGCCGCGCGGCTGACCGACGCGGTTGCGCACGTCGCGAAGACGATCGTCATGACGAGGCCGATCACTCTACCCTTCATTTGGCTGGTGCTCCTTCGTATGGGTCGGTGGAGGTACTTGGGCGTGGCCGCAGCGAAAGAGCCGGCCGAAATTCCAATGAGTCAACAGATCCGCTTGCAGCTCGGACGGCAACCTATACGGCAATCCGTGCCCGATGGCGCCGCCGATGCGTGAATCGATGAGGGAATATCCGCCCATTCGCGGTGGGTGACAAACGACGATTAGTTGAAGGAGACCAAAGAAAAACTAGGGGATCTGTAAGCCGGCACTACGTTGGCCGTTTGGATGAGAGCCGGATGATATATGATACGGATATCATGCGTGGAGTCATTGAAATGAACCGAATTCTCGTCGATCTGCCGGAGGAACAATTGCACGAACTGACAGCATTGGTGGAAGCGGAACAGCGTCCGCGCGCCGCGATCATTCGCGACGCGATCGAAGCGTATATTGCATCGCACAAGCGCGTGCTCGGTGCGGATGTTTTCGGCCTGTGGAAACACAAGAAGGCCGATGGTCTCGAATATCAGGAGGAGCTTCGTTCGGAATGGTGAAAGCACTTTTCGACACCAACATCCTGATCGACTATCTGAGCGGCGTCGGCGCAGCCAAGAAAGAATTGGCGCGCTACGAATACCGCGCCGTCAGCATCGTCACCTGGATGGAGGTCCTCGTCGGCACGACGGCAAACGACGAGGCTGCGATTCGAACCTGGCTTTCGTCGTTCGAGGTCATCGCATTGAACAGTTCGATCGCGAGCCGAGCGGTAGAGATCCGGAAGCAACGGCGAATACGCCTGCCCGATGCGATCGTCTGGGCATCCGCGGATGTCAATTCGCTGCTGCTCGTCTCGCGCAACACGAAAGACTTTCCCGCAGACGAACCCGGCGTACGCGTGCCGTATAAGGTATGGAAACCCGGATATAGAAACCCGGGTGTAGAAGCCTAACAGGACCACGATGCCTGTCAGGCGAATGAAGCAAGCCTGAATACCGACACGGCCTCTCTCAGATTCGCCGCCTGCTCCTCGAGCGACCGGCTGGAGGCGACGGCCTGCTCGACGAGCGCCGCGTTCTGCGCAGTCGTCTCGTCCATCTGCGTCACCGCCTGATTGACCTGCTCGATGCCGCGGCTTTGTTCGGCCGATGCAGCCGCGATTTCGCCGACGATGTTTGCCACCTGCTCGATCGACTGCTTCGCTCGCCCCATCGTCGCCCCCACCTTGCCTGCCTGCTTCGATCCGTCCGACACCAGCGCGGTCGACGCTTCGATCAAGCCCTTGATCTCGCGCGCCGCCGACGCCGCACGCTGCGCAAGATTACGCACTTCCGACGCAACGACCGCAAAACCACGCCCGTGCTCGCCCGCACGCGCGGCCTCGACCGCGGCGTTGAGGGCCAAGATATTGGTCTGGAACGCGATACCTTCGATCATGCCCGTGATCTCCGAGATCTCGACCGAGCTCTCGCTGATCTTGCCAATGATGCCGACCATATCCTCGACTGCGTCGTTTCCGGCATCGACCATGCTCGTCGCCTGCGCCGCCAGGGTGTTGGCACGCCGAGCATGGTCGGCGTTCCGCTTGACCGTCTCGGTCAGCTCCGCCATGCTCGCGGCGGTCTCTTCCAGCGCGGCCGCTTGCCGCTCGGTCCGCGCCGATAAGTCCGCGTTGCCGCTCGCAATCTCGCGCGACGCTACGGCGACCGATTCGGCGGACGTTCTAACGCCACGAATCGTGCAGGCCAACCGCTCCTGCATCCGCTTCATCGCGTACAGCAGGCTGCCGCTGTCGTGCGGTGCCGTCTCGACGGCCGCCGTCAAATCGTCGTCTGCGATCCGCATGACCACTCGTGCCGCGTAGGCGGGCTCACCGCCCAGCGAACTGAGCAGAGCCCGGTTGATGCGAGTAAAGACGACGCCCAACAACGTGCAGACAGCAGCGAGAAAGCCCAGACTCTCGTATAGGGTCGCGCGAAATGCTGCGTCGATGTCGTCGATGTACATGCCCGTGCTCAGAATCCAATTCCACGGGCGAAAAGCGTCGTTATAGGCGATTTTCGGAAAGACGCCGGTTACGCCGGGTTTGCCGAACGAGAAGCGCGTAAAGCCGTGCCCGTCACGCGCGATCTGATCGAGTATGTCTTGAAAGACGCGCACGCCGTTGGGGTCCGTGAGCCCGCGCATGTCCTTGCCCTGCATGTCAGGCTTGATCGGATGCATCAACACGACGCCACTCGTGTCGAGAATCGTGAAGTAGCCGCTCCCTCCTGCGTATCGCATGTTGCGAATCGCGTCGATCGCGCGCCGCTTCGCTTCGTCGGTCGTGATCTTGCCGGCCGCGGCCTGGCCGGCGAAGGTCTTGATCGTCGACATCGCGAGTTCCGTCGCATGCACGAGGTCGGACTTGCGTTCTTCGAGACGAATCGCGCGGCTGCGGTAAGCGTCGGTCATCGAAAAAAGCACGAAGCACACGACGCTCAGAACGAGCGGAAGCCACAGCTTCTGCGAAAAGGTGAGTTTCATTTTTCTGCGCTCCACGCACGCGTCGCCGCATTGATGCATTCGTCACGATCGATGCGCCATGCGCTCAGCGACTGATCTTCTCCAGCGCAAGGCCCTGCGTGCGTGGTCCAAGCAGCGTCATCGCGATCGCGACCAGCATCGAGACACCGATGAACGCCGCAACGCCCTGTACGCCATAGCCGTGCAACAGAATGCCGATGACGAGCCCCGCGAATGCCGCGGCGAGGCGGCTCCACGAGTAGACGAAGCCGATCGCCCGTGCGCGGATACGGGTTGGATACAGTTCGGCTTGATAGCCGTGATAGGCGTACGACATCACGTTCGCCGCCAATGTGAACAGGACGCCGAGCGCGATCAGCAGAGGCGTTGACGACGCTTGCGAAAACAAGACGATCACGATGCCCATCGTCAACAAGCTCAAGATGATCTGCGTCTTGCGCTCGATCTTGTCGGCGAACCACACGCCGAGCATCGGTCCGAACGGATTGGCCAACGCGATCACGAACGCATACGCAAGGCTCGCCGTCACGTGCACGCCGCGACTCACCAGCAGCGTCGGCACCCACGCGGCGAACCCATAGAAGCCGATCACCTGCGCCATGTTGAAGATCGACAGGATCACCGTGCGCTTCAGGTACGGCGGGCGCAACGCCTCGACCAGCGACCCTGCGCCGCCTTTCTCCGGCTGAATTTTTTGCGGGGTGGCGAGCGTGATGCCTTTTTCCGCCGCTACGCGCCGCTCGATGTCGGCGACGATCCGTTCAGCCTCCGCGAGCCGCCCGTGGTGCGCCAGCCAGCGCGGGCTTTCGGGGATGTTGCGCCGCAGGAACCAAACCACGGCCGCGCCGATCGAGCCGATCAAGATCACGACGCGCCAATAGTCGAGCCCCAACGGCTGCGTGTCCTTGAGGATATAGGCGAGAAACGCCACTACCGGCACGGCGGAAAACGTGATGACCTGGTTCACCGCGTAGGCGCGCCCACGCTCGCCGCTCGGAATCAGCTCGGAGATATACGTGTCGATCGTAACGAGTTCGATGCCGATGCCGATGCCTGCCGCGAAGCGCCAGAGATTGAGTAACAAGCCGGTGGTCTGAAACGCCATGATGGCCGTGCAGACGATGTACCAGATCAACGACCACGTGAAGATCATTCGCCGTCCGAAGCGGTCCGCGATCTGGCCGAACACGAGTGCGCCGACCCATAGCCCGATGAACGTCGAGAACACGAAGGTGCCGAAGCCAGCGACCTTGAGCGGCCCAAGCGCCGCGAAAAACCCTAGCGACTCGGGTTTGAACAGGCCTGAATGGATCATCCCGGGCGCGACATAGCCGGTGAAGAACAAATCGTAGAACTCGAAGATGCCGCCGAGGGAAAGCAGAATCACCATCGTCCAGACCGTGCGCGAAGGCGGCAGTCGATCGAAACGGGCGGCAATCTCCGCCGACTTCTCGACAGACGTCGATGCGCCAGCGCGCGCTTCTGCATCGCCCTTGACACGAGATTGATCGGATGAACTTGGCGCAACGCCGATGGGCTGCATCGACTGCATCGCCGTATCGGCAGCGAGCTCGTGACTACGAGAATCAGATTTCATGTCTCCTCCGGATGGGAATGGGCGCTAGGCATTCGAGAGCGCTCTATGACGGCCGATTATCGGCACGACCCTCGGGAGGCAGAATGCAAAAATGGCGCAACCAGCTTTCGCGAAACACGAAAGCTGGCTCGGTGTTTTCCCTTAAATCATTGAGATGGCGCTAGGGTTGCAATGCTGCCGCATCATCCCCGCGCGGCGGCAACGTTTCGCAAGAGGCATGCGATTTCGTGGAAGGCGGTCGCCGGGGGTTACGAAAACCGCCTGCGCAGATCGATCAACGACACACGCTGCCTACCTTGCTCGTCGAAATTCTCCGCC
The DNA here is from genome assembly GCF_017315725.1 of Trinickia acidisoli. NCBI lineage: Bacteria > Pseudomonadati > Pseudomonadota > Betaproteobacteria > Burkholderiales > Burkholderiaceae > Trinickia > Trinickia acidisoli. The sequence goes on from NZ_JAFLRG010000002.1 coordinate 1,424,365, forward strand.
GCGAGCCATGCCTTGAATGCTCGCCGCAGCATCGGCCACTCGGTGTCGATGATGGAAAACCATGCCGTATCGCGGCTGCGGCCTTTGTACACCACGATCTGCCGAAAGACGCCTTCGAACGTGAAGCCAAGCCGCTGCGCCGCTGCGCGCGACGGTGCGTTGAGGCTATCGCATTTCCATTCGTAGCGACGATACCCAAGCTCGTCGAACGCGTACGACATCAGCAAGAACTGCGCTTCCGTGGAAACGGGCGTGCGCTTGAGCAGCGGCGAAAACGTCACATGACCCACCTCGATCACGCCATGCGCGGGCTCGATGCGCATCAGCGCCAACGTGCCGACCGCCTTTTCCGTCTTACCGTCGATGACCGCGTAGTGCCTCGGATCGGTACTGCGTGCCGCGGCCTCGGCGTAGCGCCGGTAAACCTGCGGATCGTCGAAGGGGCCGACGGCGAGGTAAGTCCAGTCGCGCCCATCGGCTGCCGCGCGATAAGCGGCATAGAGTTCATCCGCATGCCGCTCCGCATTCAACGGTTCGAGCCGGCAATAGGTTCCTTCGAGCGTCACCGCGCTCGGCAAGGGGCGAGCGGACCAGCCCAGCACGGGGGCGCCGATGGGCTGGCCGTATTCGTTGGTCAAGGTGGACATGGCATCTCCCGATTTGCGTCGTGTGGGGAAAACTTTAAAATCGCCGTGGCCCATATAAAAGAGCCACAAGCACCGAATTCGATGGTGCCACGATTGGCATTGCCCTTTATGGAGCGGACTTTCCGCATGTCAGCCTCAGCCTCCGATGAAAGCGCCAGCCCGGTGCTGGACCTTTTGCTCGAAACGCCGCTCCTCAGAGATCGAAGCGGCGCGTCCTTGCAGCGACAGTTGCACCAGCGCATTCGCAGCGCGATCTTGGAGGGCCGTTTGCTGTCCGGCTGCCGATTGCCGGGGTCGCGCGCCCTTGCCACCGCACTCGGTATTTCGCGCAATAGCGTCACCGCGGTGTACGAGTCGCTTGGGGCGGAGGGGTATATCGCGCTTAGCCGCCAGGGAACGCGTGTCAGCCTGCTCGAACGGCCCGCGAGCCACTCTCGCACGCCGCGGCAAGCGGCCGCGCCCGACGTTGCCGAGCGTACCGCTCGCGTCCGCGAAAGTTCGTTCGATGCGGCGGAAAACCTCCCGCTGCGGCCCGGCGTGCCGGCGCTTGCGCGATTCCCGCTGAACGCGTGGAAAAACGCGCTCGATCGTGCCGTGCGGCAAGCGGGTACAGCGGCACTCTGGTATGGCAATCCGCAGGGGGAAGCAGCGCTGCGCATCGCGATCATGCGTCACCTCGCCGTCGCTCGCGGGGTGCGTTGCGAGCCCGAGCAAGTCGTCATCACGGAGGGCGCGCAAGAAGCGTTGTCCTTGTGCGTTCGGCTCGTGACGAATCCCGGAGAAACGGCCTGGGTGGAAGATCCCGGCTACCGCGGCGCGAAAACAGCCATGCTTTGCGGCGACCTCGACGTCGTGCCGATGCGTGTCGACGGCAACGGATTGAACGCCCCCGACCGCGTCTGGAAAGCGCAAGCACCGCGCCTCATCTACACCACGCCCTCCCATCAATATCCGACCGGAAGCGTGCTCACGGCGTCGCGCCGGCTCGACTTGATCGGCAAAGCGCAGAAGCACGGCGCGTGGATCGTCGAAGACGACTACGACAGCGAGTTCCGGCATTCGGGCGAACTCGTCGGCGCCATGCAGGGGCTCGTGCCTCACGCACCCGTGCTCTATGTCGGTACGTTCAGCAAGACGCTGTTTCCTTCGCTACGCTTGGGGTTCGTCGTACTACCGGAAGCATTGGCCGCCAAGGCGGCACCGTTGCTGACGGAAACCCTTCGCGGCGGTCATCGCTACGAACAACTCGCGTTGGCCGAGTTTATCGAAAGCGGACAGTTCAGCCGCCATCTCGGGCGAATGCGCCGCCTTTACAGGCGGCGTCAAGATAGGTTGCGTGCGGCGCTGGAGCACTATTTCGATGCGTCCTACTTCGTTGCCGGTGGCGACAGCGGCATGCATCTGACGCTCAAGCTTCCCCCCGATTGTTCCGACGTACGCATCGCCGAAGCCGCCCGCGCGTTCGACATGGCGCCGATGCCGCTGTCGCGCTTTGCACTGCGCCCCCTGCCCGAGGACAACGGGCTCGTGCTCGGTTACGGCAATACGTCGGAATCGTTGTTCGTGCCGCTCGTGCGGCACTTGGCACGGTTGATTCAAGCCGACCGGCGAGCCGCAAAGCGATGAACGGCTGCCGGTTCGCCGGCGCCTTCGTTAGGACTGCGTACAATACGCGCTGATCGATTCCAACCGCAGGACATGTCCCATGGCAATGAAGAAATTCGACCTTGAAAAGAACAAGGCGCTGAAGCTGACCCAGTCGATGAAACAGGCACAGTCGGAGCGCTTCGGCAAAAGCGCGGCCGAGGCGCCGGCCAATCGCCGCGAGCAACGCAAGCTCGACCAGGCCAAAGGGCTCGTGCCGTTCGCATGCAAGCTCGACGGCGAACTCGTCGCCGCGCTGAAAGAGCGCGCCGCCGTTCATCCGGAAGGCATGTCGGGGCTGCTCGACGACCTGCTGCGTCAAGGGCTGGCCACAGCCAGCGGCAAGTAGTCTCGAGCCGAGCGTCGCCTACGACGCACCCATTCCGCCCTCCGGGCTTTCGAGCCAATGCACGCTGAACAACTGCGCATCGTCGGTCCAAACGGGGCCCGGCCGAAAGCCCGCTGAAACGGCCAGCTTGCGAAAGCCCTCTATCGTGAACTTGTGCGAGTTCTCCGTATGAAGGCTTTCCCCTTCGTCAAAGCTGAAATCGCGCCCCGCGACATGCACGGTCTGCGCACATCGACTCACCAGATGCATTTCGATCCGGCACTTGCGCGGATCGTAAAACGCGTAATGCCCGAACTCGCGCAAATCGAAATCGGCCGATAGCTCCGCGTTAGCTCGCCGCAGCAAATTCATATTGAACGCCGCCGTCACGCCTTGCGCGTCGTTATAGGCGCGATGCAGCGTTTGCGGATCTTTGACGAGATCGACGCCGACGAGCAACCCGCCCCCCTCGAGTACACGCGCGGCGAGCTGCAAGAACGCCATCGCTTCGTCCGCGTCGAAATTGCCGATCGTCGAGCCCGGAAAGAAACCCACTCGGCGGCCCGTCGATGCGTCGAGCCCCGACAATTGCGCTTCTTTCATATAGTCGGCCGCGATCGGCCGCACCTGCAGCCACGGGTAATCGGCGTGCAATCGCGATGCGGCCGCCTCCAAGTGCGCGGCCGAAATGTCGATCGGGAAATAGCGCCGGGGCAACGCGCGTGCGCCGAACGAGTGCAAAAGAATGCGGATTTTCTCGAGCGAGCCCGCGCCGAATTCGATGATGTCGGCGTGCGGCCCGACGACTTCGGCCATCTCGCGTCCATGCCGCTCGAGGATGTGCCGCTCCGTGCGCGTCGGATAGTACTCGGGCAACTCGCAAATGCGATCGAACAGCGCGGAGCCTTCGGCATCGTAGAAGTACTTCGGGGCGATGCTGCGTGGCGTCTTCGACAAACCGGCGAGCAGATCGCGGCGAAACGCGTTGTCGTTCCCGTTGTCGTTGTCGTCCCGATCGACCCGTACGCCTCGCGGGGGCGCTGCGCCCGTGAGCGCGGATGCGTCAGTTGTCTCGTACAAGGCGTACTCCCGTCAATTGCCAGCGCGCAGCCGGCGGGAAAAAGTTGCGATAGGTGCGGCGCGTATGCCCCGGTGGCGTCGCACTGCTGCCGCCGCGCAGCACTTGCTGCCCAACCATGAACTTGCCGTTGTATTCGGCCGCTACGCCGGGCAATGGACGAAAACCCGGATAGGGGTCGTAGGACGAGCGCGTCCACTGCCAAACGTGTCCCGTCATCTGTTCGATACCCGGCGTATCGAACGCCGCTTCCCACTCGAATTCGGTCGGCAGCCTGGCGCCCGCCCATTCGGCGTAGGCGGCCGCTTCGTAAAAGCTCAGGTTCGAAACCGGCGAATCGGCATCGAGCGCCTGCAATCCAGACAGTCCGAATACACGCCAGTTCCCATCGCCTTCTCGTTCGACGCGTTCGCCGCATTCGCCACGCTCGTCGCCGATCCAGTAGATCGGGGCCGTCCATCCTTCGCGTTGCACGGCGGCCCAGCCGTCCGACAGCCACAACTCAGGGCGCGCATAGCCGCCGTCGGCGATGAAGGCCGCATAATCGCCGCACGTGACGAGCCGGTGCGCAATGTCGTAAGAACGCAGCAGGTATTCATGCCGCGGCCCTTCGTTATCGAACACGAAGCCGTTGCCATCGTGACCGATGCCGACGATACCGCCCGTTTGCCGTAGCCATTCGATCGGCTGCGCGCGCTTCGGCTTCGATACCGCTTCGACGTGCGCGCAATGGTAGGCCGGCATCAAAGGGTTGCACGAAAACGCGTGAAGGATATCCGTCAGGATCAATTCTTGATGCTGCTGCTCGTGATGCAAGCCTAGCGTCACGAGCGGCTCGACGCGCGCCAAAAGCTCGGCATCTGCCGTATCGAGCAGCGCCGACATCGCTTCGTCGACGTAACGCCGATAGGCGCGCACCTCTTGCGATGAAGGCCGCGTGAGCAGCCCCCGGTGCGGACGCGCGTGGCGCGGGCCCAATGCTTCGTAGTACGAATTGAAAAGATAGGCGTAGCGCTCGTCGAACGGCCGATACCCCGGCACGTGGGCGCCTAGCACGACCGTTTCGAAAAACCATGTCGTATGCGCGAGGTGCCATTTCGTCGGGCTCGCGTCGGGCATCGACTGTACGCTCTGATCTTCTGCCGAAAGCGGCGCGGCGAGCGCGAGGCTGTAGTGTCGAACTTCATCGTAAGCCTGCTGCAAGCCAGGTACGGCGATGCTCATCGTATCGCTCCAGTCCAGGGTGGGTGTCGGCCAGCAAGGAATCGGCCCGCATCGCGGCGCGCTTGCGCCTCGCCGCAAGCGCTCCACTTTAAGCGGTTTTCGATGACACTGCTCGGCCGCGCCGCTACTTGGCGGGCGCGGCCGTTTCCTGAACTTATTGCACGATCACTGGACGATGCGCGTCACGCCACGGCCGCGCGGATCGGCCACGGCCTCGGGCGTCCCGCCGTCCACCTTGATGACTTGGATGTCGCCGTTGAAGCTTTGTCCTTTCAACACATAGCCTTTCGCTTCCAGTTCTGTCGCGAGCTCGCCTTCGATCGGCTTGTACGGTTCCCAGAAAATCGTATTGGGCGGCAGCAACTGATGATGAAAGCGCATGGCCGCCACGGCATCGGACAGCGGCATATTGAAGTCGTAGACATCGGTGATGACTTGGAAGATCGACGTGAAGATGCGCGAGCCGCCGGGCGTGCCGATCACCATCGCCACCTTGCCGTCCTTCGTCAGGATCGTCGGTGTCATCGACGACAAAGGCCGCTTCTTCGGCTCGATCGCGTTGGCATCGCTGCCGACCACGCCGAACATGTTCGCCACGCCGGGCTTCGCCGAGAAATCGTCCATTTCATCGTTCAGGACAATGCCGGTGCCGTCCACGACTTCCCCGGAACCGAAATAGCCGTTCAGCGTGTACGTGTTCGAGACGGCATTGCCCCATTTATCGATGATCGAGAAGTGGGTCGTTTCAGCCTTCTCAGGCATCGACGTGCCAAGCCCCGGTTGCACCGACTTCGTATCCGACGGCTTCTGCGGATCGACCTCGGCCGCGCGCTTGGCGAGATAGGCATCGTCGATCAATTGCGCAACCGGCACTTTGTAGAAGTCGGGATCGCCGAGATACTGCGCACGATCGGCGAACACACGCTTCTCGATTTCGGCGACGAGATGAATGTACTGCGCCGAGTTCAACGCGACACCCGTGAAATCGTCCTTCAAATCGGCCTTCATCTTCAGCAACTGCACGAGCCCGACGCCGCCCGAACTCGGCGGCGGCGCCGTAATCACACGGTAGCCGTTCCAGTTCGCCTCGACGGGCTGTCGCCACACGGCCTTGTACTCGCGCAAATCCTCTTTCGTAATGAGCCCGCCGCGCGCCTTCATCGCCGCGGCAATGAGGTCGGCCGTCTTGCCCTCGTAGAATCCTTTTGCGCCTTGATCGGCAATGCGCGTCAACGTTGCGGCCATTTCAGGCTGCTTGAAGGTCTCGCCGGCCTTGAGTTGCCCGAAGTATCGGCCGAAGTTGGTCTTGTCGCCGAAGTCCTTCGCCGAGTTGTCCCGGCGTTGCTGCAACTGCTCGCTGACGTCGAAACCATCGCGCGCATAGCGAATCGCCGGCGCGAGCACTTGTTTCCACTTCAGCCTGCCGAAACGCTTTTGCACCTCCCACATGCCCTCGACCGTGCCGGGCACGCCGACGGCGCGCATGCCGACGAGGCTCATGCCCTTGATGACGTTGCCGTCCTTATCGAGGTACATGCCCTTCGTCGCGGCGAGCGGCGCCCGTTCGCGGTAGTCCATGAAGTACGGTTTGCCGTTCACGTAGAGCGTCATGAAGCCGCCGCCCCCGATGTTGCCGGCCTCGGGATAGGTCACGGCGAGCGTAAACGCCACGGCCACCGCGGCGTCGACCGCGTTGCCGCCTTCTTTGAAGATGCGCTCGGCCGCGTCGGCGCTGAACTCGTCGGCCACGGCCATCGCCGATGCCGACAGCACCGGCTGCTGCGGGCCCGTCTTCGCAAAGGCCGGCGTACTCGGGGCAAACCCGAGCGAGACGGTCAATGCCGCGATCGATCCGGCGATGCGGGCCGACATTCCAATTCGACTTATCGTATTCATTGGCTATCCTCCGTGGTCGTCTCTACGGTCAAAATGACCGATTTGCCGCTTATAGCACGCGCATTTTCATTCCGAAATCCGGCAATCGCGTAGGATTTCGGCCCAACCGCAAAGCCCGGAGCCGGCCTGCGCGCCGCCATCCGCGCGGACAGCGCCGATTCCCGGCCCACTCCGACCAACCGGGCGATAATTGCGGTGCGGCTCGCCCCTCTTCGACTTTCTTTCACTTCGGAGTGTCTCTACATGCATATGCGTGCGGTCGCCGCCCGTCAAGGTTCACGATGGATCGCAGAGGGCTGGACGCTGTTTCAGCAATGTCCGGGCACGTGGATCCTGCTCGGCCTCATCGATCTGCTCGTCACAGCCGTGCTCTACGAACTGCCTTACGCGAGCGATCTGACCGCGGTCTTCACCGTGCTGTGGACCGGAGGCATGATTTGTGCCGCCGATCACTGTCGCACGACGGGCTCGGTACGCCTGGCCGACGTGCTGCGCGGCATCCGCACGAGCTTTCAGCCGCTGTTCGCGGCGGCCGTGTTCGCGCTGCTGATAGCGATCGTCTGCGACCTGACGGGCGATCGGGCGTCGAGTGCGTTACGCTTGCTCGCGTTTGGCGGTGCGTCGAACACCAGCTCCGTGCTCGCATTGATCGCCGGCGTCCTCTATTCCACCGCCGCGCTGCTCGGCACGATGGCGCTTTGGCTCGCGCCCGCCCTCATCGTGCTGAACGGCGCCACGCCGGCCGATGCGCTGCGCGCGAGTTTCGCGGCGACGTGGCGCAATGGAGCCGCCTCGCTCGTCTACGGGCTCATCGTGTCCGGGTTGATGCTCGCTTGCGTGCTGACGCTCGGCGTCGCGTTGCTCGTCGTCGCGCCGCTCATCTACCTATCGACCTATGCCGCCAGCCTCGACATGTTTCCGCGCGAACGGTAGAGCGATGCCATGAATGCCCCGTCCAGCGCCCGCCCGCTCACCACGTTTCATCCGGCTGTTGCCGCGTGGTTCGAATCGGCGTTCGCCGCGCCGACCGACGCGCAAATACGCGCGTGGCCCTCTATCCGCCGCGGCAAATCGACGCTCGTCGCCGCGCCCACCGGGTCGGGCAAGACGCTGACGGCATTCCTATGGGCGCTCGATGAACTCGTGCGCGAGGGCCTCGCTCATGGGGGCGCACTGCCCGACGAGACGCTCGTCGTCTACGTCTCGCCGCTCAAAGCGCTGTCGAACGACATTCACGCCAATCTCGAGCGGCCGCTGGCGGGCATCGGCGAAGCGCTCGCGCGGCTCGGCTCGCCGCGCATCGACATTCGCACGGCTGTCCGTACGGGTGACACCACTCAACAAGAACGCAATGCGCTCAAACGACGGCCGTCGCATATCCTCGTGACGACGCCGGAATCGCTCTACGTGCTGCTGTCATCGGATTCGGGGCGACGCATGCTCGCGACCACGCGCACCGTCATCGTCGACGAGATTCATGCAATGGCCGGCAGCAAGCGCGGCGCGCATTTGGCACTCTCGCTGGAACGGCTCGATGCGCTATGCAAACGGCAACTGCCGCGCATCGGGTTGTCCGCCACGCAAAAACCCATCGAAGCAGTTGCGCGCTTTCTCGTCGGTACGAGCGAGGCGGCGCGCTGCGCGATCGTCGACGTCGGCCATCATCGCGAACGCGATCTCGCGCTCGAGTTGCCGCCCGTACCGCTCGAAGCGGTCATGGCCAACGAAGTGTGGGAGCGCGTCTATGATCGGCTTGCCGAACTCGCGAGCGCGCATGCGACGACGCTCGTCTTCGTCAATACGCGGCGCATGGCCGAGCGCGCGGCCCGTCACTTAACCGATCGCTTGGGCAAGGACGCCGTGGCCGCCCATCACGGCAGCATGGCGAAGGAGCATCGGCTCGATGCCGAACAGCGGTTGAAGCGCGGTGCGCTGCGCGTGCTGATCGCAACCGCGTCGCTCGAGCTCGGCATCGACATCGGCGACGTCGAGCTCGTGTGTCAGCTCGGCTCGCCGCGCGCGATCGCCCCGTTCCTGCAACGTGTCGGACGCTCGGGGCATCAGGTCGGCGGCATGCCGAAGGGGCGGCTTTTCCCCACCTCGCGCGATGACCTCGTCGAATGCGCGGCACTCATCGATTGCGTGCGACGCGGCGAACTCGATGCGCTGACGATACCGCAGGCGCCGCTCGACGTGCTCGCGCAGCAGATCGTCGCCGAGGTGGCTTGTGCAGAGTGGAGCGAAGACGCGCTGTTCGCCTGCGTCAAACGGGCGGCGCCCTATGCCGATCTCACGCGCGCGCAATACGATGCCGTCTTGCGCATGCTGGCCGAAGGCTACACGAGCCGTCACGGCCCGCGCGGCGCCTACATCCATCGCGACGTCGTCAACGGAACGCTGCGCGGCCGCCGCGGCGGCAAGATGACGGCCGTCACCTCCGGCGGCACGATTCCCGACAACGCCGACTATGCCGTGCTGCTCGAGCCGCAAGGCTTGAACATCGGAACCGTCAACGAAGACTTTGCCGTCGAGAGCCTGGCCGGCGATGTGTTCCAGCTCGGCAACACGTCCTACAAGATCGTGCGCGTCGAGCCTGGACGCGTACGCGTCGTCGATGCGCAAGGGCAAGCACCGAATATTCCGTTCTGGCTCGGCGAGGCGCCCGGGCGCAGCGATGAATTATCAGCAGCCGTCTCGCGGCTCAGAGCTCGCGTCGACGAATTGCTCGGCAGTCCTAAGCGATTGCCGGCATCGCGCGATGAAGATCCCATGCACGCGTCCCCGCCCATGCATGCGCATGTCGTCCGCGTACTGATGGACGATTTGGCGATCGACGAAAGCGCCGCCCGTCAAATCGTCGACTATCTCGCGCGCGCGAAGGCGGCGCTCTCGGTATTGCCGACCCAACGCGCGCTCGTCATGGAGCGATTCTTCGATGAATCGGGCGGCACGCAGCTCGTCGTTCATTCGCTGTTCGGCAGCCGCATCAATCGCGCTTGGGGCCTCGCACTGAGAAAGCGGTTCTGTCGAACGTTCAACTTCGAGCTTCAGGCTGCCGCGACCGAAGACGCAATCGTGTTGTCGCTGACGGGTAGTCACAGCTTCGCGCTCGACGAAGTGTGGCGCTTCCTGCATTCGAACAGCGCCGAGCATGTCTTGATTCAAGCATTGCTCGACGCGCCGCTTTTCAACGTGCGCTGGCGCTGGAACGCCGTCACTTCGCTCGCGCTGCCGCGCTTCACGGGCGGTCGCAAAACGCCGCCGCAGTTGCAGCGTATGAAGAGCGAAGACTTGCTCGCCGCCGTCTTTCCCGATCAGGTGGCGTGCCTCGAAAACATCGTCGGCGAGCGCGAATTGCCGCATCATCCGCTCGTCGATCAAACCGTCGACGACTGCCTGCACGAAGCGATGGACTGCGAGGGATGGCTCGCGCTGCTGCGGCGCATCGAGCGCGGCGACGTCGCACTCGTCACGCGCGAGCTGTCGGCGCCCTCGCCGCTCGCCGCCGAGATCCTCAATGCGCGCCCCTATGCCTTTCTCGACGACGCGCCGCTCGAAGAACGCCGCACGCAAGCGGTGTTGTCCCGGCGCTGGAGCAATCCCGAGGCCGCATCCGATCTCGGCGCGCTCGATGCCGACGCGATCGAAGCCGTGCGCAACGAAGCGTGGCCGCAAGCCCGCAACGCCGACGAAATGCACGAGGCATTGATGGGGCTCGCCTGCATCGACGAAACCGAAGCGCGCGTACAGGAAGGCTGGCTCGGATGGCTCGACGCGCTCGCTCGATCCGGACGCGCGACACGCATGCAGATCGCCGAAGACGAAGCACTGTGGTTGCCCGTCGAACGTTTGGCGTGCTTGCGCGCTGTCTATCCCGACGCCGCGTTCGCGCCGCGCCTCGTCGCACCGAAGGGCTTCGACGAAGCGTGGAAGGACGAAGCAGCGCTCGTCGACGTACTGCGTGCGCGACTGTCCGGCCTCGGCCCCGAGCCCGTGCCCACGATCGCGCGCGCGCTCGCGCTGCCGGCGTCGAGCGTCGCCGCCGCGCTCGTGACGCTCGAAAGCGAAGGCTATGCGATGCGCGGCCGCTTCAGTCCCGGCGCCACGCAGGACGAGTGGTGCGAACGCCATTTGCTCGCGCGCATTCATCGCTACACGATCAAGCGGCTGCGCCGCGAAATCGAACCCGTGGAACGGGCCGAGTTCGTGCGCTATCTGATCGAATGGCAGCGCCTTGCACCCGGTGCGCGCGGAATGGGTCGCGACGCGCTCGCAGCCACGCTCGAACAACTCGAAGGCTTCGAAGCAGCGGCGGCCGCTTGGGAAGAGGAGATCTTGCCGGCGCGCCTGCGCGATTACGCCGGCAGCACGCTCGACGAGCTGTGCCGATCGGGCCAGTTCGTCTGGGCCCGCCTCGCCGCAGACGGGCGCAGCGCCGCGGCGCCGGTGCGAACGACGCCGATCGTCCTGCTGCCGCGGCGCGCTTTGCCCACATGGCACGCGCTCGCCGATTGCCGCGCGGCTCAAGCGCCCGCATCGGATGCGCTATCGCCTCGCGCTCAAGCGCTCTTCGATGCGCTGACGCGGCATGGCGCCATGTTCTTCGATGAATTGGCGGCTGAAGTGCGCGCGCTACCGCTCGAGATCGAAGCCGCGCTCGGCGAACTCGTCGCGGCCGGACTCGTCAACGCCGACGGCTTTGCCGGACTGCGCGCCCTCATCGCGCCTGCCGTCGCGCGCCAGCGCAGTGGACGCGTCATGACTCGGCGAGCGATGCATCGCGGCGCGTTCATCGGCGGGATGCAGGACGCGGGGCGTTGGGCATTGCTGCGACGGCCCACCGTCTCGGATCGATCGCCGTCATCGGACCCGCAAACGACGCAGGCCTCCGACAGGCCATCGCCGGCATCGCGCGCAAGCACGCAGACGCTGTCGCCGGACACGATCGAGCACGTCGCGATGGCCCTGTTGCGCCGCTACGGCGTCGTGTTTTGGCAATTGCTCGAGCGCGAGGCGGCATGGCTGCCGCGTTGGCGCGATCTGCTGCACGTGTTTCATCGAATGGAAGCGCGAGGCCAAATACGCGGCGGACGGTTCGTGAACGCGCTATCGGGCGATCAGTTCGCGCTGCCCGAGGCGCTCGCTTTGCTGCGCGAGGTGCGCAAGCGCGAACCGGATGGACAGTTCGTCTGCGTATGCGCGGCCGATCCGCTCAACATCGTCGGCACGATCCTGCCCGGCGAGAAGGTCCCCGCATGGGTCGGCAATCGCATTGCGTTTCGCAACGGCGCATGCGCGGCCACGTTGATTGCAAGCAAGTTCGAATTCGCGGCCGATTTGACCGCCGCGGAAAGGGAGGCTGCACGGCTTTGCCTCGCGCATCGAGCATGACGCATCAACGTGCTAACCGGCGCGGGCGAGCGGACAACGCGCAACCCGCTATGCCGTCAGGCAAGCGTATGGCACAAGCCTTCGAACAATAGGTCCGCGCCAAGGACGAAGCCGCGCCCCGCCACGTTGACATGCGCCGACAACGTCACGCAAAGATTCTTGGAGCTCGACGACATATACGGTTCACTGACGATCGTCTCGCCCGGGCGGACGAGCGCATCGCGGAAGTAGGCCCGTTTGGACCAGTTCGCCCCCGTGCTGCGCGCCAATAGCGGGAAGGTGGCACGCCGCCGGTCGTCGTGCCGGCTCGCCTCGATGTTCTCGCCGACCTGCTTGCCCGTATCGTCGAGCACGAACACGCGCAGCGCCCATTCGCATGCCAGAAAATGCCGCGCGGCCTCGTTCACCGGAACGCCGGCGCACCAGGCGTCGCGGAACATGCCGAACGCGCGCCGGTACGGCGCCAACTCGTCCAGATCGCCGACGCGGCGCAGCTTGCGCGCATCCATGAGTTGGGCGTCGAGCCCGGCCGTCGGGATGCCGGTAAGCGCCGCTGCCGCCTCGACTTCAATCGTCGGCCGCCCGAAATAATAGCCCTGGACGAAGTCGGCATCGCAATCGACGCTCAGCCTCGCTTGGTCCTCCGTCTCGATCCCTTCCACGACGATGAACGTGCCGATGTCGTGCAACAGATCGACGAGGCGCAGCAGGCTTCGCGCATTCCGATAGCTGGAAACTGCCTTACAAATCAATTCGCGGTCGAGCTTGACGACGTCGGGCCGCAAATCCCAGACGCGGCCCAGATTGGTCAGGCCCGCGCCGAAATCGTCGAGCGCGATCAAAAAGCCGTGGCTCCGGAGCCGTTCGACGGCGCCGATCAGCGCCGATGGCGTTTCCTGCCTCGCCTCGAGGATCTCGATGACGACACGCCCGGGCATGACCCCGCTCGCCAGCAGGTCGTCGACGAGCGCCGGCCCATGGACCGGATCGACGAGCACGTCCGGATGCAGATTGACGAACAAGACGCTTTCATCCCCGGCGAAGCGGACGAAGCGCCGCACGTGGTGCCGCGTGCAGGCACGCTCGTATTCGCCGTAGCGCCCGGAGCGTCGCGCCACGGCGAACGCTTGCTCGGGCGAGCAAGACGCCTCGTCGTGGGTCGCGCGAAGCAGCGCCTCATATCCGACGGCCGCGCCGTGAGCCAGCGACAGCACGGGCTGGAAGGCGCTTTCTATTCGCGGCAGTCCGGACGCTTGAGCATCGATCATGGAAAAAAATCGCGTCGTGGGGTCGAAAGCTGACGTGGCGATTGTAGTCGGACGGGTCCATCGCGTGACAGCCCATCCGCTATATAACGTCAGATGTTTCGGAGAACTTAATAGTTTTCTCGGGGGAAACGCGAACCTCGTATTAATTTTCCTGTTGGCGCGCCGTTATCAGCGGTACAGCCCGAGCATCGACGGCCGCGCCCCGCGCCCAGGGTGCAACCGCCACACACGGGCGCAACCCGAAGAGGAAATTTCGATGGCCGCTGATCATCACTCGATCGACGAACGCACCAACCTGACGAGCACCAACAAGTTCGAGCTCCTGCTGTTCCGGCTCGGTGCCGCGCCCGGGAACGACGACTCGCACGAGTTGTACGGCATCAACGTCTTCAAGGTTCGCGAAATCATGACGATGCCGACGATCACCCCGATCGCGGGCGCCTCGGAGCACATGATCGGCGCCGTCGACATTCGCGGCCAAATCATCCCCGTCATCGACTTGCCGAAGCTGATGGGTTGCAACCCGACACGCGGCCTGAACATCTTGCTCGTCACCGAGTTCGCCCGCTCGACGCAAGCGTTTGCGGTCGAGGAAGTGGACGACATCGTGCGTCTCGAGTGGAATCAAGTGCTGTCGGCCGAAGGATCGGCCGGCGGCAACTCGGTCACGAGCATCGCCCGCATCGACGGTAATACCGGCGATTCGCGCCTCGCGCAGGTGGTCGATGTCGAACAGGTGCTGCGCGACGTCTTCCCGGCTCAGCACAAGAGCGTCGAAGCGGCCGACGTGGGCACGTCGGTCAGGATGAGCGGCGGCGCCAAGATCCTGGCCGCCGACGATTCGGGCTTCGCCCGCAAGCTCATCGAACAAAGCCTCGCCGCCCTCGGCGCCGAGTACATCATCACGAAGACGGGCCAAGAAGCCTGGGATACGCTGACGAAAATCGCCGCCGAAGCGCAGAAGGAAGGCGTTCGGGCGCGCGACAAGGTCGCACTCGTGCTGACCGACCTCGAAATGCCCGAGATGGACGGCTTCATGCTGACGCGCCAGATCAAAGCCGACGAGCGCCTGCGCGACATCCCCGTCATCATCCACTCGTCGCTGACCGGCACGGCCAACGAAGCGCACGTCAAAAACGCCGGCGCCACGGGCTACGTCGCAAAGTTTGCGGCCGGAGATTTGGCCGAGGCCATTCGCCAAGCGCTCGCCGCTTAAAGCCGAGTTCGACCTCCAGGCCGTCCTATCGACGCGGGCTTGTCGCTCAAAGCAGCGGCAGGCCCGCGTCGCGTTTGACCTCGCGCAGCGATAGAACGGATTCCACCGACGTCACGCCCGGCAAGGCGCGCAGCACGTCGCGCACGAACGCGCCGTAGTCTTCGAGATCGCGCGCGACGACGTGCAGCAGATAGTCGGCGCTGCCCGAGACGTTATGACAGGCGACGATGCGAGGCAAAGCCTGGACTTCGCGCTCGAACTCGTCCGCCAGGCGCCGGTCGTGCACGCCGAACCGCATGAGGACGAAGGCCGTCACGCCCACCTGCAGGGCCGGCTTCGACAGCAGGGCGCGATAACCCTCGATATACCCGTCGGACTCGAGCCGCTTCAAGCGCCGCGCGCAAGGCGTCTCCGTCAAGCCCACCGCGTCGGCCAGGCTCGCGTTGGTAATACGGCCATCCGCTTGGATCGCCATCAGAATTGCTCGATCGGTCTTGTCCAGAGTCATGCGTCGCTGCCCCTCGTTGCCTCTCGTTGCCGGAGTTGCGATGGTAGCGCATGCGCGTTCCCGTCCGATCGAGGGGCAAATGCGGCATTCGCGGCATGTCCCTTGCATTGATTAGTATTCCTAACGAGCCTGCACGATGCGCGCGATTTGTCGCTTCGCCGCTTCATAGACATGATCGGCCGTGAATCCGAATTTTCCTTGCAGGTCGCGTATCGGCGCGGATGCACCGAACGTATGCATGACGATCTTTTCGCCGGTCCGCCCGACATAGCGATCCCATCCGAGCGTGGCGGCTTGTTCCACCGCGACGCGCGCGTCGATCTCGGGCGGGAGCACAGCATCTCGATAGGCATCGTCTTGCAACTCGAAGATGTCCCACGACGGCATCGACACGACGCGCGCCGCGATCCCTTCCTGCGCTAGCCGTTCATAGGCTTGCAAGCACAGGTTCACCTCGCTGCCGGTTGCAAGCAACAGCACGTTGGGCGTCGCGCCGCCGGGCGCGTCGGCCAGCACATAGGCGCCGCGCAACAAACCCTGCGCGCCCGCGTATCGCGTGCGGTCCAGCGTCGGCAACGGCTGTCGCGAAAGCACGAGCGCGGACGGACGACGCGCGGCTGTCAACGCGACGCGCCACGCCTCTCGCACTTCGTTCGCGTCGGCGGGGCGCAACACCGTCAGCCCGGGCACGGCCCGCAACGAGGCGAGTTGCTCCACGGGTTGATGCGTTGGCCCGTCCTCGCCGAGACCGATCGAGTCGTGCGTAAACACGAAGACGACGGGAATCTCCATCAACGCCGCCAGCCGAATCGGCGGCTTCATATAGTCGCTGAAGATCAGAAACGTGCCGGTATACGGCCGCAAATTCGACAACGCCAGGCCATTGGCGACAGCGCCCATCGCATGTTCGCGCACGCCGAAATGCAGATTGCGCCCTTGCGGATCGTCGCGCGAAAAGCTGCCGGCGTCTTCGAATTTGAGCAGTGTCTTCGTCGAAGGTGCGAGATCGGCCGCACCGCCGAGCATCCACGGAATACGCGCCGCTATCGCGTTGAGGACTTCGCCCGATGATGCGCGCGTGGCCTCGCCTTTCGGATCGGGATCGAACGTGGGCAGATCCGCATCCCAGCCGTCGGGCAGGCGATGCTGATCGATCAGCGCCAGCTCGCGCGCGAGTTCGGGGTAGCGCTGCGCGTAGGCACCGAGGCGCGATTGCCACGCCGCGCGCGCTGTCGAGCCGCGAGCGCCAACGCCTTCCGCGAACCGTTCGTGCACATGCGGCGGCACATAGAATTGCTTTTCTTCGGGCCATCCGTAAGCACGCTTTGCAAGCGCGACTTCCTCTTCACCGAGCGCATCGCTGTGTGCCGCCGACGTGCCCTGTTTGTGCGGCGCACCCCAGCCGATCACGCTCCTGACGACGATCAGCGTGGGCGCATCGGCCATGCGCTCGGCATCGCGCAGCGCCGCATCGAGTGCGGCCGTATCGTTGGCATCGTCCACCCTCAACGTGTGCCAACCGTAACCGCGGAAGCGCGATTCGACATCGTCGCTATAGGTCAAATCGGTGTGACCTTCGATCGTCACGCGATTGCTGTCGTAGATCCACGTGAGATTCGACAAGCGCAGATGCCCCGCCAGCGACGCCGCCTCATGCGAGACGCCTTCCATCAAATCGCCGTCGCCGGCGAGCGCGTAGACGCGATAGTCGAACAGATCGAAGCCCTCGCGGTTGTACCGCGCCGCATACCAGCGCGAGGCGATCGCCATGCCCACGCTGTTACCGAGGCCTTGACCGAGCGGGCCTGTGGTGGTTTCCACGCCCGTCGTCATGCGGTACTCGGGATGGCCCGGCGTTTTGCTGTCGAGTTGACGAAAGCGGCGGATATCGTCGAGCGACACGGCGAGGGTTTGCGTCGGACGGCCTTCATCGTCGACCGCTTTCACGCCGGCCAGATGGAGCACCGAGTAGAGCAGCATCGAAGCATGGCCGACCGAAAGCACGAAGCGGTCGCGATTCGGCCACAGCGGCTCGTTGGGGTCATAGCGCAAATGATGCTGCCATAGCTGATAGGCGACCGGGGCGAGCGCCATCGGCGCGCCCGCGTGGCCCGAGTTGGCCTTCTGCACGGCGTCCATCGCCAACGTGCGAATCGTATCGATGCAAAGCTTGTCGAGAGCTGGGTTCGAGCGCATGGCAAAGCGTCCTTTTCGAGGGTTGCAGCCGATGCCGCTGATCGAGCAACGGCCATACCTATTGCGGCGAGCGGCAAAGACTGCAGCGCCGCCGCACGTTTTACGACAGGCGCGGCGACGCTCGTCCCGCCATATCCCGCTATCCCGCGCGTACGGGCGAAGCACCCAACGCCGCCGGTGGAACGCTCGTTGCTGACCGACGAGGGTGGGTTCGGCGTCGTGCTTCACGACGCCGAACCCACGAACCTCTACGAAGGAGCACGTCATGACCATTTCACCCGACCCCATCGGCAGCCGCGGCGAGACTCGCATCGTCGGCACAGGCGATGCGAGCGCGGAAGGACCCGGCCCCTACGTAATGGCCGCGAGCACGCTCGATGGCGACAAGGTCTTGAGCGCCGACGGTCAGGACGTCGGCAAGATCAAGGAAATCATGCTCGACGTCTACACCGGACGCGTCGCCTACGCGGTCATGTCGAGCGGCGGCTTTCTCGGCATCGGCGATAAGCTGCTCGCCATTCCGTGGAGCGCGCTCACGCTCGACACCGACCGCAAGTGCTTCTTGCTGTCCGTCGCCGCCGATACCGTCAAGCGCGCCCCCGGTTTCGAGAAGGATCATTGGCCCGCCATGGCCGACATGGCCTGGGCAAGCGAGCTGCACGACTATTACGGCAGTGCGCCCTACTGGGGCTCGAGCATGGAGCGCGTCGAGACGAGAGGTGCCGCCTCCGGCACGATGCCGCCTCGGGACGAACACCACTGATCAATAGGGCGTTGCGGGCGGGCTATTGCGAGCGCCCGCGCGCTTCGACGCCGGGCCAAGCTGGGTTAAGCGAGGATTACCCTGCGCCGATGCCCTGCAGCACGCGTCCCGTCCCGCCGCAGATCGTGCAAGCCTGCCCTTCCACCAAGCCGGTGCCGCGGCATACGCGGCAAGTGCTTTCGCCGACGCCGGGCGCATCCGGCGACGCTTCGTCTCCGGGGTTCTTCGGTTCCTGGGTTTCTTGCATGTGCAGTGTCCTCCGGTAAACGGCCGCGGCTCGCGCTGCCGACACGGATGGCCGCAGCAATAACCGGGCCTCGCTGCGATACGGCAAACATCGCGGCAAACATCGGCTCCGCGGTGTGGCAACCCTCATCGAAACCCTACGCGAGCGCTTTTGGCATCGAAACCGCCGGCTTCATCCGTCCGGAAATACTACTTTTAGCACTGGAGTATCGCCTGATTGTGACGAACGGATTAAACCTTTCAAATTTACCGTAACCGAACATTTCTGAAAGTTAATGTTCGACCAGCCATACTAGCGTACCCATCAAAACAAATGGGGCAGTAGGCGAAGGCCGTCCTTCCATATTGCGAACTCTCGAAGACGGGATTAGTATTGCGCCAACCACGAATCGCGCCTGGTCCCACCCAAACAGCCAGGCATTCGAAACAATTACCGTATCACCGCGGGAAGCGTGCCAGCGGTGGGTAATTAGTACCTTCTCGCTTTGCACAAATAATTATTTGAAAACGTTTTATAGCGTCATATGAATAGTCATTCCGAAAGCCCGATGTTTTCACGCAATCGCCCGGAATTCTTTCCGGTTTCGCTCAGCGCGTTTCGTCAACGAAGTAATTGATGCATGGCAGCCGGTGCAACCGGTACCAGTCCCGACGTTAATCGATGCGATCAATCGACAGTCTGTGTTCTATTGGAGAGAAACATGCTGAGCCCACACGAACTCGCCACGCTGATGCTGGTCAAGGACGCCCCCGACCAAATCGGTGACCGCGCCGAGCTGGGCACGCTGCTCGAGCGGCATCTCATCGCGCTGGAGCAGCCGGAAGAAGAAGTCGGCCTGCCTCGCCCGCGCATCACCGAAAACGGCAACTCGATTCTCGCGGCGTGCTCGCGCTTGCGGTAACCCGCGCAGGCCGCCGCCCGAGCGGCGCGAAAAAGCGCTTATCGCGCCTGATCGCGCCGCTCACGTTTCACTTCGTCAAACGCTCATAACAGGAGAACCAAGATGACACGGAGAATTGCCCTCGTGACGGGCGGCATGGGTGGCATCGGCGAAGCGATCAGCATCAGGCTGCACGATGCCGGCTATGCCGTCGTCGTCACCTATTCGCCAAGCAACACGGGCGCCGACGACTGGCTGGCTCGAATGGAAACCTCGGGACGGCAATTCCGCGCCTATCCCGTGGACGTCGCCGATTACGACTCGTGCGAGCGCTGCGCGGCGCAGATCAAGGCCGAAGTCGGGCCGATCGACATTCTCATCAACAACGCCGGCATCACGCGCGACGCGAGCTTCAAGAAGCTCGACAAAGGCGGCTGGGACGCCGTGCTGCGCACGAACCTCGACTCCGTCTTCAACATGACGAAGCCGCTATACGAAGCGATGACGGCCCGCGGCTGGGGCCGCATCGTCAACATCTCGTCGGTCATCGGTTGCAAAGGCGGCTTCGGGCAAACGAACTATGCGGCTGCCAAAGCGGGCATGCACGGCTTCACGAAGTCGCTCGCACTCGAAGTGGCGCGCAAGGGCGTGACGGTCAATACCGTCTCCCCCGGCTTCATCGCGACGCGGATGGTCACGGCCGTCCCCGAAGAAGTCATGAAGACGAAGATCCTGCCGGAGATTCCGGTCGGCCGCCTCGGTGAGCCCGAGGAAGTCGCTGCGCTCGTCGCCTACCTCTGCTCGGATGAGGCCGGCTTCGTCACGGGCGCCAACATCTCCATCAATGGCGGTCAGCATCTGCAGTAGGTGTATGCGGTAGTTGTACGCACAGCGCAGAGCGGCATGCCTTATGCGCCGCCGTGAGGGCGACCCGGTGATGCGAGCGGACACACGTGCCGTCGCATACCGTCGGTCCACCCCATCCAACAGGAGAAACGCTATGCGTACCCATACCACGACGACTACGACAGGCGTCTCGCAAGGCGCTCGCATCGTCGGCAAAGGCAGCGAAACCGCGGCGGGGCCTGGCCCCGACGTCATGGCTGCGAGCACGCTCGACGGCGACAGGATCCTCAGTACCGACGGAGAAGAAGTCGGCAAGGTCAAGGAGATCATGCTCGACGTGCAGGCTGGCCGCATCGCCTATGTCGTGATGTCGTCGGGCGGCTTCCTCGGCATCGGCGACAAGTTGCTCGCCATTCCCTGGAACGCACTGACGCTCGACACCACGCGCAAATGCTTCTTGCTGTCGCTCTGCGCCGAGCAAATCAAGAATGCGCCAGGCTTCGACAAGCAACACTGGCCCTCGATGGCGGATGCCACGTGGGCGACGTCCGTGCATCAGTATTACGGACGCGCACCGTATTGGCGCAGTCTAGGCGCGGATGACGAATACGAAGCCGACTACGACGTCGCACGCGACGACTTGGACCCGGATGCTCCCGAAGCGGGAGGCGTCAAGCTGTAAACCAAGCCGTCAAGCTGCCGGCAGCAGCCGATGCGCGGCGCATGAACCCGATGCGCCGTCATGCGCCGCGCAATGCCTTCGTCACCGATGCAAGGTAGAGCGCATCTGCGTGACTTCACGCGGCGCCACCGGCTGCGCTTCATTGCCCCAAGCATGGCGGATGAAGGTCAGGACGCGCGCGATCTCCGTGTCGCTGAGCTTGCCGACGAAGGACGGCATGCGATGCGGTTGCGGCCCATCGATCGTGTCGGCGCTGCGGCTGCCCTCGATAAGCAAGCGAACGAGCGACGCGGCATGCGGTGCGACGACGATCGGATTGCCGGCCAGCCGCGGATATTTGCCGGCCTCGCCCTGGCCGTCGGCCCTATGGCAACGCGCACAGAACGCGTTATAGATGCCCGCGCCCGGATACTCGACCGAACCCGTGCGCAACACCTCGACCGTTGCTGCATTGCGAGCGGGATCGGTATCGACGTGTCCGCTTTTCTCGCGCGGCGGCAGTGTCTTCAAGTAGGTGGCGATCGCCTGCAGATCGTCGTCGTTCATGTATTGTCCGCTGTCCTCGACGACCTCCACCATGCTGCCGAACGCCAAAAGGCCACCACCGTGGCCGTGCTTGAGGAAGGCCGCGATGTCGTCGGCCGACAACCGGCCGAGCCCGGAGTTGGGATCGCCCGTGAGATTCGGTGCGAACCAATGGTCGTTCGTGCCGCCCGTCAGATAGAGGGGATCGCCGTCGTTCAAGCCGCGCTCCTCGTAGGCGGGCCCGCGCGGCGTATGACATGCGCCGCAGTGCCCGAGGGCCTGCACGAGGTAGGCGCCGCGATTCCATTTCGCGCTGCGATCGCTGCGCGGATCGAAGCGCGTCTCGGGGGCGAACACTTCGTCCCAAACGGCGAGCGCCCACCGCTGGTTGAACGGGAACGGCAGCTTCGTTTTCGGCGCCGGCACCGCCACGGGTTTCACGCCGTGCATGAAGTACGCGTAAAGTGCATGCATATCGTCATCGCTGATCTTCGAAAACGAAGGGAACGGCATAGCCGGGTACAAGCGTTTGCCACCCGGCGCAATTCCGTCGCGCACGGCCCGCTCGAAGTCTTCGTAGCTGTAACGGCCGATGCCGAAACCCGGATCCGGCGTGATATTGCTCGCCCAGATCGTGCCGAACGGCGACCCCATCGGCAGCCCGCCGGCGAATGGTGGCGAAGGCTTCGGCGGCCGGCCCGTCGGCGCGTTCGTATGGCATCCCGCGCAATCGGCGAGCTTCGCGAGATAGGCGCCTCGCGCGACGAGGGCGGTCGCCGTATCAGCAGTATCAGCCACATCAGCCGTGACAGGAGCCGCGGCGGCGGCGCGGCATATCGCCGGCAGCGCCACGGCGCATGCTAACGCACCGCATGCGAAGCACCGTCGAAGCGATTTAGCGCGCAAGCCGAAAACCATATGCCCCTCGTTATCGATACACGGCGTTACGAGCACGCCGAAACGAGCCTGATTGCGACGTCCGTCGCCACCAGCGCGAACAGGAACAACCCGCTCGCCATGAACCCCACGCGAGCGACGAACGCTTCGCCCTCCACCTTCGTATCGTTCGATTCGAGTGTTCGACCATGCCGTGCCCGCTTGAGGCGTTGCCAATTTCGCCATGCAAGCCAGGTGCCGAACACGCCGACGACGAGCGTCATACCGCTCAGGCCGATCACGCCCCATCCGACGCCCGGCGCCAGCGGCGTGCTCAGCGGGATGTCGTGCGGAAAGCAGGTATGGGCGATCAGCGCCTCGCCCGCGCACGTTTGCAGCAGCCAGGCGGCCGGCGTGGTCAACACGCCGACCGTCAGCGTCAGCTTCGAAACCGGTTCGGCTTGCTCAGCGCGGTTCGCTTCCATGTCGCTAGAACCAATAGGGCGTCAGATAAAGCGTCGTGAAAATGAAGAGCCACACGATGTCGACGAAGTGCCAATACAAGCTGCCGATCGTGAGCGCCGCATGGCGTCTTTCGTCGAAATAGCCAAGCGCGGTCCACCATCCGAGCAGCACGAGTACGACGATGCCCACGATCACGTGCGCCAAGTGGAAACCCGTGATCGTGAAATAGAGCGATCCGTAGAGGTTCGACGTCAGCCCGTAAGGATGCTCGTGCCACTCATGAAGCTGGATGCCGACGAACACGATGCCGAGCACGACCGCAACGGCCATCGAAGCCACCGCCGAGCGCTTGCGTCTGCGACGCACGAGCCGCTCGCAGAGCCACGCGAACACGCTGCTCGATAGAAGAATCGCCGTGTTGACCGACGAAAACCCGAGTTTGGGTAATCCCTCCGGCGGCCAATGCGTGGTTTGCTGCACGGCCAGATAGAGATACGAGAAGATCAGATAGCCGAACAGCGCCGCTTCCGTCGCGATCAACGTGAGGCAGCCGAGCAAGCCGCTCGCGCGCTCCCCTGCGCTGCCCACCGGTAACGTATAGGTTGGGCGCGATAGCACGGTTTGCGTGTCCTCGCTCATCTCACGCTTCCTCCACGGGCGCCGGCTCGCGCTGCACGAGCGCGCGCTCCGGCCAGAGCCAGACAGCAATCGACACGCCGCATGCGACGATCATTGCGAGCGCCCCACCCCACCAACGCAGGGCGAGCGCAGCGAAGAACAACGCCGCGAACAGCCCCAGCATGAACGGTGCGTAGGAATCCTCGGGCATCTTCAGAATGACGTACGGCGTGCCGCCCACGGCCGTCGTCCCCAATGCCTCGCGCCCCTGACCGAGCAGATAGCCTTCATCGAGATGCGATCGCGATCGCGCCGGCTTATCGGCCTCCTCTTCCATCCGCGCCTCCCACAGCGGATGGCGGCTCGCGACGATCGGTAGGACTGCGAAGTTATACGGCGGCGGCGGCGACGGCACCGACCATTCGAGCGACGGCGCGTCCCACGGGTTGCTGCCCGCGATCGGTCCGCGCTTCAAGCTGTAGACGACGTCGACGAGAAATACGAGGATGCCGAACGCGAACACGAATGAACCGATCGACGACAGCATGTTGACGGTATTCCACCCCATGTCCGGCGCATACGTGTATATCCTGCGCGGCATGCCGAGTAGCCCCGCGATATGCATCGGGAAGAAGCCGAGATTGAAGCCGACGAACATGAGCCAGAAGGCGATGCGCCCGATCCGTTCGCTCATCATGCGGCCCGTGAATTTCGGAAACCAGAAATAGATGCCGCCCACGACGGGAAACACGTTGATGCCGATGAGCACGTAGTGCAAGTGCGCGACGACGAAGTAGGTGTCGGTCAATTGCCAGTCGAGCGGCACGGCCGCCGTCATCACGCCCGACACGCCGCCGATCACGAACAGCAGCACGAAGCCCGCGAAGAAGAAGAACGGCACGCGAAACACGGGACGTCCGAGCCAAATCGTCGCAATCCAGGCGAACGTCGCGACGGCGCTCGGAATCGAAATGATCATGCTCGCCGAGCCGAAAAACGCCAAGGCCAACGGCGGGATGCCCGTCGCGAACATGTGGTGAATCCATACGACGAAGCCGACGACCATCGTCGCCACCGTCGAGATGGCGACAGGCCCATAGCCGACGAGCGGACGGCGGCAAAAAACGGGCAACGCATCGGAGACGATGCCCATCGCCGGCAGCACGACGACATAGACCCACGGGTGCGCGAAAATCCAGAACAGATGCTGCCAAAGCAGCGCGTGTCCGCCGGCCGCCACGTCGAAGAAATGCGTGCCGATGCGGCGATCGAGCCAGAGCATCAAGAACGCCACGCTGACGGACGGCACCGCAAGCAGATTGCCGACCGAAGCCGTCAACGTGCCCCACACGAGCACGGGAATACGATCGATCGACATGCCGGGTGCGCGCATGCGCAGCAGCGTCACGACGAAGTTGGCCGCGCCGACCGTCGTCGAAATGCCGAGCAAGACCATGCCGAGCGCGTAGATGTCGATGTTCGGGCCGGGATCGTACGTAAGGCCCGACAGCGGCACGTAATTGAACCAGCCGGCGTCGGCGCCTTGGCCGAGCGGGAAACTCGCATAGAGAAAGATGCCCGCAAACAGGAACACCCAATACGAAAATGCATTGAGCCGAGGAAAAGCCATGTCGCGGCCGCCGAGCACGAGCGGCCATAAATAGTTGGAGAAGCCCGACAGCACCGGCAGCGCGTAAAGGAAGATCATCGTCATGCCGTGCATCGTGAAGAGCTGATCGTATTGCTCGGGCGTCAGGACGCCGGCGTTGGGGCGCGCAAGTTGCACGCGCATGATCAACGCTTCGATGCCGCCGATCAGCAAGAAGAGGAATGCCGTCACCAGATACCGCAGGCCGATCGACTTGTGATCGACGGTCGAGAGCCAGCCGCGCCAGCCGGGGGGGGCCTCCCACAGTTCGTGCAGTTGCGCCTTGCCGGCCTCGTCGATTACGCCGCGTTGCAGCGGGCGCGATAGACGCACGGTACCGGGAGGATCGCCGGGCAATGCGGAGATAGGCGTCTCTGACATCGTTCGTCGCTCACTGCAAAGTGGTGAGGTAAGCCGATAGCGCCGCCGCATCCGAAACGGACAGCGCGATCGACGGCATCAGCGAGTCGGGCTTGATGCGCTGCGCGTGCTCGATCCAATCGAGTCGATGTTCAGCGGTATTCGTCATTTGCCCGGCCGCGATCAGGCGGCGCGAGGCTAGATGCGTCAGATCGGGCGCCTGCATGCCGGCCGCCGACGTACCGCGCACGGAATGGCATCCGGCGCAGCGATCGTCGAAGATGTGCTGGCCCGCGCGTGCATCGGGCGTGGCGACGACCGCGGCGCCGCTGCGTTGGGCCTCGCGCCACGCATCGAAGTCGGCCTGCGGCTGTGCGACCACTTCGAATGCCATGTGCGCATGCTGCGCGCCGCAAAACTGCGAGCACTGCCCGCGATAGATGCCGGGGGTGTCCGCTTCGATCCATTGCACGTTCGTTTGGCCCGGGATCATTTCGGTCTTGCCCGCAAGCTGCGGCGCCCAGAACGTGTGGATAACGTCGGCACTGCGCAATTCGACGCGTACGGGCACGCCTACGGGAATGTGGATTTCGTTCGCGGTGACGAATGCGCGCGACGGATCGTCGGCGTCGGGGTAATCGATCTTCCACCACCAATCGTACGAGGTGACGCTAATCGTCAGCGGCGGATCGTGCGGCGGCGACGCCACCGAATCGAGCGTGGTCATCGCGTAGACGAGTGCGGCGAACAATGCGATCGACGATAGGCCCGTGCCGATGACGATCCAATTCGTCCCGCCGGCGTCGGGCGGGAGTGCGTCGGAAGCCTCTGCGGGAAGCGGCCGGCGGCGCCTCGCCAATGCCCCGACGAGCAGCACCGCGATGATGACGACCACGACCGAGACGAGCGCGATCAGCGCCCAGCCGAGGCGATAGGTGGGGGCCGATGCGGGACCGGCCGCATGCAACACGTATTGGAGCGGAGCGGCGCTCATCGTGCCACGCACTCAGCCGGCCATTCCGGCTGGGCCGTTGTCGCGTTCTCCTGATGGGTTGCATGTGTTTGACATGAGGGAATCCTCCACGACGTTCGAGATCGAGACATACGAACGATGCAAACGACATGCCTACCGCCCGCGCGACGCGAAGGGCTTCATCAGCTTCATCGACGTACTCGATGCGCAGCGGCAATTGTCGCAAGTGCAAGCGCAATTCGTACAAGCTCAGACGCAAGTCGAGACCGATCTCGTCGCGCTTTATAAAGCGCTCGGCGGGGGCTGGCAGAGCGCGGCATAGCGCTTGCTTCGTCGTCGAAAGCGGCGGCATGCCGCCGCATGTCGGCTTCCGCCGCACGCGCAGATTCGACACGACCGGCACGATTCGAATGACGACGAAGTCCATTTCCGACACTACCTCGCGCGACACCGCGGCGCGCCACGGCATATTCACGCCTCGCGTTCCCGACGCGCTCGACTCGACACCGATCGCCGCCGTGCGTGCGCATGCTTACCAGATTCCAACCGATGCGCCGGAGGCGGACGGTACGTTCGAGTGGACCTCGACCACGCTCGTCGTCGTTGAAATCGACGCAGGCGGGTGTACGGGGCTCGGCTACACGTACACGGACGCCAGCGCCGTCGCGCTGATCAGAGAGACGCTCGCCAAGGAACTCCTGCACGAGCACGTCGGCCGCATTCGCGCGCTCACGCAGCGTTTATGGCGGCACGTGCGCAATATCGGTCGCTCGGGTTTGTGCGCAACCGCAATCTCAGCGCTCGATTTCGCGCTATGGGACCTCAACGCCAGATTGCTCGGCGTTCCGCTCGTGCAGCTCATCGGCGGCATGCTGCGCGAGCGCGTGCAGATCTATGGCAGCGGCGGCTTCACGAGTTACGACGATGCGACGTTGCGCGATCAACTCGCTCGT
Organism: Trinickia acidisoli; assembly: GCF_017315725.1. Classification (NCBI taxonomy): domain Bacteria; kingdom Pseudomonadati; phylum Pseudomonadota; class Betaproteobacteria; order Burkholderiales; family Burkholderiaceae; genus Trinickia; species Trinickia acidisoli. The sequence goes on from NZ_JAFLRG010000002.1 coordinate 1,451,597, forward strand.
TGGGTCGATGTGGACGGCTGCCGTGCGGTCAAGATGAAAGTCGGCACACAGCCTGAGCGCGATCCGGAGCGGGTCGAGGCGGCGCGCGATGCGATCGGCAATGCCGCACTGTTCGTCGATGCGAACGGCGCATTGACCGTCAACGACGCGCTGCAATGTGCGCGGCAGTTCGCCGATCACGGTGTCGTGTGGTTCGAAGAGCCCGTTTCATCGGATGATTTGTGCGGTATGCGTCTAGTGCGTGACGCAGCGCCCGCATCGATGGATATCGCCGCCGGCGAATACGCCTACACGAGCGACGATTTTCGTCGAATGCTGGAGGCAAATGCGATCGACGTGCTGCAAGCCGATGCGACGCGTTGCGGCGGCGTGACCGGTTTCATGCAGGCGGCGCAGTTGTGCGACGCGTGGCATATCCCACTCTCCGCACATTGCGCGCCCGCGTTGCATCGACATCTGGCCGCCGCCGCCCCGCGTCTGCGGCACATCGAATGGTTCCACGATCATGTGCGTATCGAATCGATGCTGTTCGACGGCGCACCTCGCGCCAGCCACGGCACCATCGCGCCCGATCTCTCACGGCCCGGCTGCGGACTCGAATTCAAGCATGCCGATGCGGCGCCTTATGCTCTATGAAGCGCTATGAAGCCCTATGAAGCACGATGAATGGAGAACACCGCCGATGAACCGCACGACGAATGGCCTTGTCGCTGCGCTGAGCGTCGCCGCGGGCGCGGTAGCCGCTGCGGCAATGGTCAAAGCAGCGTCGTCGCACGGCGCGCCCATGGACGGACCGGCAGCACGCGCGCTGCGAACCGCGCGCAATGCAGGCCCGTTAGCCGCGCGCCGGGCAGCAAGCGAAGACCGCGTCGACGCACACATTCACGCCGCGCGCGCATTCAATCGCAGTTCCGCACTGCTCGCTTGGTCCGCATTGGCGGATTCCGCGGTCGAGCACTATCGCGGTTCGTTCGAGAATCGCGCGATGTACACGCCTTTGATCGTCGGCACGCTGTCGTTGGCGGCCGGATTGCATGGCGACGCCGATCGTGTCGGCAATCGCCATCGCGTGCGTCACGCGATTTATTTGGCGGCTGCCGGCGTCGGCGTCGCAGGAACGGGCTTTCACCTCTACAACGTGACGAAGCGGCCGGGCGGATTCAGTTGGCACAACTTGTTTTACGGCGCACCGCTCGGCGCGCCCATGGCGCTGCTGCTGTCGGGCGCGCTCGGTGCAGTCGGAGAGCGGCTGCGCGATGAACCCGCCCACGCTCCACGCCTGTTCGGTATGCCGGCCGGACAAGCGCTCGCACTACTCGCGGCGGCCGGCATGATCGGCACCGTTGGCGAAGTCGCCCTGCTGCATTTTCGCGGGGCGTTTCAACACCGCGCCATGTACGCTCCCGTGACGATTCCGCCCATCGCCACGGCGCTGCTCGTGCGCGCCGCACTCGCGCCACCACGGTTCAATGTGTGGACGCGCGTTTGGCTGCGCATGACGGCAGCGCTCGGCGTGGTCGGCGTCGCGTTCCATGTGCGCGGCGTCGCTCGCAATCAAGGCGGTTGGCGCAATTGGTCGCAAAACATACTGAACGGGCCGCCGCTGCCCGCGCCGCCTAGCTTCACCGCGCTGGCGACAGCGGCACTCGCCGCCTTGCGTTTAAGGGACACGGAACGATGAGCACAGATCGCCAATCGCGTTATCCAGGCTACGACGTCATGCTCAAGCGTGACACGCCATCGTGGGACGACGTCACACGCGAAGTGATCGATGCCCGACTCGCGCAACCCAACACGCCGCGCTTTTGCAACGATGCACAGTGGCGCGCACTGAGCGCGTTGTGCACGGTGATCGTTCCTCGGTCTCGCGCGGCCAAGGGAGCCGCCACGGTCAACGACGCCAAGGTCGAAGATCAAGGCAATCGTTGGCGCGAACCGTCCGTCCCGGTAGCGGCGTTCGTCGACATGAAGCTCTTCCATGACGATCGCGACGGATACCGCGATGCAAGGTTGCCACCGCTTCGCGACGCATGGCGCATCGGCCTGGCCGCGCTCGATGCCGAAAGCCGTAGTGCTCACGGCGCAGCATTCGCCGACATCGACGAAACGCAGCAACGTGCGCTCGTCACCCGTATGCAGCGCGGCGAGCTGACAGACGGCGCATGGGAAGGCATGCCGTGCGATGTCTTCTTCGGCTTGCGCGTATTGCCCGACATCGCGAGCACGTACTACGCGCATCCGCAGGCATGGAATGAAATCGGCTTCGGCGGCCCCGCGAACCCGAGGGGATACGTGCGCATGCAAGCGAATCGCCGCGATCCTTGGGATGCATCCGAAGCGAAGCCGGGACACGAAGCTCGCGCACGCGAGGAGAACCGTCGTGCGCGATGACGCCATGCATACCCCTCGCGGCAAGAACGGTCGGGCGCCCGATGTATTCACCGTCGGCGGTTGGCTGCCGATGCAGGAATATCCGCAGGACGATGCCGTCGACTTTGCAATCGTCGGCACCGGTGCCGGCGGCGGCACGCTGGCCTGCCGCCTCGCCGAGCAAGGCTTTCGCGTGGTGGCCTTCGATGCCGGTGCTTGGTGGCGCCCGCTCGAAGAATTCGCTTCCGACGAGACGCACCAATCGAAACTGTACTGGACCGACGAACGCATCTGCGACGGCGAGCAGCCGCTCAAGCTCGGCAGCAACAACAGCGGCAAAGCGGTTGGCGGCAGCACCGTCCACTTCGCGATGGTGTCGCTGCGCTTTCGTCCGGAGTGGTTCAAATCGCGCAGCCTGCTCGGCTATGGCGCCGACTGGCCGATCGATTGGCGCGAGATGTGGCGCTATTACGCGTACGTCGAAGACGCGCTGAAGATCTCGGGCCCGGTGAATTATCCGTGGGGCCCGCATCGCCCTCGCTATCCGTATCGCGCGCACGAGCTCAACGCGGCCGCGCTCGTGCTGGCTCGCGGCTGCGAAGCGCTCGGCATTCCGTGGTGTCCAACGCCGCTCGCCACGATTTCCTCGCCGCGTGGAAAAGCACACCCGTGCGTCTATCGCGGGTTTTGTGTGACAGGCTGCGCGACGAACGCCAAGCAAAGCGCGCTCGTCACGTGGATTCCGCGCGCGGTCAAAGCGGGTGCGGAAATCCGCGACTTGTCGATGGTCGGCCGCATCGCACTCGACGAGCACGATCGCGCACACGGTGTCGAATACTTTCGCGAAGGACGTTGGCAATTCCAGCGCGCTCGCAACGTCGTCGTCGCCGGTTACGCGATCGAAACGCCGCGACTGTTGCTGATGTCGGCAACGCCGCGCTTTCCGGAAGGCCTTGCGAATCGCTCGGGCCTCGTCGGCAAGAACTTGATGGTGCAGTCGAATCAGGCTGTCTGGGGCCTGATGGACGAAGAGATTCGCTGGTACAAGGGGCCGCCCTCGCTCGCGATGACAGAGCATTGGAACTACACGGACAAAGGCAAGGACTTCTTCGGCGGCTACTGCTACATGAGCCAGGGCCCGCTACCGAACGCTTGGGCCGACGTGCAAACGGGGCGTGGCCTCTGGGGCGAAGCGCTGCATGGCGAGATGGAGAAGTACAACCATCAAGCCGGATTGAAGATCGTCGGCGAGACCCTGCCGCAGGAGATGAATCGCGTGACGCTGGCCGATGAGAAAGACGCCTACGGATTGCCGATCGCGCGCGTCACGCATTCGCTGTGCGACAGCGACAAACGGCTCGTGCGGCACGCGCTCGACTTCATGAACACGGCTCTGGACGCCGCGGGCGCGAAAGAGATCTGGCGTCAGGACGACGATACGTGCCATCTGAACGGCACGGCGCGCATGGGTGACGATCCTCGAACGAGCGTAGTCGACGCGGATTGCCGCAGTTGGGACATTCCGAATCTTTGGATCTGCGACGGTTCGGTTTTTCCGACTGTCGGCGGCGTCAATCCATCGCTGACGATTCAAGCAATTGCTTGCCGCACGGCGGACCGCATGGCGGCGCTGCGTGCGCGCGGCGAATTGTAAGTCGTAGCCGTGTCCCACCCGGCACGTTCGTTGCGTGAAAACCAGCGAGAGGGTCCCACTTTTTGGAGGACAGCTATCGTGGAAAATGCGCAAAACAATCCGACTCAAGCGCAGCAAAATGAAATCGCGGCCAAGAGCCCGGCGAAGACGCCCGCCGCCGGCGACATGCCTGATGCGAAAACGCAAGGCCGCGAGTTCGGTAAGACCAAACGCGCCACGTCCGCCGAAGCCGTGGCCGCCAAAGATCCTGCCCCGCTCCCGTCGATCGAGCATGGCGCGAAAGATGCGGACAGCCCAGACCCGGTCGCGCGCGCGAACGCGCATATCGTCTCCGTGGACAACGCGGGCATGGCCGCTTCGGATAGCACTGTCGACACGGACGGCAAGGGACTAGAAGCGCGACACGATCGGTCGATGTGGCAAGACAACGTGATCCATTCGAATGCCTCGCTCGACGACTCCATACCGGTACCGCCCGACGGCCTGGTCGATCTCGACAGCCGTCCCGGACGCAATGTACCGATCATTGCGACACGAGCGGGATGGCGCATCGCCTATCACGGGACGGTCAACTTCGAGCAGCGAAACGGTACGCGTGCGGAGCAAGTGTTCAGCCTGGAGCGCACGGAGAACGGACATACGCACGAGTAGGCGATGCATTCCCGTGCAGGGTTGATGCTATGGGGTTGCGGCACCTGGACTGATTAGGCCGCCGCGAGCAGATCGAATTCCGTATGAATCTTCTCGTACGGCACATGGATTTTGCCGTTCGGCGTGCGCTCGATGAGCCCCCATTCGAGCAATACAGCGGCGTCTTCATGAACCCGCTTGACGTCTCGCTCCAGACTGCGCGCGAGCGCACGCAAGCTGACTTCGCCGAGTGCCTGCAGACGCTCGATCAATTCCCATCGCTTAGGCGTCAGCACAGAAAACAAAGCTTTCGGAGACTCGAACTCGAACGTGTCCGTATCGGAACCGCCGTCGCGCCAGGCTTTGATGAACTGCTCGCCCAGCTCCGCGAGCGCTGTCGCGGCATCCCGGCGAATGCGAATAGTGGCGGTTTTCATGGTGACCTCCTGCGCGTAACTTCTGCGATAAATTCTCGGACCAGTTCCTCGGGCCCCATGAAGCGATAGGGTTCTTCGACGCCGTCGACATGCCGATGGTCCCCCTTGGGCCGCTCATTGTCATATCCGACGACGCGATTGCCAGCGTAGCCGTAAAACAATCGATATTTGTAGCAATGCGAACTGCCTTCTACCGGCTTTGGAACTTCCCAGATAACCATTTCGAGAATCGCGCCGTCATCGAATGCCATCCGGTTACGGTGGATCAATCGTGCTTTCATGTTGGCGATTATGCCAACACCCCCTCTTCATTGTCAAATCCGCCGACACCCTGCGATGCAGCACCCGGCACGCCATATGCGCGCACGGAGCGCACGGCTGCGCGCACGATCTCATCGCGCCTCGACAACGAAACCGCATTCATGACCCTTGCCCCGTGGAGACTGCCATGCCCGCTCACGTCGCTTCCCCAACATCGTCGTCATCACGGGTGCCAGCGCTGGCGTCGGCCGCGCGGCCGCTCTCGCCTTTGCGCGGCTCGGCGCCGACGTCGCGCTGCTCGCTCGCGACGAAGAAGCGCTAGCGCAAGTCGCCGATCTCGCACGCGGATGCGGCGTACGCGCATTGCCGATCGCAACCGACGTGAGTTCATCCGATGAAGTCGAAGCCGCGGCCGAGCGCATCGAGACAGAATTGGGCCCCATCGACGTCTGGGTCAACGATGCGATGGTGACGATGTTCGCGTCCGTCGCGCGCATGACGCCGCCCGAATTCGCGCGCATTACCGAAGTGACGTACCTCGGCTACGTCTGGGGCACGATGGCCGCACTCAAACGAATGAGCCCGCGCAACAAGGGCGTCATCGTCCAAGTGGGCTCCGCGCTCGCCTATCGCTCGATTCCCTTGCAATCGGCGTATTGCGGCGCCAAGCACGCGATCCGAGGCTTCACCGACGCGCTGCGCTGCGAACTCATACACGACAAGAGCGGCGTACGCGTGACGATGGTGCAGATGCCCGCGCTCAACACGCCGCAGTTCGACTGGGCGCTCAGCCGCATGCTAGGCGCGCCGCGTCCCGTCGCTCCTGTCTATGAGCCCGAAGTGGCCGCGCGAGCGATCGTCTGGGCAGCAACGCATCCACGGCGCGAACTCCACGTCGGGCTGTCATCGATCAAAGCGATCGTCGCCAACAAAATCGCGCCGGGCTATTTGGATCGTTATCTCGCGAAGCGCGCATTTCGCGCTCAGCAGCGCAACAGTGCGACAGATCCCGAGCATCGCGTAGACCTTTGGCACCCTGTTCCAGGCGCACATCGATTGCGCGGCTCGTTCAGCAACGAAGCGAAGTCGACGTGCGCTTCGCTATGGCTCGACACGCATCGCGGCGCGGCATTGGGCGCGGCGCTGGCGTTGGGTTTGGCGGTGGCCGCATTGCTCTCGCGGCGCGGCGCTTGACTCGAAGACGTCGCCCTATTCAAGGGGGAGTCGGAGCAACGTAAATACCCACTCTATCGTGGCCATCGCGGTAGATCACCATGACATAACCGCGCTTCGGCACCCTTCCGCTCGAATATTCGCCATAAACGCTGAAAGAGAAATTCCCGTTCGTCACGGTGGCATTGTCCGGACCACCGATAGGCCACGTGCATTCGACGGTGCATGTGTCGCTAACGCCCGTTCCGGTCACCGTATCGAGTACCGTGCCCGAAACCGGCGCCGATTCTCCATCGGCAATCAGCCCCGGATAGTCGGTGATCTGAACCTTGTAACGCGCCGCCACCGATACGGGCGTAAACGTAAAGTCCTGAGACTGAGGCTGAACGTCGGAATGGTCCCGCAAAGAAGCCTTGAGCGTGACCGTTTCTCCCACGGTATCGGCGAAATAGGCATCGGCGATGTCCTGCCCGTTTTCGCTGTGCGTCTGCACGTAAAGCGTATGACTGTCCGAGCCCGATTGAACATACGGTTTGCTCGTATCGAAGCTTGCCGATCCGCCCACGAATTCGAATCTCACGATCTGCGCTTCGCCAAGTGCTTTGCCGTTGACCGTGACGACGGCTCGGCCTTCATTCTCGGATGTCCCGTCCGCCTGCTCGCCGTTGGGCGTGAGCGAGCTCAACGTCAACTCGTAGCTCGCCGCGACGGCGGTGAACGTATACGTCGCCGGATCGCTCTGGACGGTCGGGTTCTTCGTCATCCAAGCGATCATCTTGCCCGTCTCGGCCGTCGTGTCGGTGAAGCTCACATCGGAATGGCCCATCGGGCCTGTCTTCGGACCGTCAATCTGCTGCAACCCGTTGCTAAAGACGGCCCAGCCTTGGGTGATCTTGAACGTAACGGGCTGGTCGGACTCGAGCAAGCTGCCAAGCGTGAGCTTGGCGTCGGCCTGGTTCGTGGTCTTGCCGTCGGCGGCGACACTTGTATCGGGAATATTGAGCACGAGCTTGTAGCCCGACGTGTCGGTATCGTCGGCCGATTGCGATTGAAGCGCCTCGTTCGCCTGTGTCATGGATGGCCCCGTGAGTTGACAGTGGGCATCATTGCCCTGCATTCATTACGACGCCGACGGAAACGAGATGAATTCCACCGGATAGGGAAATTGAAGGGACCCCGTTTGCCCCGTCACGGACAACGCAACGTTCACCTTCTCTTCTTTCGTGTCGACGATCTGAGCCCATCCGCAACCGTCGCTGTACAACGTGACGGTGCGCGTATGCGGCGTGTCCGGATCGGCGCCCACGATCGTCGCGTGGCTATCCTCGTCGACGATCGTGACCGTCACGACCTGCTCGATGAACGCAGGCAAAACCTGAAAATAGATCGAACACGCCGTCGCACCGTCGCTCGGTACGTGGGTCGTGTAGTTGTATCCCATGAGGCCCGCGGCGCTTCCGTCCAAGTAATCGCTGAACGTCGCGTTCTCGACGGGTGGATCGCCCGGCAACGTATTGGAATAGGCCACGATCGTGATCATGCTTTGATCGCTCGTCGACATGCTGAAGGTGGCAAGGCCATCGCCATCGAGTTGCGTTCGATACGTCGTCGGGTCGCCGCTCTGCGCTTCGGCGATGACGCAGCCCGCCGAGACCGAGATCGTCACCGACAGTCCCGGTTCGCCGAATACGGTGCCACAATTGCAGGGCTTCAGGTTGGGGAGTTGATTCGACTGCTTCGCCGCACCCTGGGTGGAGGTCAACTGCAACGCGGTGATGTCGGACCACGAAATCTCAACCTTCGTGTTCAGCGAAGGGTGCGTGGCACCCTGCCGCAGCACCTCGTAATACGCCACGCCGCTGCCGAGATCGCCGAGCGGTTGAATACTGCTCAAAGGAATCGTATCCTGGATGTAACCGTTGTAAACATCCGCGGCTTGCGCCATGATTGGCGGATTCGTTTCGTAGGCGGCTTGCGGAACCTCACGCCCAGCTTCATCGAAGCCTTGCCAATGGAACGTGACCTGATCGCCCTGCTGAAGCCCGTATTCGGCCTTGATCGGCGTGCCGTCGTGTTCGGAAAGCTGCGCATAGCGCAGCACGCCGTCGACGGCATCGGGAAAGAGCGGGTTCGGGTAGTTGCTGGCCGTGGAGCCTTCGATGGTCACCGGCTGCGGGAGCGAATCGACGAGATCGCCAACCTCATTGGTTTTCGTGTAGGTCGCGCGATAGGACCCGTTCGGAATCTTGCCGGGATCGAATTCCGTATCCCACGACGTGTTGTCGATGTTGGCTTTGTCGATATAAACGACGTTTTCCGAGGGCGTATCGTTCAGATAGCCCTGTATCTTATCGCCCGGGCTGGCGTGCCAATTCTTTTGATAGTTCGCCACCTGGACGATGATTTTCTGACCCGGAGAAAGATCGTCGACGTGGATGATCCGTTGTCCCGCTTCTTCGACAGATTGCGGAAGCGTGGGGGCATCCAATTCGATCGTCTCGTTCTTGGTCGTGCGTCGTGTGTGCTCGTTCATCATCCGATGCTCATTCGCCATCGCTGCGCTCATTCCGAAAACGAAAGAAAGTCCAACGTGAATGGGCCGAGTTGATCGGTCCCGGGCGCCTTCGGCAGGCCGATCGTGAATTTGACCGATTCAGCGTTCGTATCGACGAGCAGGATGGTGGCGCAGCCATCGCTTTGCAGGTTCACGTCGTTCCAATGCGGATGCTCGGGCGGCGAGCCGACGACTGTCGCGCTACCCGCGGTGACGGTGACCCGAACCACGCCCCAACTTGCGCTGTCCGCTTGCACGTAGAGGCAACAGGGCGTGACGCCATCGGCGGGCGCACCCGTCGTGTAGTCGTAGCCGACCAAGTGCTGGTTGGGATCGTTCTGCGGATTCGCGTCCGAATAGTCCTGGAAAGTCGGGTACTTCGTGGCGGTGTTGCTGTCGTCATTCTCGTCCGTCACATTGACCGTGACGACGAGCAGTTCCGATGCGGCATGCGGTAAAGACGGGTTTTCGCCCCTGACCAAGAACCACGTGAATCCATTCTCGTCGAGCGTGGGGAGATAAGGACCCGTCCCATACGAGGTCCCGTCGCCACCATAGAGAATGCTCGGAAGTTGACTACCGTCATTGGGATCGTTCAGCCCGATGATCTCCCCGCCGGACGACAGGTTGCAATTCATCGTATGGCCCGCAGGCCCGTCGACCTTGACCCAATTGCAAGGCTTGAGCGAAATGCCGTCGGCGTAATAAGCGGCCCGCGACGTTACGATCATTCGCAAAGGGACGGTTGCCTTTTCCCCGGTGTCACGCGTAGTGCCGGCCATGGGTTTGGTCTCCTCGATATCGCCGCGCTCGGCCTACTCGGCGCGGCGTTCCGTGGGACTCGGCCCAAGGAACGCCGCGCTTTGCGCCAAGGAACTTCGTCGGCTCGGCCTTAGTAGCTCATATCCGCCGTATTCAATACGAGCGTGAGCACTTGCGAGCTTTGATTGGGCACGCCCGCCCTCTGAACCGTATAGATGATGTAGCAGTGACCTTCCGTATAGGGCGAGTCTTTCATCCGGTCCCAGCCCTTGAACGGATCGACACTGGGGAACTGCAACTCGACAGTGGCGCTGGTCAGGTCGACAACCGTGAAAGGATTTGCCGCAACGGAAATCGATTGATTCAGGACATCGCTATTGGGCTTGTAGCCGGTCAAAACAGCCGTCGCGGTGAGCATGTCACCGATCTGCGCCGTCCAGCCGTTCGTCTCCGATTGATCCAGATCGACTTTGATGGCAACCGGGGGCGCCTGGAGCGTATGCGCGTTGATGACGCCGGCGAGAGGCACGAGTTCAGGCGCATCGAGCGTGCCGTCCGTCTGAATGATCGGCCCTTGGTTGTTGCCCTGGCCCAGAAACGCGTTGATCAGGCTGGGCTTGACGAGACCAGACTCGATGTTGCTGACGATGAAAAGCGCCTCATTCTCTTTGCCGGCGTTAGGCCCGATGTCGCTATAGCCGATGCTCTCGAGAAACCTGGAGTTCCAGTTGTCGTTCTCGGTCATGGGGCTGTGATACGGGCCCGCGGCGATCTGTCCGTTGACGAGTAGATAAATGCGGTCGCCCGGAGCGTTACCGGGATAAGAAGGAATGAGAACGCTGACATAGGGCGGGTTTTGGAGATCGTCGTAGTACAGCGTGTTTGCCTCGATCGCTTCGACCGTCGGCATCAACTCACTGAAGCCCGCGAACGTATCGGTCGGATTCACGACGAGGAACGGCCGATCGTGTTCGTCGGTCGCGCTGAAGTTGTAAAGCGCCCGAACGCCCTGCGCGATCGCACCGGTGCTGTTTATGGCGACCAGATAGAGATTGGCGGTGCCGTCGGCGCCGGTCGTCATGCGCACGAAATACCCCTGCTGGGCTTTATCCTCGACGAGCAACGCGTTACCGGACTGAAGCCTATCTGCATAAGTGGCCGTTGCCGATACATACGCGTTCATCAAGCCGCTGAAAAGACCAAGAGAGTGTTCGGCCGATTCGTGCCACTCGATCACGTAATCCTTGACCGGGTTGCCGCTATCCGTGACTTTGCACGTGAACTGAGTCACGTACCGAGTCGCGCCCGGCGTGAGTCGGTCTCCGTCCTGTGCCGTCGGAATCGGAAGCATCGTCTCGCTCGGGCCCGTGCAGGTAATGACGGGGTCGTGGGCCTGAACGGTGTACGTGACCGTTTGCGCATCGCTAGGTTTCGTCGTCCAGCCGGCACCGGCTTGCGCGTTCACCACGATCGTATTCGTTTTATCCTTGGGATCGTGGCGAATACCTAGCGTCGCTGTACCAGTCGTGTTGTCTCCCTCCGTGATCTGAACCGGCACGGCCGTCACGTCATGCTGATAGGGAAGAAGCGTGAAGTACTTGCTTTCGCCGTTCGTGCTGCCTGAAAAGTCGATCGTGGCACCCGGCGGAATGATATTTGAGCCGCTCATCTTGATGGTCGCCGTGATGAACCGCCCTTGATTCGGGTAGATCTTCGTGGCTGCGTCCGGAGTGAGCGTGATCGTTCCGTTGCCGCCGGACAAGATACGTCCTTTTTCATCGTGCGACATGATGAATGCCTCCATTCTCAGGAGAAGTTTCGTTTCGGGGAATGACTTATCCGTGCCAGTGCAGGCACCGCCGCTGTCGCCACCGCCTCCCTCGTGACGTTCAGAGGTTTGAATCTTCTCGATACGGGAAATAAAAGTCAAACGACACTTTTGCGTTTTTCCAGCGCGTCCCAATTAGAGACATTTCACACGCGAGTTTCTACTTTTTAAAGCTATCCGCATTCCTCATTGCCTTTTGACTACCTGGATAGTTACCTTTACAGAACACCGACAATCTACTCGATTTGCATCGAGCGTCGAGATCGAGCGCCCTAGGCTTGTGCGTTTCTAGGCAGTTTAAGAATGATCGGATCGACACCCTGGCCCTACGCATCAACCATGTGAGGATCGAGTAAGTTTCGATCCAAGAAACCTGCATTCGGCCAGCGAAAGGCCAAATACTGAGATTCGACGAAGGTCATCGATCGAACGATGACACCGTTCCGTTGCGCATCGCATAGATGGCATGTAATGAAGACAGGGATGGATACCCCTTGCTGACGGACGATGCGTGCATCAGCAAATGCGGAATCGCCGCTTCATAAATTCTCGATGCGTTAAAAAAGCTTGCCTGAGAGAAAGCACTCAACCCACCTCGATCGTGGGAGATGAGATCACACAATGACTCTTTCATTTCCCAAATCTTGAATGAGGCGAACCGAGATTTTATTTTCATAAGAAGGCGAAACCTTATATGACCATTCGACGGAGCAGCGTTTCTCAACAAAAATGGCCTCGACGCCATCGCCTTGGGGAAGGCGAATCGATCGAATCGCCTAGCGCGGTACGGTCGGGCAAGAAGCCCCAGCATCGTTTGCGCGCTTCCGTAGTCATGCTCTCGATGGCGGGCACCATCACGGTGGCCGGTATCGCTCCTTGCTTCGCTCAAGTCGTCGACGTCGGCGGCGGCGCAGGCGCGTCGGCCGCATCGGGCAACGGCGGCGCAGGCGGCGGCAACAATGGAGGAGGCACGGGCGGAAGTGTCGGTTCGAGCGCGGGCACCATGGGCACGCTCGACCAGGGCGGCAACGGCGCCGGGGCCGCGTCGTGCGATACGGCGCCGTTTGGTACGGGCTGCGGCGGCAAGACCCAAGCGATCAATTCGTCGATCAGCGGCACCGTGACAGGAGGGTCCGGTATCGACGGAGCGAACGGCATCGGCGGGGGCGGAGGCGGCACGGGTGCGGTGATGACCTCGGGCAACCTGGTTCTAAGCACCGCGGGCAGCGCAGTGATACGCGGCGGCGCGGGCGGCGCAGGCGTGACGGCCGGCGCCGGGGGGGGAGGCGCGGGCTTGGTCTTTATCGGCGGTACCCTGATCGACGACGGCAACTACATCTACGGCGGCTTGGGTGGCGCCGGCACAGCGAACGCCGCCGGCGGAGGCGGCGGTGTCGGCGTGTTTTTCCAGGGCACGACGCTCACCTTCAATGCGGAAAGCACCGCTGAAATCAGCGGTGGCGTCGGCGGCCAGTCCAGCGGCAGCGGCGGCGTCGCCGTAGTCGTCGGCATCGACGGTGCGACGATCACCAACATCAGCAATGGCTTCGGTACCGGCTTCGCCGGCGGCAACGGCGCAGCCGGGCTGGGCGGTATCCCCGACGGCAGCGGCGGCGACGCCATCGACATCGATGGGAGCAACAACACGTTCCTGAACCGAGGCTACGTCAATCCCGGCGGTTCGGCGGGAAGCGCCGCGCTCGCGATGGGGCTCCACGTCAACGGCAACGACAATACGATCATCAACGAAAGCGGCGGCGACATCGAAGGCGGCTGGTCGCTTCTAGACTCATCGCAAACCGCACCGGGCGGGATTGCGATCAGGCTGGACGGCAACGGCAACTTGCTCGAATTGCAATCCGGATATGTCATCAACGGTAAGGTCATCGCTGCCGGCGGCGGCAATATCCTCGCGCTCGGCGGATCGGCCACTGGCACCTTCGACCTCTCGAAGATCGTTTCATCGCTCGATGACACGACCAATACGGAGCAATACCAAGGTTTCGCGCAATACGAGAAAACCGGCCTCAGCACGTGGACGGTAACGGGCAGCGTGGGCGACAGCCACCCTTGGGCCGTGGAGCAAGGCACGCTCGCGCTCGGCACCACCGGCGATCTCTCGCAGGCGAGCAACGTCAACGTCGATGCCACGCTCGACGTCTCCGGCATCACGGCCAGCAGCGCGCACGTTCAAAGCTTATCGGGCGCCTCCACCGGCAACGTCGTGCTCGGCAGCAAATCGCTCGTCATTTCCAACGGCCAGGGCGGGAGCACCCCCGTCGATCCGGGCAACTTCGCCGGCACCATCTCCGGCACCGGCGGCGTCGAAATCACCGGCGGCACGCAGATCTTCTCCGGCATCAACACCTACCAAGGCGATACGCTTCTCACCGGCGGTACGCTGTCGGTCTCCGCCGACGCCAATCTCGGCACCGGCGCGCTGACCTTCAACGGCGGCACGCTGGAAAACACGGCGGCATTCGACTCCTCGCGCGAGGTCATACTCGACGGCGGCGGCGGCACGTTTCTCACGAACGATTCCCTCACCCTGTCGGGCTCGATCTCCGGCAGCAGCGGCTTGACCAAGACAGGCTCCGGCACGTTGATACTGACCGGCGAGGGCACCTATCCGGGCGCCACCCTCATTTCCGCGGGCACGCTCGAAATCGGTAACGGCTTCAACAGCAATTTTTTCAGCACGATCACCGATAACGGCACGCTCGCATTCAACGACAGCGACGCATTTTCATATGCGAGTTCGATCAGCGGCAGCGGCAGCATCGCGCAGAACGGCGCAGGCACGATCACGCTTTCCGGCAACAGCAGCGGCTTTTCCGGTACGACCTCGGTCAACGCCGGCACGCTCGCGGTCGATGGCACGCTTGGCGGCACCGTTGCCGTCAACGGCGGCGCACTCGCCGGGACCGGCACGCTCGAAGGCAACGTCGCGATCGGTGCGGGTGCGCTCGTCGGACGGCAAGGAGATGTGCTGAACTTCGGCGGCAATCTCACGCTCTCGAGCAGCTCGAACGTCGACGTATCGCTCGGCGCGCCCGACCAATCGACCGGCATGTTCAACGTGGCCGGCAATCTCACGCTCGCCGGTACGCTCAACGTGACCGATCTCGGCGGCTTCAGCCCGGGGCTCTATCGCCTATTCGACTACGCCGGCAACCTCACGAACGACGGCCTCGCGATCGGCAGCGTTCCCACCGGCATCAGTCAGAGCGACCTTACCGTGCAGACATCGATCGCCCACGAGGTCGACCTCGTCAACACCGGTGGAGCGTCGGTCAACTTCTGGGACGGCGGCAATGCCGCCAACCACAACAATGGCGCGATAGACGGCGGCAACGGCACCTGGAACGCGACGAATAACAACTGGACCACGGCCGACGGTTCGATCAATTCGAATTGGAGCAATGGGCAGTTCGCAATCTTCGCTGCGCAGGCCGGCACCGTGACAGTCGACGACACGGGCGCTGCGATCTCGATCGACGGCTTGCAGTTCGCGACCGACGGCTATCTGATCAATGGCGATGCGATCACGCTCGGGAACGCGCAGACCATCATCCGCGTCGGCACCGGAGGCGGCGCGATCAGCGCCGGCATCACGGCTACGATTGCGTCGGAACTGACAGGCTCCGGCGGGCTCGAAAAAACCGACAACGGCACGCTCGTGCTGTCCGGCACCAACACGTATACGGGTGGCACGTTCATCGATGGCGGCACGCTGTCGATTTCTTCCGACGCGAATCTCGGCGCGACGCCGGGCGGCGTCACCCTCGACGGCGGCACGCTCGAAAACACGTCGAGCTTCACGTCCGCGCGCGGTATGACGCTCAGCGCAAGCAACGGTCAGTTCGAAACCGATGCCGATCTTGCGCTCACGGGTGTCATCGGCGGTGTCGGCGGCTTGATCAAGAGCGGCAGCGGCACGCTGACGCTCACGGCCAACAATACCTACGCGGGCGGCACCGAGATCTCCGCGGGCACGCTGCAGCTCGGCACCGGTGGGACGTCCGGATCGATCGCCGGGGATATCGATAACAATGGCCAGCTCGTCCTCGATCGCTCGGACACGTGGACGCTCGCGGGCGCAATCGGCGGCACAGGCGGCGTGACGCAGATAGGCACCGGCACGGTGATCCTGACCGGCGACAGCAGCTATCAAGGCGGCACGACGATCTCGGCCGGTACGCTGCAATTGGGCGACGGCGGCACGTCGGGCTCGATCGCGGGCAACGTGACCGACAACGGCACCCTCGCCTTCGACCGCGCGGATACGGTCGTCTTCGACGGCGCGATCAGCGGCAGCGGCAACGTGAAGCAAATCGGCGCTGGCACCACGGATCTCACCGGCGATTCGTCCGCCTTCTCCGGCGCGACGGCCGTCTTGACCGGTACGCTGGCCGTCGACGGCACCCTCGGCGGCACGGTGTCGGTGCTCTCCGGCGGCACGCTCGCCGGCTCCGGCACGGTGGGCACGACGACGATCGCCTCGGGCGGCACGATCGCTCCCGGCCCTTCAGCCGGCACGCTTCATGTCAATGACGACATCAGCTTCGATACCGGATCGACGTATGCCGTCGATATCTCGCCCGATCAAAGCGGCGACCTGATCGCTGTGAGCGGCAAGGCGAACATCCAAGGCGGTACCGTCTATGCGGCCAAGGTGGGCGGCGTCTATACGCCGGGCAGCCAATGGACGATCGTTTCCGCAAGCGGCGGCGTCAGCGGCACGTTCGATTCGCTCTCGCAGAACATGCCCTTCGTCGATCTGTCGCTCGCATATGACGCCAACGATGTCTATATCGACTCGACCCGCAACGACACCTCGTTCTGCAGCGTGGCGCAAACACGCAACGAGTGCGCGACGGGCAACGGCGTGGAAAGTCTCGGCCAAGGCAACGCGGTTTATAACGCCGTCGCGGCCGTCCCCGACGATGCCACCGCGCGCCAAGCACTCGATGCACTATCGGGCGAAGTGCATGCCTCGCTGAAGAGCGCGCTGATCGACGATAGCAGCCTGCCCCGCGAGGCGGCAATCGCACGGATGCGCTCGGCCTTCGACGACGGCGGAGCCTCGGGCTCTGCCGCGCTGGCCTCTACCGAGAGCGGGCTCACTTCCGCGGCGACGGGTGGCGGACGCGCCGTCTTCTGGGCGCAGAGCCTGGGCGGCTGGAATCAATGGGACGGCGACGGCAACGCGGCCACGCTCGAGCGCTCCGTCGGCGGCTTGCTCGTCGGCGTCGACGTGCCGGTTGCGAACACGTGGCGCGTCGGGCTCATGGCCGGCGCTGCCGATTCACGCTTCGAACTCGGCGCGCGCACTTCATCGGGCTCGAGCGTGGACGGCCACCTGGCACTCTACGGCGGCACGCAATGGGGCGCGCTCGGCCTGCGTTTCGGCGCCGGCTATACCTGGCACGACGTCGATACGAATCGCTCGATCGAATTCCCCGGGCTTTCCGAAAACGTCAGCGCGCACTACGGGGCATCGACGCTCCAGAGCTTCGGCGAACTCGGTTACCGGATCGACACCCAGCTTGCCGCATTCGAGCCGTTCGTCGATCTGGCCTATGCCACTCTCCATACCGACGGCTTCACGGAAAACGGCGGCGCCGCGGCATTGACGAGCGCCGGCGGCAATACCGATGCGACGTTCACCACCGTCGGCCTGCGCGGCGCGAAGGACTTCATCGTCGACGGCCACAGGGTGACGGTGCACGGCACCCTCGGCTGGCGTCATGCCTTCGGCGACACAACCCCGCTGTCAACCTTCAACTTTGCCGGCGGCGACGCCTTCACCATTGCCGGCGTACCCATCGCTCGCGATGCGGCAAGTGTCGACGCGGGGTTCGATTTCGGCCTGACCCGAGCCACAACGCTCAGCGTCGGTTATTCCGCGCAGCTCTCTAGAGGGGCGAACGACTACGGCGTTCAGGCTACGCTGACCATGACGTTCTGAACACGGTCAGCACACCGCGAGATTCACGATCGCGCCTGTCTCGATCGTGAATCTCGCCAGTGCAGAACACGATAGCGTCATCGCGCCATTGCCATTACTTAGGACTCCTTCTTTCCCGGTAGCACCGATGCCATGACCTGCTTGGCCGTGTTGACGAGAATGCTGCCTTCTTCGGGATCGCCTTCCATCAGCGTGCGCATGAACTTGCGTGCCTGCGCGAGCGTGATGTGCGGCGGCAGCGGCGGCACGTCCGGATCGGTTTTCACCTCGAGCACGACGGGCCGCCCGGCCGAAAGCGCCTCGTCCCACGCAGGACCGATCGCTTCCGCCGTATCGACATAAATCCCTTTGAGCCCGATCAATTCGGCAAAACGGTGATAGGGAACGTTCGGCAAGTCCTGCGAGGCTTCGAACTTCGGGTCGCCCTCCATGACGCGCTGCTCCCACGTCACCTGATTGAGGTCTTCGTTGTTCATGACCATGCAGATCCATCTACCGTCTTTCCATTGCTGCCAATACTTCGCGACAGTAATGAGCTCGGCCATGTTGTTCATCTGCATCGCACCGTCACCGACCATCGCGATAACGGGACGGTCGGAATGCGCGAACTTCGCGGCGATCGCATAAGGTACCGCCGCCCCCATCGAGGCCAGTCCGCCCGAAAGCGAGCACATCATGCCGCGCCGAATCTTCAGATCGCGCGCGTACCAATTCGCGCAAGAACCGGAGTCGCTCGTCAAAATCACGTCCGAAGACAGTCTCGGCGATAGTTCGGTAAAGATGCGCTGCGGATTGACACCGTGCTTGACGGGTTCTTTCGCGCGCTTGTCGAGCGTCGCCCACCATTCCGAGGTCCATCCCTCGATACGTTTGCGCCAAGCCTCGTCGGTCTTTTGATCGAGCAGCGGCAGCAATGCGCGCAGCGTCTCCGCGCTGTCGCCGACCAAGCTCACTTCCATTGGATAGCGCAGGCTCAGCATGTCCGCACCGATGTCGATCTGCACGCCGCGCGCTTGGCCCTCCTTAGGCAGGAACTCCGAATACGGAAAGCCCGAGCCGATCATGAGCAACGTGTCGCAATGCGTCATCATCTCCCAGCTCGGCTTCGTGCCGAGCAAGCCGATCGAGCCCGTGACCCACGGATATTCGTCGGGCACCGCCGCCTTACCGAGCAGCGCCTTCGCGACGCCCGCCTTCAACCGTTCGGCTACCGCAATCACTTCGTCCGTGGCATGCAGTGCGCCCGCGCCTACCAGGATCCCGACATGGCCGCCGGCATTGAGCACCTCGGCTGCGCGCGCGAGATCGGCGGGTTGGGGCAGAATGCGCGGCGGCGAATATCCGACACCGGAATGGGCCGTGCCGTGCTTGCGCGGCGGCGGCGAGTATTCGACGTCCTGCAGATCGTTGGGCAGCACGATCGCCGTCACGCGACGCTGCGAGCGCGCAATGCGCACGGCACGATCGACCATGTGCCGCACTTGAGCCGGCACGCTCGCCTGCTGCACGTATGAGCCTGCCACGTCCTTGAGCATGGAAACGATGTCGACTTCCTGCTGATAGTGCGAGCCGAGCGCCGAGCGCGCCTGCTGTCCGCAAATCGCGAGCACCGGCATGTGATCGAGCCGAGCGTCGTACAAGCCTGTCACGAGATGCGCCGCACCGGGGCCCGAAGTCGCGAGGCAAACGCCGAGTTCGCCGGTGAACTTGGCATGTGCACTCGCCATGAACGCGGCCATTTCTTCATGGCGCGCCTGCACGAATTCAATCTTGCCGCCCGCGCGCCGCAATGCGCCGAGCAAACCATTGATGCCGTCGCCGGGGTAGCCGAATAGGCGCCGCACGCCCCATTCGTGCAATCTTTCGACAATGAAGTCGCCCACCGTTTGCGCCATCTGTGCCTCCGATATAGTCGGTCTTCGAGACTCGATGTCGCGCAAGAAGCACGCCCGCAAAGAAAGACGCGCCGGCGCCGGCCTCAGTGCGGCCTCAGTGCGGCCTCAGTGCCGCCTCAAGTGCCGCCTCAAGTGCCGCTCATGCCCAGGCGAGCGCGCATGTCACGCGTGATCCGCTGCTTCGTGCTCACGTAGTCGGCCCATGGATCGGCGCTCAACGCTTCGAGCCGTTCGTGAATGTTTTCGACGGTCCATTGAGCTCCGTCCGTCGTGCCGGCGAGTTCGTCCCACGCGAGCGGCACCGACACCCCCATACCGGGCCGCGCGCGCGGAGAGAACGCGGCAACCGTGCTCGATCCCCTGTTATTGCGCAGGTAGTCGACAAAAATTCGGCTGCGTCGATTTTGCGCGCCCATCTTCGCGCTGAAGCGATCGGGCAATGTCGTCGTCATATGTTGTGCGACCGCCTGCGCGAATGATTTGACTTCGTCCCATCCCGCGTGGCGTGCGAGCGGCACGACGACGTGCACCCCCTTGCCGCCGCTCGTCTTGCACCACGATTGCAAGCCCAGCGCAGCCAGCAATTCGCGCGTGAGCTGTGCCGCCTCGATCATGCGATCCCAGCCGAGCTTCGGATCGGGGTCGAGGTCGAACACGATGCGGTCGGGCTTCTCGATGCTCGATGCCACCGCATTCCAGGTATGCAGCTCGACGGTGCTCATTTGCGCCGCACCGATCAGAGCGTGCTCGCGGTCCAGCGTAATCAGCGGCGGATGGCCGCGGTCAAGCCCCTCATGCGACGTGACGTGGGGAATCGAAAGACGATTGCTGTGCTTCTGAAAGAACAATTCTCCATCGATGCCTTCGGGCGCTCGTACGAGCGCAACGGGCCGCCCTTTGACATGAGGCAACAACCAAGGGGCAATCCATTCGAAGTAGCGGACCAAGTCGCCCTTCGTGAATCCGATCGACTTGTCGATCGTGCGCGCCGGATGCGAGATGCGCACGCCCGAAACCGTATCGCCCTCTTTCAAAGGTTCGGTAGATTGCTTAGTTGTCCTGATCGTTTTCACGACGTTCGCATTCTTTCTGATTTTCTCGTCCACGTCGGGCGACTTTTGCGGCGCTTCCTGAACGGCGTCGCGCGCGGGCTTGTCGCGACGCAGGCCGATGACGTGACGAGCGTCCGACGTTCGCACGAGCGCTCTGCATTCCTTGCAAAGCGCTCGTAATCCCTGCAAAGGCAATGGCCATCATTCTCCTTGCCGCGGTCACCTGAATACGCCGATCAAGAGCGTTGCCAAGAAAATGACGAGGAAAATGAAGAACAGAATCTTCGCGATCTCGGCCGCGCCGGCCGCAATGCCGGTGAAACCGAAGACAGCCGCAATGATCGCGACGATGAAGAAGATGAGTGCATATCGAAGCATGGCGTCCTCCTGATGAATGCCGGCACGCCGGCCGGGGCGTCGCCGCCGCGCTCTCCTCGCGGCAAGCATCGAGCGTCGTGGTTTATTCGAAGCAACGCTCTATCCGATACTGCAATGCGCATGCCCACGGAGCGAGCTGTAAGCGAGCCGATCACCGACGTCGCTCGTTACAACGGTTACCGCTGCTCGAAGGAGGACGTGGGAATTTGCACAAGGCCCTCGAGTTGGGGAAACGCCGCGCCGCGAACACGAGCGACCGAGCTGTCCACCCAGGCGGCACTCAGTTGCGTGCCGCTGCAGCGCACGATGATGTGAGTATCCTGTTTGCAGGTGGCGGTATCGAAGAAAAGAACCTTTGCATGCGGGTTGATCGCGCCGCGGATCAAGGCGCTCATTTTCTTTCTAGTATCGACGCCGGCGTATCGGGTACCGATTTTGAAGCGGCGAATCGCACCGATTACATAGATGTACTGAGCACTAGCGGCGCCGTCGCTTTTTAGCAGTGCGAGCGCTTGTTCGATAAGCTCCGCTTCAGTCGCGATCGTCAAATGAACGCCGGCAACACCTGTCGACACGCGCGCCGTCACTGTAATGCAACTGCTGACGTTCGGATAACAGATCGCCGAACTGCTGCGGCCGTGTTGCTCTTCCCAAAGCACGAGTTCGGCCGCACCCGATCCCGCGCGTTTCAGTCGCCCCATATCATCGCCGTCCCTTACCCGACTCATGGGAATCGACTTTACAACGGCTCAATGCGCGCGCGCTCGCCCGGCAAATTGCGCGGACGCTTGCGGAGGACCGGCAAAACCCATCGAACCAAATGTTGAGACTGCGTGGCACTTCCTGCAGAGGCCACACCGTCAACGACGGACCTGCGCTTCGGATTGCTGCATCGGCGCCGTCCGAATCGCCTCGCTTCCGATCGGCTCCACGTCCTTCGTCGGATCGAAATCGGCCCAGCGGCCATGCTGCCACCGCCCATGGGCCCGCTCCACTTCCAGGCTGCCGGCCTCGCGCAGCACGCGAGCCGCTTCCTGCTGGTTGTCGGGCGAGACATGCACGGCAACGAGCACTCCGGAATCGCGCGATTCATGGGGCACTTGGTGCTCCGGCACCTTGCCGCCGCCGCGCGTATGCGACATCGCGCCAACCAGCGAGCCGATGTAGGCTCCGACGCCCGCCGCCACCACGAGGATCAGTAACGGCGAAGAAAACGCGCTGAACAATGCCACGCCGACCACGGCGCCGATCACCGCACCAATCGCGCCGCCCTTGCCCGCGCCTTTCGACGCATGCGCCGCCTGCGGGTCCGCATCCTCGTCTCCGCCGATCGGGAAACGTGCGTGCTGTCCGCGCGGGTTGACGAAGAACAGCGTAACGTCCTCCTGCACGAACCCCGCAGCGAACAGCCGATTGGCAGCCGTCTCGGCCTCGGCGAACGTCGTAAAGCGGCCTGCGACGATCAACGACATGACACGTCCTCCCTATTCCGTTCATTCCCGTTCATTCGCGATTCGAATCGTCGCGCGCCGGGCCGGGTGCCCACCCTCACGCGCGACAATCGCGCGACAATCAAGCACGCTCGATTCGAAACAAGCCGCTGCGCAGGACGACGGCCGCGCCGCCGCTTTCTTCAATGGCTCGCCGACACACCGCGCGAATTCGCTCGCGACCCGCCTCGTAGGCGCGCAGGAGTTCGGCTTCGAGCGTCGAGCCCGCGCCGAAGTGATCCTCGAGCGCTTCCGCCGTGATCGCGCACGAGAGCGGCACGCCGTCGACCACGGCGATGAATCGCACGACCATCTGCGCGCCGTCGAACGCAGGCACATCATCGTCGGCGAACGTCACGCGCACGGCTGGCCCCGCCGTCTATCTCGCGCCACGCATCGTTGCCGTCTCATCGCGCCTGCCCTCGATGCTCGAGCTGGGCGATCAGTTTCTGATTGAATGCCGGGATATCGTCCGGCTTGCGGCTCGAGATGAAGTTGCCGTCTTCGACGACTTGCTCGTCGACCCAGGTCGCGCCCGCATTGCGCAGATCGTCCTGCAAGCTCGGCCAGCTCGTCATCGTGTGTCCTTTGACGATACCGGCCGAGATCGGCAGCCAGCCGCCATGACAAATCACGGCCACGGTCTTGTGTGCCTCGTCGAGCGCACGCACGAACGCCTGCGCCTCGGGCACCGTGCGAATCGCATCGCTGTTGACGACCCCGCCCGGCAGCACGACCGCATCGTATTGCTCGGGCCGCACTTGATCGAAGGTCGCATCGACGGTCACCATGCCGCTACGTTCCATGTGGCGAAAGCCTTGGATCTGACCGTGCTTCTTCGAAATCACATGCACCAATGCGCCGGCCTCCGAGAGCGCCTGCTTCGGCTCGATGAGCTCGGCCTCTTCGAAACCGTCCATCGCCAGCACGGCGACCTTGCAACCTTCCAGCGTTTTCGTCTTCGTAATCATCGGCGCCACTCCTCTGCAATGAAGTGAAGTGCTGCATGCCCCGCAGCAAATGCGGTGCCTACGCTCACTCAGTGCGCTTTCAAGTCGCCGGGCAGCCCGGCCAGCAGATCGGCCATGTCGTCGGCGTGCTCCTCTTCGACAGCCAAGATGCTTTCCATCACGCGCCGCGACGTGGGGTCCTTCTCGCCGAGATAGTCGATGATCTCGCGATAGCTGTCGATCGCGATACGCTCGGCAATCAGGTCCTCCTTGATCATGTCTTCCAGCGAGGTACCTTCCACATACTCGGCATGACTGCGCGAGAGCAAGCCGTCGGGCGAGAAATTCGGCGCGCCGCCGAGTTGGACGATGCGCTCGGCAATCTGGTCCGCATGCTGCTGCTCTTCGTTCGCATGCTCGAGAAACTCGTCCGCGACGCTCTTCGAATGAATGCCCTTGGCCATGAAATAGTGACGGCGATAGCGCAGCGTGCAAACAATCTCGGTCGCCAACGCTTCGTTCAGCAACTTCAGCACCGTTGCGCGATCGGCCTGATAGCCGGCGGTCACGGCTCCATCCTCGATATGCTGGCGCGCACGCTTGCGAATGGCCTGGACGTCCGACAAAAACGGTTGATTCGCCATGGGTTTTCTCCATCGATTTGTATTTACGAAACACGGCTTCGCCCACGAACGACGGCTACATGGCCCACCCGCTCGCGACGCGTTTTGGCATGCATCATCCGTGCCAAAACAAACGAGCTCGCGCACACGCGTTGGCATGTCCATTGCATCGAAGATGAGCGGACGCAGCCTGCTTACCCTTCGTCCGGCGCGTTCGAATTCGCCGGCGCCGGCGACATCGCGCAATCGCAAGCGCAACCCCACGCTCGAACGGACTGCATGCAAGAAACGATCTGGTTTTTCATCGTCGGCGGCATGTTCGTCGCCATCGGCATCACGAGTTCCCTGTTCAAACGGCTGCCGCTGACGGGGGCCATGCCGTTGATGAAACGCTACAAACGCTCACGCGCCTGAGCACGGAAAAACGGATAACTGCATGCGCGGTACGAGTCGAGACCAATGAGAAGACGACCCGGGCCCCGTGTTTTCGGCGATTGCGGCGATGGACCGGAGCCGCAGCGTCAGCCGCCCTCGTTGAAGTCAGCGGGCTTGTCAGGATCGGCCTGCGTGCGATACGGCAATGTATTCGAGGCGGGATTCGTCGTCGTTTCGTCGATGATCCGCTCGACGTCGGCGGTCTTGGCCAGCTCCGACAAAAAAGCCTGCTTGTCGAAGCCGGGCGCGACACAGCCTTGCACATAAACGAAACGTCGTTGCAACATCAGCCACAGTGTCGTGCGTTCGCGCCAATGCATCGACGGCTCGACGTTGGTCAAACGCCGCTTGACGGCCTCCTCGATTTCCTTGTCATAAAGGTAGCTATTCGAGAGCCGGCAGCGCCCTTCCCACCAACAGCTATTGCCGCGTTCGATCCGGTAATGCGACTCCCCCAGCCATTCCTGCTCCGTCTCCATCGGGCCCAGCGGAACGGGGCAAGCGGAGACGGCTTGCGAGACCTGAAAAAAAGGATCGTTGCCGCGATTCGCGCGCGGTGCGCCCGCCCACGCGGGTGGCGCTGCCATCACTGCGGCGACGGCGATGACGCATGCATGCAGCAAATGCTTCATGACCCCTCCTGCGCGAATGCACGATTGCGGCCTGGCCGGATCGGCGTCGGCCCGGCGCAATTGGATCACGACATATCGGCATTGGCAACGCGCCCGCATGATTGCATGCGTCACCCACTGCGACAAAAAAACGGCATGCGTATTGCTCCAAGCTCTGGCACGATTTGTCCAGACGTTCCGTAGCGGTATCGGCAACGATATCGAATAAGGAAAACAGCTATGTCGACCTACAACGCTGCATCGCGCTTCGCCGTCGCAGGCGCGCTGTTCGCGGCCTTTGCCCCCGCATCGGTCTATGCGCAGACGCCCTCGCCGCTCGCCGAATGGCAATACTCATCCGGCATCCTGCTCGAGCAGATGTTTACGCCGCAACTGCCGACGTGGCGTATCCGCGTCGGCCCATCGGCGAGTTTTCAGCCACGCTACGATGGTTCCGACAGTTATCACATGCTGGCCGGCCCGAGCATCGACATCCGCTATAGCGACCGCTTCTTCCTATCCACCGGGGAAGGTCTCGGCATGAACGTCCTCACGGGGCCGAACTGGCGCTTGGGCGTGGCGGCGGCCTACGATCTCGGGCGGCGCGCGGCGGACGACCTCGATCACTTGAAAGGCATGGGTAACATCAATCCGGCGCCGAGCCTGCGGCTGCTCGGCGAATATGCGATTTCGAAATCGTTTCCACTCGTGCTGCGCGCCGATTTGCGTCGCAACTTCGGCGGAGACAATGGCTGGATCGGCGATCTGGGCGCCTACATGCCGATGCCGGGCAGCTCGCAGAGCTTCGCTTGGTTCGCCGGCCCCACGATGACCATCGCCGATTCGCGCTATATGAATAGTTGGTTCGGCGTGAACGCTACCCAGTCGGCGAACTCGGGCTATCGCCAATACGATGCATCGGCCGGCATCCGTTCCGTGGGCTTCGGCGTTTCAGCCTCGTGGACGGTGAACAAGCATTGGATTCTGAGTGCCGACGGCGCGTTCCAGCAACTCGTCGGTGCGGCCGCGCATAGCCCGATCACGCAAACGCGGGCATCCGGGGTCTTCGACGTATCGGTGAACTATCAGTTCTGACCGCTCTGACCGCTCTGACCGCTCTGACCGCCCAAGCGCCGCTGCCTACGCCTAAGCGGTCGAATAGGTTCGCGCGAGAACGATCGGAATCACCGCGTGCGCGGGGCTGCGACAGCCTCGCGCGGCACCGACAAGCGGATGGCGAATCCACCGCTCGCCCCGCTGCCGATGACGACCGAACCGCCAAGCCGGCGTACCCGATCGCGAATACCCGCCAGCCCAGAGGGACTCGGACGCCCCGCTTGCTCGGCCGCCGGGGTTTCGATCGCGATACCGTTGTCCAGAATGGCGACATCGCACATCGCCGCGCTGCACATCAGGTCGATTTGGACCGCGGTCGCGCAATGCCCATGCCGCACGACATTCGTCAGCGCCTCCTGCACGATCCGAAAGATCGCCGTCGATCCGCTCTCGTTGAACGCGACGTCTTCGGCGTTGCTCGCAATGTCGATGCGCAGCCGCGACCGTTGACGGAAATCGTCGACGAGCCACTCGAGCGCAGGCAGCAAGCCGAGGTCGTCGAGCACGGCGGGACGCAGCCCCGCCGCCAGCCGCCGAACGGACGCGATCGCATGATCGACGGCCTCGCGCATCGCAAGCGCCCGCGTCCGCACCGCTTCGAGCGCATCGACCGGATCGGCGGCGATCGGCACATCGTCGGAGCTCAGCGTCGTCAAGTCCATCTTCAGCGCCGTAAGCTGCTGTCCGAGGTCGTCGTGCAATTCGCGCGCGATGCGCTTTTTCTCGTCTTCGCGCATCGCTTCGATGCGCGCGGCCAGTTCGCTGGCGTATTCGAGCTGACGCAACTGATTGCGCTCGGTGATATCGCGCACGACTTTCGCGAACCCGACGAGTTCTCCGTCCACGCCATACACGGCGGTCACGACGACGTTCGCACAAAAACGCGAACCGTCTTTACGCAAGCGCCATCCCTCTTTCTCGATGCGACCGCGGGCGGCGGCGTCGTTCAACTCGCGTTCGGGCTCGCGCCCGGCGATGTCTTCGATCGGATAGAAGCGCGAAAAGTGCCGGCCGATGATTTCCGACGCATGAAAGCCGAGCACGCGCGTAGCGCCGCCGTTCCAACTCGTCACTTGTCCCTGCGGATTGAGCATGAAAATCGCATCTTCGACGGCATCCATGAGCCGCCGCATGGACTCTTCGCTTCGCCGCAACTGCTCCTCGTTGCGCCGGCGCTCGGTCAAGTCGCGCGTGATCTTGGCGAAACCCATGAGCTCGCCCGCCTCGTCGCGCAACGCCGTGATGACCACGTTGGCCCAAAAACGCGTGCCGTCCTTGCGTACGCGCCAGCCCTCGTCCTCCCATCGCCCTATTTCGGCAGCGTGTCGCAGTTGCTCGCCCGGATAGCCGCGCGCCGCAACTTCCTCGGGATAAAACACCGAAAAATGGCGCCCGACGATTTCCTCGGCGCGATAGCCCTTGATTCGCTCGGCACCCGCGTTCCACGTCGCAATCCGGCCCTTTACGTCGAGCAGAAAGATCGCATAGTCCTTGATCGCGTCGACGAGGACACGGTAGCGATTCTCGGGCGTAATGCGGGCTAGCGACGGTTCGTCGGCAGGGCCATTCGATAGTGTCGGCTGAATGTTCACGGACCGGCTCCGCGGCGAGCGATACATCAGTCTAGCGCTCGCGGACACTCGCCGCCATGAAACGACACAGCCAAGAGCAAACGTTTGCATCGCAATGCCTGTAAGGCATGTCTGACAGCCGGGCCGAAAACCGGACACGAATCACGTCCCCGGCTGATTTCCAGGGGGAGCGGTTTGCCTGACACTCGAGGCATCTCCTTGAAATCGCTTTCTTCTTATGCCATGAAGGTGCTACTCGTAGAAGACTACGCGCCGATCCGCGAGCGCTTATGCGACCTCGTGCGGACCGTCCCCGGCGCGCAAATCGTGGCCGAGGCCGACGAACCCGCCACGGCCGTTGCCGCCATCGACGCGAACGAGCCCGACGTCGTCATCGTCGATTTGCAGTTGAAAGCAGGCACGAGCGGCCTGACGATTCTGAAGTGGCTGCACGAGCACCGGCCCGCGACGGCCGTCATCGTGCTCAGCAATTCGGCCTATGCGCAAATGCGCAAGGTTTGCTATGGCCTCGGCGTGCGGCTCTTTCTGGACAAGGCCGGCGAGTTCGGCCAACTGCATGCGGCGCTGAGCGAGCTTGCCCGCCGCTGTCCGCCTGCATCGTCCCCGCCGTCCTCGTCTTGAGCGGCGGCCATCCGCCGCCTGTCGATCCGCTTTCTTGTTCGGCCCATGACCGCGGCGGTGACGCGCGGCGGCTGCGTCGCGCTGCGTTTGGCTGAATGGCGCGGCCTGTAGGCGAATGCCGACACCGATACCCACCCGCCTACGCGATCTTCAGCGAGGCCTTATTTTCAGCGCTCGCGGCGCGGCCAATACTTCAGACATCGGATACCGCATCCGCGGAGCCGGACGAAAAACCTCATCGCCCGGCCCCCGACGAAACGCCATACGGAGAACCGCCATGTCGACCCAAGCCGCGAATCAAGCCACGACCGACGAGGTCGACGACATTCTCGAACTCGCGCGCAGCGCCGGCCTGCTCGTGACGCTCGACGGCCAGATCGGCCGCGAGAAATATCAAAGCGTCGCCGGCTCGCTGACGTCGTTCCTGCGTTTCGTCAACGCGCTGCGTGCGACGCTCGCGGCCGACATTCCCCTCTGAGCCGATCCGCGATGCGCGAGAGGCGGTGCACGCATGCCTGCGTCGAGCCCTCGGCCGGCATAACGGCAAGCAAGCGGACGTCTTTCATTTCTCTGACCTATTCTTCCTCCTGAGCCCTTTCGCGCTGACCGCGGATCGGCGCAGGACGGTTTGCAAGCCCGCCGCTGCGTCATAATTGGCAGCCGGACGCTAATCTAGGACAATTTGTCATAAGTCTACGGATTCGCGCAAAACGCGATCGCCGGCTCGACTTTTCGGCCCCGCGCCCGCTTTTCAGGCGACGCGGGAAAGCGTTTACCCGCAGGATGCGCATGCCCCCAGCAGGAAACCCGTCACCCTCCGCCACGCCGCCCGGCAACAGAACGAAGCCGGACGCGCCGCTGCGCGGCCCGCTACTGGCGGCGGCCGCCACCGCCATCATCGTCTTGCTCGCCGCATTCATCTCGGCGACGATCGTGCGCGAGCATTTGCTCGATGTCGCTCAGGCGAATTTCGATGCTCGCGCCTCGCATGTCACCTCCGATGTGAGGCGCGAATTGCTGCTTTGCACCGAGTTGCTCCGCGGCGCGAGCGGCTTCGTCGTCGCACAAGCTCAGCAAGCTGGCGACGGCACACCGTCCCCCGACGCGTGGGACCGATACATTTCGCGGCTCGATTTGGACGACGCCCCGCCCTGCGTGCGAACGCTCGGCTACGCCGACGCGTCGTCCGCCATCGCCGCGGCGCCCTCGGGCGCCAGCGCCGCCGCGGCACCCGAGGCGCTCGCGCATACCGTACTGATGTGGCCGCCGCGAGGCGACACGCCTGACGACGGCGACCTCGGGGTCAGCGACGTCACGCGCGCCGCGTTGATGCGCGCGGTCAACAGCGGTCAAGTGGCGATGTCGATCCGGCCCATGCCGCGCGAGAGCGCCAACGAAACGGAGCCTGCCGAAGGCCAACCGCGCGCGCGCGTCGACCTCTATCTGCCGGTCTACCGTACCGCGCCGCCGCCCGCGCTCGAACCGGCACGGCGTGCCGCGCTGATCGGCTTCGCACTCGCACGATTGGACACCGAGTACCTGTTCGCGAGCGTCGCCGCGCACGAGCCGCGCATGGCGCTCCACGTCTTGGGCGGAGCGCCGCCGATGGCCCTCTACCCGCCCGGCGTGCCGCTCGGCGCGCAAGACGAAGGCCTACCGCGCTTTCACCGCACCGATATGCTGCGCTTCGGAGGAGAAGCGCTGTCGCTCGCCTATGCGACGAGCGACCCCTCGCTCGCGACGTCGGCCGATTTCAGCAGCAGTGCGATCCTGTCGGCCGGCTTCGCAGCCGCACTCATCGCCGGCATCGCGATTTTCGTCTTCGTGCGCAAACGCGGCACGACGCTTGCCGAGGCCGGATTGGCGCGCTCGCGCGCGTCGCAGGACGAGGCGCGGCTGATGGCGATCATCCGCTCGTCGAGCGAGGCGATCATCACGCTCGACGAGCAGCAGCGCATCGTCATGTTCAACCCGGCTGCGGAGCAGGTGCTCCGCTGTTCGGCGATGGAGGCGATCGGCATGTCCATCGACCGTTTCATCCCCGCGCGCTTTCGGGACGCCCATCGCAAGCACGTCGAGCGGTTCGGCGAGACGGGCGTCACCGAGCGCAAGATGGGAAGGCAGCAGCCGGTTCTCGTGGGCCTTCGCGCCGACGGCGAGGAGTTTCCGATCGAAGCCTCGATTTCGCAAATCCTCGACGCCCACGGCAAGCTCTATACCGTCATGATGCGCGACGTGACCGAACGCGTGCGTGCCGAGGATGCGCTCAAGGCGTCCCAGCAAGAGCTGCGCGAACTGTCGGCCAATCTGCAAAGCGTGCGCGAAGACGAAAAGACGCGGATCGCACGCGAGCTGCACGACGACCTCGGCCAGCAGCTCACGGCATTGAAGATGGATCTTTCCTCGGTCGAGCAATCGCTCGCCGACATCCCGAGCGCCCCGCCGCCCGTGCTGACGCAGCTAAGCGGAATGCGCCGCCTGATCGATTCGACGGTTGGCTCCGTGCGCCGCATTGCCGCGGACTTGCGGCCCGTCATGCTCGACGATCTCGGCTTGTTGCCGGCAATCGATTGGCTGCTGACCGATTTCACGACCCGCTACGGCATCGAGATCGAGCGTCGCATCGAGCCCGGCGGCGCGCAGTTCTCGCGCAACGGCGCGACAACGCTCTTTCGCATCGTGCAGGAAGCGCTGACGAACGTGGCAAGGCATGCGGAAGCCACTCGCGTGTCGATCTCGCTCGTCGCCGAGGACGACCAATGCCTGCTGCGCATCGCCGATAATGGGTGCGGCGCGCGAGGCGCGCAGGGCAATGAAGGACACGGGGAAAAATCCTTCGGGTTACTGGGCATTCGCGAACGTGCGCATATCCTGGGCGGTTCGGTCTCGGTCGAAACCGCGCTGAAGCAGGGATTCGCGCTGACGGTGCGAATCCCGCTCGCCGCAATACAACAGGAAGAGGCTCTGCCATGACAAAAGTACTGCTGGCCGACGACCACACGCTCGTCCGGGATGGCTTGCGCCATATCCTCGAGGGCACGAGCGGGTTCGAAGTCGTCGGGGAAGCTTACGACGGGCCGACGACGATCTCGCTCGTGCGCGGCACGCAGGCCGACGTGCTCGTACTCGACTTATCGATGCCGGGCCGCAACGGTATCGAACTCGTCAAGCAGATCAAGGACGAATTGCCGGCGCTGCGCGTGCTGGTGCTGACCATGCACGCGGAGCAGCAATACGCGGTGCGCGCCTTCAAGGCCGGGGCATCGGGGTACTTGACGAAGGAAAGCGCGAGCAAAGAACTCGTATCGGCATTGACGAAGATATCCGCGGGCGGCGTGTACGTCAGCTTGTCGATGGCCGAACGGCTCGCGCAAAGCTTGAACGAGCCGACCGATATGCTGCCTCATCAGCGGCTGTCCGATCGCGAATTCGACGTTTTCCGGCGCATCGCGGCCGGCCAGACGATCAGCGAGATCGCGCATGAGCTTTGCGTCAGCGCCAAAACCGTCAGTACCTACAAAACGCGCATTCTCGAAAAGATGCAGATGCCGCACGAAGCCGCCCTCGTCCGCTATGCAATCCAGCACAAACTTTTCGAGGACAGCGAAGACTTGTAACGAGTCGTAACGCCATCTTTCGTCGACATTGCACCGAAGGCCCACCGCGCGGGCCGGCCGCACGGCTTGTAGGCGTAACCCTACAAATTCCTTCGCGGCGGCCTACAACACATTCCTACCGAGCCGATATTTATTTGATAAAGCGCTGACGATACTGTGCCCATGGACTCAAGCACCCCGTCACCGCTGAGAGTATTCGTCGTCGACGAGTCGACGCTCGTGCGCGAACGTTTGGTCCAGCATATCGGGCCGACTGGTGCCGCCCACATCGTGGGCGAGGCCGAGGATGTCGAGACGGCGCTGCGAGGAATCGAAGAAACCGACGCCGAAGCCGTGATCCTCGATTTGCGCTTGATCGACAGCAACGGCATGGATCTGCTCCATGCCCTGCGCAATCGCACCGACCCCATCGTCACGATCGTGCTGACGAACTATGCGTCCCCGGTGTTCCGCGAAGCGAGCGTCGTGGCCGGCGCCGATTTCTTCTTCGACAAGACGACCGAGTTCGATCTCGCGATGGAAACGATCGCGCGTCTCGCGCGCGAGAAAATCGACGGCGCAGCCTGAGCGCCCGCCAAAACATTGCTCTTGGTTTTCCTACTTATTGAGCCGAGGCAAGTCTTTGCCTCGGTGACCGAGTTCGCGCTCGGCATAATCGAAGGCAGCGCGCACGGCGGCCTCGGGTTCCTTCTCCGAGCAATGAGGCAACGGGATCCATTCCTTCTCGGGCGTGACGATGTCGAGCCGCGCGTCGTAATACGTGCCGCTCGGGCCATGTAGGGCTTCGATCGCGAGATGGCAGGCGCTCACGTGCGACGCAAAGCGCATGAGCCGCAACAATTGGACACCTGCCTCGGCCTCTATTCGTGCCGCCCCGGCAAATCCGAGATACACGATTTGCATGCCGATTCCCATTTACCGTCTCCCAAACCGATTCGCCGCCTGCTAGCTGAAAGCAGCGCGCACAGGGTAGTGACACGCCGACTCCCATCTTGGCGGCGCGAAACGAAAGCGGCTTGACTTGGGTCAACGGAGCGTGACGGCGCAACGGCCGAGCGGCGGGAACCGAACGGCAGGGCCGACGGGTAAACACGAACAACGGGGAGTGTGGGCGTCGAATCGAAGCATCGGCTGCGCGCGGGGCGGCCTGTGTGCGGGCTCGCCCCGTTCGACGCGTCGAACACCTAGGCGCCGCGCTGCAGCATGAGTGCGGCGACGGGGCGCCTGGCAATCGCCTCCGGGCGGACACAATATGCGGCGACATTGCTCTTGGCCTCGGGCTTCACACAGTAAGCAATCGCATCGCCCTTGGCTTCAGGCTTGACGCAATATGCCGCGGCACTACCCTTCGCCTCGGGCTTCACGCAATATGCCGCTGCATCGGCCTTCGCTTCAGGCTTGACGCAATACGCTGCCGCGTCAGCCTTCGCTTCGGGCTTCACGCAATACGCTGGCGCATCAGCCTTCGCTTCGGGCTTCACGCAATACGCCGCCGCATCGCCCTTCGCTTCGGGCTTCACGCAATACGCTGCCGCATCAGCCTTCGCTTCGGGCTTCACGCAATACGCTGGCGCGTCAGCCTTCGCTTCGGGCTTCACGCAATACGCTGGCGCGTCAGCCTTCGCTTCGGGCTTCACGCAATACGCTGCCGCATCGCCCTTCGCCTCCGGTTTCACGCAATACGCTCCCTCGCCGAACTCGTGCTCGGCCAGTTCATTGCTGGCCGCGGCAAGGGCAAAAAGACGGGCCTCGTCTTCGGCGCCATTGATTCCGATATACGGATTGTGATGGATCATGTAGCCGAAGATCCGCTCGCAATCGGCGCTATAGCGCTGCGTATCGAGGATGTGCATGTGCCAGAACTCGTCGACTTCCTCGCTCGGAACAATCGGCGCATCTGGATGTTTCGCCGCAAGCTTCAAGAATTGCCGATACCCAGCCTCCGCGCGCTCGACCTGCCGCAACGCGATGACGCCATCGCGCCGATGCATGAGCTTCGCTTTGATCTGGCTGAAATCGAGCTCGTCGATGGCTCGATACATGTCGGCGATACCCCGTTTTGTGGTCTGCATGATGCTATTCCTTCAAGACGTAATGAGAGCGCTCCAGTCGATTGACTTTGGCGCCGTTGGGTAACGATCTCGTCTGAGACGCGAGACCGGGATCCGCCACGCGACCGAGAAAGCTCTCGACATCGGCGGGGGGAATAGGACGGCTGAAGAAGTAGCCTTGCACTTCGTCGCAGCCTTCTTTGCGGAGAAAATCGATTTGCTTCTGCGTCTCGGCGCCTTCCGCGATCACCGCCAGCCCGAGGCTGTGCCCCAGTGCGATGACCGCGCTCGTGATCTGCGTATCGCTGTGGCTATCGGGCACGTTGCGGATAAACGACCGGTCGATCTTCACCACGTCGATCGGGAAGCGATTCAGATAGGCGAGCGAAGAGTAGCCCGTGCCGAAATCGTCGATCGACAGCCGCACACCCGTCCGTTTGATCGCCGTGAGCCAGCGCACGGCTTGCTCGGGATGACGCATCACCATGCTCTCGGTCAACTCGAGCTCGAGGTATTCGCCGGGCAGCCCCGCGTCGACGAGCGCGTCGAGAATGCTTTCGTGAAGATGCGGATCGGCGAATTGCCGGGCCGACAAATTGACGGCCATATGAATCGGCGCCAGCCCCCGGGCACGCCACTCGGCCCCCTGACGACACGCCTCGCGCAACACCCACGCACCGATCGGCACGATCGCGCCCGTCTCCTCGGCAACGGGAATGAAATCGCTGGGCGGAACCGCGCCGAGCGTCGGATTGTTCCAGCGCAACAGCGCCTCGACCCCCGTGCAGTGATTCGAGCGCAGATCGATGCGCGGCTGATAAACGAGCGTGAATTCGCGGTTTTCGACGGCGTGGCGAAGCTGCGTCTCCATCTCCACACGCCGATGCAACGACATGCTCATCTGGCGCATATACATCTGATACGTGTTCTTGCCGCGCTGCTTCGCGCCGTACATCGCCATGTCGGCGTGCTTGAGCAGCGTCTGGGCATCGTCGCCGTCGCCGGGGAACGAGCTCACGCCGATGCTCGCACTGACTTGCAGTTGCGATCCGCCGATCGGAAACGGCTGCGCGAGCGCTGCTTGAATCGCATCGATCGTTTCGATGACGAGGGCCACGCCATCGCTTTGTTGCTTCACGAGCACGACGAACTCGTCGCCGCCGAGCCGCGCAATCATATCGGCCTCGGATAAAGCATCGTGCAATCGCGCCACCACGGCGCGCAACAGCAAGTCGCCGACGTTGTGCCCGAGCGAATCGTTGACGTCCTTGAACCGGTCTAAATCGATGAAGAGCACGTGCAATGCGGTGGCGTCGGCCCGCGCGCGCGCGAGCAACTCATCCAGATGTTCGCGGAACATCAAGCGATTGGGCAGTCCCGTCAACGCGTCATGCGTGGCGAGGAAGTGCAGATTGTCCTCGGCTTGCCGGCGCTGCAGGAAATGGCTCATCTGGCTGACGATCGAGCGGGCCATGACGAGCGCCTGGGGCTCCGCGTGGCGCCGTTCGCGCGAATAGAACTCGGCTACGCCGACGATGACCGAGCCCAGGCGCAGCGCGAACGAGAACGTCGTCGCGATGTCGGCCTGCGCAAGCCAACTCTCGCCGCTCACGCGCGCGGCACCGCGGCCGGACACGATCCACCGCGGCGTGGCCGGCACATCGTCTTCGCTGGTCACGCTGGGCCCATGAACCATGAGCCAGGTTTCCAAGTCGCCTTCGATAGCGCTCGAGGTGGCGCACAGCAGTTGCTTCACGCCGGCAGGCGTCGGGCGAAACGCACCCGCATCCCAATCCATGCCACGCACGACCGATTCGATCAGATGGCGGCAGACGTCGAACTCGTTGCCCGCGGTGGCGAGGTACAAGGTAAACGCATGTTCGAGATCCCTCGCCCGTTCGATGGATTTCTGTTTCGTGATTTCGAGCGCGGTACCGCGCAGCATGCGCGCGCCCGCGGGCCCGTATGCATGGCCGATCACGCGCAACCAGCCGCGCCGCCCGCGCCGCGAGCTGTAACGGCACTCCAGTTCGAATGCCTGGCGCGTGATCACAGTGCGCTTCGCTTGCTCGAGCAACGCGTGGCGATCGGACGTGTCGAGTGCGCGCAACAGCGCCTTGAGCGATTGCGTCGACTGCCTCAGACCGACCAGGCGCGCCATCTCCCTGGACAAGTGCACGTAGCCCGTATCGACATTCACGCGCCAATCGCCCAGATGCGCGATTCGTTGGGCTTCGGCGCGCGCCGCTTCGCTCTCGCGCAGATCGTAAGTGATCGTGTCGGCAAGCTTGACGGCGCGCGAGCGCGAGCTCGACAACGCATAGGCCAAACCCGCAAGCAAGGCGCTGATGAGCAGGCCCGAGAAGAGCGCCAGATCGGGCAAGACGCGTTGGGTGCCGCTGAGCGCGCTCATGTCCGCCGAAAACACGATCACCCAGCGTCGCCCCGCAAACGGCTGCTGCGCCTGCCGCTGCAGCGTGGCGGGCCTGACCGGGCGCACCGCGCGCGGCGCACGCGGAACGACGGCGGCAACCGCATGCGTGGACACGCGCGAAATGCCGATGGAGAAGCCCGGCCGAGCGCTCGCCGCGCCATTGATGCTGTCGTAGAGCAACGACGCGTTCGTGAGCGGCGCTGCCGGCCCGCCCATGCTGCCGGCGTCGTAAATCTTGAACTTGATGACACGCAACGTCTCGGCGCTGAGCAACCCGTCCATCATGTCGTTGACGCGAATGCCGGCGCCGACCGAGCCCACATAGGCGCGGCGGCGCTCGATGACGGTCGCCGTCGGCATTCCCTTGCGATAGACCGGCATACGCATCGCCAGCCCGACGAACCGCGCGCCGCGATCATCGAGAATCAATCGCCCACTGCTGATGGGCTCGCCGGTATCGCGCAGCGTCTCCATGGCCGCGCGCCGATGCGGCTCCGCGTCCATGTCGATGCCGACGGACTCGCGATTCGGCGCGAGCGGTTCGAGATACGTGAGCACGTCGTAGCCGTCGCGCAAGCCCGGCGGCCGAATCGAGAAATCGATGCCGGCCTGCCGCAGCGTCTCGTCCTTACGCTGCGCGGTCACGAACGCACGCACGTCGGCACTGCGCACATAGGTCGCGTAATTCAACGTTTGAAAACCCGGATAGCGCCCCCGCAAATCGAGTCCGTCGACGAAATCGCGAAACTCGCCGCGCGTCACGCTGTCGTCTTCTCCGAACAGCGCGCGCATCGTCACGAGCACATCCGTATATAGCCGGACACGCACCGCGATTTGCTGCTCGACGCTGCGCGAATCGTTATCGAAACGCAACCGCGCCTCCCGCTCGACGAACTGGCCGCAAATCGAATAAACGGTCAGCGTGATAGTCAGCGCAAGCACCAGCACGCCGAGGGCGAACCCCTGAGCGTACCAATCGCGACACATATGCCGCATCCGTTCGAATACTTCGCGCACATCATTCCCCAAAGACCGCGCAGCAAGATCGGTCCATCGCCGGATGCGAGGTCGACGCGCGCGTGCCGCCACGCACAGGCCATAAAGCGCTGCACGTATCGGATCGGCGACGCCTTACGCCGCAAACGTTCGTTAATCGATTACCGGGCCGGTCGGTCATCCGACTCGTCTAGTGCCGGTACACGCGCCCGACAGAGCGAGCGACAAAGTGGAACGGCTACCCTCGTGCATCGTTGGGTGCCGCGATTGAAGTAGGTTTTCTTATAGGCTCTTTTTTACGAAGAATAACGTCCGAGAACGTTGATTCAAGTCAAAGAAACCCTATCGACAAAAACCCTTTATTCGTAGCGCACGCCCGCATCGGGGCCGTGCATTGGCGAATGCCGATCGTGGAATGACTCAGTTTCAGCAATAGTTACCGTCAAAATAGATGTCGCATGCCGATTGAAACAACCGTTTGCGAATTGGAACTCGAGGCGGGAAGGGAAAATAATTGCGCCTGTACGCCGCTGCTCGCGCGCAATAAAACTGCATTGCAATAGATATCGGTTCGTTTTGATAAGGAGTAATCGATACCACCCACGATTTGATTCCAATGTGCTTGACCGAGCTTCGAGTAGCCGTAGCTGCCCGCCAATGAAAGCGCGTAAGTCAATGAGTACTTCACTCCGCCCTCGGCCGTTCTTAATGAAGCGCTGGCTCCGTTCTGGCTGAAATCGACGAGCGTGAAAAGCCCGTGCAAAAACGCCGGCCCCCATTGGTAACCCACACCCACACCCGAGACCGTCAGCTTGTCGAAGACTTGAAATGGCGATAGCAGCCCCTGCGCACCCGTGCCGACGAGCGGCGTACCGAGCACGGTCGTTCCGATGCCGAATGCCGCCGTGAAATTATGGAGGCCGATATAAGCCGCGCCCGCTTTGAGCGGACCCTGCGCGTACGTGGCACCGAACGCAACGGCACTGTCGGCGACGAAATTGCCCGGCTGTCCGCCAAACGAATAGAGCGCGCCGAATTGAAAGCCGCCGATGCCAGGCGTCACATAGCGAACCGCATTGTCGAGACGTTCTGCGCCGAGTCGATCGAGATCGCCTAGATGAAAAGCGAAGACGGAGGGCGTCAACGTGCCGGCCGCGAATTGCGTGAGGTTCGTCGTCATGAAGTCGTATTGGCGGCCGAACGTCAAGGTACCGAACCGATCGCTCGTGAGCCCGACGAACGCTTGGCGGCCGAACTCGAGGCCGCCTTGCGAAAGCCGTCCGTCGTTGAGCGTGAAGCCGTTTTCGAGCCGAAAGATCGCTTGCCATCCGTTGTCGAGCGGCTCGACAGCGCGCATCCCCCAGCGGTCGGATTGCCCAACGCCGCTCGTTTGCGACCATATGTGGCTGCCGCCTTCGTTCGTCACGGACGTCAAGGCATCGTCGACGATGCCGTAGAGCTGAACCGTGCCTTGAGCATATGCGCCGCCGATGGCCCCGAACAAAGTCGCCCCGATGAGCAGGCTCTTGGCAGTCGTTGCACGCAAGCATCCATCCCAACGATACGACGTGTTCATCGCGCCTCCGTTGCATGTAGCCGCTAAAACGACACATACCGGCGCTCACGAGAGCCGAGTCACCGAGCACGCATTAGGATTTGTAAGACGGACCCTAGTAGCGCTCGATCGAAATTGCAACATCGAAACGCCTCTAGACGTACTACCAAAATTGACAGGTGCCAACGTCACAGGAGCAAACGAGCGTCGTCGCAGAGGAAATCGAGGAACGTTCTCACCTTGGACGAGAGATACCGGCGATGGCGATAAACGCCATAGAGTTTGGTACCGAAAAAGCGATAATCCGTGAGCACGGCCTCGAGCGTACCCGCTTCGAGATCGCGCGAGATCAACACCTTGGGAAGGAACGCGAGCCCCATCCCTTCGAGCGCCGCCAGCCGGAGCAGTGTCTCATTGTTCGTTTGCAAGGCGGGATCGAACTTGAATGCCTCGATGCCGCGCGGCCCTTCCGCTTCGAGCGCGCTGTTCGCGGGAAACGCCGAATAGCCGAGCATCATATGGCGCGCAAGCGCTTGGGCATCGGCGGGCGCGCCGGCCTTGCGCAAATAGTGCGGCGAAGCGACGAGATGGAACGTCACGGGCGCGATCGGCCGCGCGATCAGCGCAGGCCCCAATGAAAGCGGATTCGTCACGCGCAGTGCAAGGTCGAACCCTTCTTCGACGAGATTGACGAAGCGGCCCGACAAATCGACGTCGAAACGCACGTCGGGATAGCGCGTGCGGTAATCGTTCAGGACGCCGACGAAATCCGGATTGGCCATCCATACGGGTACGCTCAGCTTGAGCGTACCGTGCGGCGCCGCCGTCGATTGGCTGACCGCCGACTCGACGTCGTCGAGTTCGTCGAGCAGTTGGCGCACGTGCTCGAAATACGTCGCGCCCGATTCGGTGAGACTCAGGTGACGACTCGTTCGATTGAGCAGCAAGGTGCCCAGGCGGCGCTCGAGATGCATGACGTGCTTGCTCGCCATGGCCGGCGACATGTCCAGCCGACGCGCGGCCGCGGCGAAGCTCTTGGCGTCGACCGCCAAGCGAAAGACGCGCATGCTCGTCAGCGTATCCATCCGATCATCAACCAGCAGTAAATGATGGATCAATCATAGCCGAGTTGATCAGGCGACCCGACAAACGTATCGTTGCGCGATTCTCAAAGGAAAACATCATGATCAACGACAAAACCGCTCCACTGGCCGCATTGCTGCTGCGTGTCAGCCTCGGCATCATCTTTCTCGCGCACGTGGGCCTGAAGCTGTTCGTATTCAGCGTGCCCGGCTTCGTCGGTTATTTCGCGTCGCTCGGGCTGCCGGCCGTCGCCGCGTATTTGACGATCGCACTCGAACTCTTCGGCGGCCTCGCGCTGATTCTCGGCATCTACGCATCGTGGGTGGCGCTGCCGCTTGCCGCCGAGATGCTCGGCACGATCGTCCTCGTTCACGGTGCGAACGGTTGGCTGTTCACGAACAAGGGCGGCGGCTGGGAATATCCCGCGTTTTGGGCGATCTCGCTCGTCGTGTTGTTCTTGCTCGGCGACGGCGCCTATGCGCTGCGCCCCGCCAAGCGCAACGCCTAATCCCGTCGGCGCGACTATCGCGCCGCGCGCAATCTAGCGCATGTTGCCCGTATGCCCGAGTGAATAGCGCCCGGGTTGCGGCCATACGGCGAGCCCGTGCGGCTCCATGCCGACCGGGATCGACTTGACGGCGCCCGTGGTCGTATCGATCGCGTAGACGACGTCGTCGAAACGACCGGAGAGCCAGAGCGTCTTGCCGTCGGCGCTCACGTTGCCCATGTCGGGACTGCCGCCTCCGGGGATGGGCCAGGTGGCAACGACCTTGCGCGTGGCGAAGTCGAGCACCGACACGCTACCCTTGCCGTGCCGCGGCCCATGCACGCGATTCGATCCGCGATTGGCGATATAGAGCTTCGTGCCGTCGCGGCTCGGATAGAGCCCATGCGTGCCCACGCCCGTCTCGATGAAGCCGATCTTCGTGAAGCGGTCGCCGTCGATAACGTACACGCCGTCGGCCATCATGTCCGCCACGTAGAACACCTTCCCATCGGGCGAGATGCGAACGTCTTGCGGCATCCCATTCTTTTGGAGTTCTAAGTAACCGATCACCTTGCGGTTCACCATATCGATCTTCGCGAGTTTGCCGCCGAATTCGCAGGTAAAGATCGCGTACTTGCCGTCGATCGAGAAATCGGCGTGATTGATGCCCTTGCATTCGGGCACCTCGAGGCTCGATTGCAACTGCATCGTATGCGGGTCGCGGAAATCGAGCCGCGCGTGCGCTTCGGCCACGACGATGGCTTGCTTGCCGTCGGGCGTGAAGTACATGTTGTAGGGATCGTCTACGGGAATCGCTTTGCCGGGCTTGCCGGTCATCGTATCGATCGGCGTCAGGCTGCCGTCGGTGCGGCCCTCGGCATTGTTCGTCACCCAAAGCGTTTTCAAGTCCCACGACGGCACGATGTGCTGCGGACTGCGGCCGACCGGAAACTTGTCGACGACCTTGAACGTCACCGGATCGATGACATAGACGTCGTTCGAGCGAAGATTCGGCACATACACGCGCGCGAGCGCGCCGCGGACGGCCGCGCTCAGATGGTTCGCGCCCGCCTCGCTGTAGAGATTCGACGCATCGACGACGCTCGGCATACCCGGCACCGTCTGCACCGTCGATGCAAAAGCGCCGCTCGGCACCCACGCCATGCATGCCCCGGCAAG
The DNA here is from genome assembly GCF_017315725.1 of Trinickia acidisoli. Taxonomy (NCBI): domain Bacteria; kingdom Pseudomonadati; phylum Pseudomonadota; class Betaproteobacteria; order Burkholderiales; family Burkholderiaceae; genus Trinickia; species Trinickia acidisoli. The sequence goes on from NZ_JAFLRG010000002.1 coordinate 1,493,402, forward strand.
CACGGCACCGAGCGATGAAGCGAGCCACGTATCGCGATATGTTTTCAAGCCCATGAGATCTCCCAGTATTCAAGATCGTCGCCGCGCGCACTCGCGAAGACGACGATCGACGATGCTTCACCGGCCGGCGGTGTCCTTGCGTAATGCGTCGATCGTACGCGCGACGATCGCATCGATGCCCAAACGCCCGAGTTCGGCGCTCGCCCGCCGCGGGTCGCCTCCATAAACACCGTCCGCCGGGCCAAGCTTGGGCGCTGTACGCAAAGCATCGAGCCGCACCATACCCGGCGCCACCGCGAGCAGCAGCGACGTATCGGCGAGCCCTGCATGCGTGCCGATCTCGTCGTCGCGATAACCCTTCTCGCGCAGCATGCGCGCGTAGCCGCCCGAACTTTCGCCGTAGTACTCGGGCGGCACGAAGGCGCGCGCTTTCGTGCCGGCCCATGCCTTGTTCAAACGCGCGACCACGCGCTTGACGTCGTCCTGATAGCCGCCGTGATCCCCGAGGAACACGATGTTCTTGAAGCCATGCACTTCGAAACTGTACGCGGCGGACTCGAGCGTCTTTTCGAAGACGTCGTCCGGGACCGTAATGGTGCCTGGAAAACGCATGTGAGAGGTCTGCGGCGCATAGCCGCCCTCGGGCACATAGGCGATGACGGGCGCAACGAGCGCGTTGCCGAGCCCTTGCGCGATGCGCGTGGACAGATACTCGACACGCACGTTGTGCTTGCCGAGCGCAACGTACGGACCGCTTTGCTCCGTGCCCCCGATCGGGATGATGATCGTCGTCTTGCCGGCGGCGATCTCGTCGCGCAACTCGGTCCATGTCAGATCTTCGAGTTGGACCGTATTCGGCACTTGCGCAAAGGCCGTCGCCTGCGCGCACGCGAGGCCCAAGAAAACGCAAGCTTTGCGTAAGAAATATTGCATGCATGCTCCACAAAAAATGGCAACGACTCGCCGGTGCCGCGTCGATTATGAGCAAAACTGTAACGATGATTTATCGAAATAGGCGTTAACCCTAGCGCCTCCGATCGCTAGACTTCAGTCATCGGTTCACGCAACGAACCCGATGCAACTGGTAGGACAAATAACTTTTGGAGGTAATTGCCATGAAGTCGCTCATCCAATCCGTCGTGATCGCCGCTGCTCTAGCCGCTCCGGTTGCCGTGTTCGCGCAATCGAACGCACCCGTGACGCGCTCGCAAGTCCAGGCTGAACTCATTCAATACCAGCAAGCCAACGGCAGCCGCAACCTCGGCAACGATCCGTACTATCCGAACGACGCGCAGATTGCGCAAGCGCGCGTCGACGCGCAAAGCAACGACCGAGCGGTCGGCGGCGTACGCGCCGGCTCGTCGGCTTCGGGCGCGCCCGTGAGCGCCGGCGCCAGCGACACCCTTTACTTCGGCCGTTGATCCGCACCGCTGCACAACGCTGGCCGGCAGCGCCGCAGTGAGCGCGCCGGCCGAGACATAACATCTTCGCTGCATCGAACCGAATACGGCTTGCTATCGTCGGTCACGACAGCGAGCCGCTTCGCATCGATACCTCCGCCGCCGGTCACCGGCGGTTTTCGCCTAGCCCTTTATTCGGCTAGGCGCTTTTTCGCTGGTTTGCCCGCATCGCACGAACCGCGTGCGTTTAGCGCGTTCGCCCTCGCCGATGCGCGTCGATACGTTAGGACGTCCGTCAGCACGTCCAAGCGTGGAACGCGGCATAATTCGCGCATACCGCCGTTTGCGAGCGGTTGTCCTCGCGAGGAAACGTTCGATGCTCCACGACATGGTCGCGCGCTACGGCCCCGCCCTCGTCTTCGTCAATGCACTGGCTGCGTCGCTGGGGTTGCCCGTGCCGGCCATGCCGACGCTCGTCTTTTTCGGCGCCATGGCCGCGCTCCATCCGGCATCGATCGGTGCGCAACTCGTGCCGGTCCTCGGGCTAGCCGTGCTCGCTTCAGTCATCGGCGATAGCGTTTGGTTCCTGGCCGGCCGCTTTTATGGCGCAACCACGCTCAAGACGCTCTGCCGCCTCTCGTTGTCGCGCGACACCTGCGTGAAGAAAACCGAGCGCTTTTTCGGGCGCTGGGGCGTGCGCGTGCTGACCGTATCGAAGCTCGTACCGGGCTTGTCCTTGCTTTCCGTGCCGATGGCGGGCGCGATCGGCACGCCATACCGCGCGTTTCTCGCACACGATGGGATCGGCGCCGCGATATGGGCGACGATCGGATTGGCGGTCGGCGTACTCGTCTCGCGCCAAGTCGATTGGCTCTTCGCAGGCTTGAGCCGCTTAGGCCATGCGAGCATCTTCGTCATCGCGGCGCTCGTGGCCGTCTATGCGGCCTACCGCTGGGTGCGCCGACACGCCTTGATGAATCGACTGGCCGCCGCGCGCATCGACGTCGACGAACTGTACGCACTGTTGCTGGGTGAACCTGCGCCGGTCATTCTCGACGTTCGATCGGAAGAGAAGCGACGGCTCGACCCGTACGTGATCCCCGGCTCGCAGTTCGCGGACGAGCGCAAGCTCGACGAAATCATCGCCGCCTACCGTCCCGATCAAAAAGTCGTCATCTATTGCTCGTGTCCGAATGAAGTGTCGGCCGCATGGCTGGCGAAGCAATTGACCGATGCCGGTTTTCTCCATGCGCTGCCGCTCAAAGGCGGCATCGACGCATGGCGCGAAGCGGGCCGCGCCGTCACGCCATTGCAATTGCAAACGACGGCCGACGACCCAGCCGATCGTCATTCCGCACCGCGCGCCGCTTGACCCAACTTGCGGCCGCTTACGTCGCCGACCTCCCCACGAAGACACGCCAATCACATCGCCGACGCCTCGGCCGCGCGCGATTATGCGCAAATCCGTAACGATGATTTATCAAATTAGGCGTTAACCCTAGGACCTCCAATCGCTAGACTGCAGTCATCGGTTCACGCAACGAACCCGATGCAACAGACAGGACAAATAACTTTTGGAGGTATTGCCATGAAATCGCTCATTCAATCCATCGTGATCGCCGCTGCTCTGACCGCTCCGGTTGCCGTTTTCGCACAGTCGAACGCGCCCGTGACGCGCGCCCAAGTCAAGGCCGAGCTCGCGCAATTCGAGCAAGCCGGCGGCCGCGTCAACTTCAGCAACGACCCGAACTACCCGGCCGACGCGCAGGCCGCGCAAGCGCGCGTCATAGCGCAGAACGGCAGCAATCAAGCGATCGGCGGGGTGCGCGCCGGCTCGTCGGCTTCCGGTTCGCCCGTGAGCGCCGGCGCTAGCGCCCCCCTGTACTTCGGCCGCTAATGCGCATCCCAACGAAGCGTCGGCCGACGACACCGCCATGAGCGCAGCCGGCTGATCGCTTCGTGAGTAGTCCTAAGTATTCAACCGAACACCTACCCAGTAAGCGTCGCTCAGTCTTCTAGCACGAACGCTCGCACCGCGTCGACGAATGCCTGCTCCGTTTCCACGTTGGGCATATGCACGCACGGCAACGGCAGGTAGTGCGCCCCCGGTATGGCGGCAGCGATCGCTTCGCCGTGACTGGCTGCCGTGACCGTATCGTGTTCCCCCGCGATGACGAGCGTCGGCCGCACAATCAGCGCGACAACACGACGAAAATCGAGGTCGCGCACCGCCGCAAAGCAGCCTGCCAGCCCCTGCGGCGACGTGTGCAGAACCATCTCACGGAATACTTCGACAACAGGCAGCCGCGCATCGATCATTCGAGCCGGAAACCAATTGCGCATGAACGTCTCGGCCGTCTCGCCCATGTCGTCGATTCCTTCGAGCTCCGCGATGCGGCGATCGAACAGCTCCGCCGGCCCGAGATGCGCGGACGTGTTGCTCAATATCAAACGATCGATCCGCTCGGGGGCACGAACGCCGAGCCACTGCCCGATCATGCCGCCGAGCGATAACCCTAGAAAATGCACGCGTTCGATATGCAGCGCATCGAGCAGCTCGATCACGTCGCGGCCGAGCCGATCCACGGAATAGGCGCCGAGCGGCGCGCCGGACGCACCATGACCGCGCGTGTCGTAACGCAATACGCGAAAATGCCGGACGAGACTCGGCATCACCCCGTCCCACATGTGCAGCGACGTCGCGATCGAATTGGACAGCATCAGCAGCGGCGCGTCTTCGCGTCCGTCGAAACGGTAGGCGATCCGAACACCGTCGCCGGTAGTGAAGCACGACAGACCTTCCATGAATGATTTCTCCTCGATGAGCGTTTGAGCGACACGGTTAAACGCCAAGCATCGTAGGTCGGGCATCGAATTAAAAACATTACAAAGTTCGGATATTCTTTGTCATGTCTCTCTCGATGCACGGTGTTCCCGCCGCCCGACATGAACGAATTCACGCTTCACGATCTGCAGTGTTTCGATGCCGTCGTCCGCTCAGGCGGTTTTCAAGCCGCGGCGGCAGCGTTGCATCGATCGCACCCGGCCGTGTTCGCGGCCGTCGCGAGACTCGAACGACAGCTCGGCCTCGCCTTGCTCGATCGCAGCGGCTATCGCGTCCGCCTGACGGCCGACGGCCGCGCGTTCCATCGCAAAGCGCAAACGCTGCTGAACGAGTTTGCCGGGCTGCGAACCTATGCCACGCAATTGGCGATGGGGGAAGAAAGCGAGTTGCACGTCGTGATCGGCGATTTGTGCCCTCGCGAACAAACGCTCACGCTTCTCGCCCGCTTCTTCGGCGCGTGCCCGGGAACGCGGCTCCATCTGCATGTCGAAGCGGTCGCCGGGCCGCAAGAGCGTCTGCTCGACGGCAACGCCGATCTGATCCTTCATCGCGTCGACAAGACCGACCCTCGCATCGAATGGGTCGACGTCTGCGAGATCGAACTCGTGCCGGTCATCGCGCCCGCGCTGCTGCCCGAACGGCTGCCGCGTTCAGTCAAGCCCGAGCATCTGCGCGAACTCACGCAATGCGTCATGCGCGACACGGCGCGGCACACGCCCGCACGCGACTACTTCGTGGTCGAAGGCGCACCGCAGTGCACGGTCAGCGATCAATCGATGAAGCGGGAAATCATCTTGCAAGGCTTGGGCTGGGGGCATCTGCCGCGATACCTGATCGAAGACGACTTGCGCAAGAGCCGGCTGCGATCGCTTGCCGGCCGGCACCTGCCCGGAGCCAGCGAGGAAATCGTCGTCGCGCGCCGCAGCGATCGACCTCACGGCCCCGTCGCCGAACGGCTTTGGTGCTATCTGGGCGAACACGCGCCGAATGTCTTCGGCAGTCCTAAGCAATCGCGTGCGCCACGCCGCCGCCGATCGGCCTAGCCATCGCATGACTCGAATTAAGCGAGAAATGACTAATAGTATTTAATTATCGGTCTTCGCCAACGCCGTAACGATTGGAGGAAACGATCGATCGTGCACGTTGTCGCGATAAAGGGCGGCGTCAGAATCGCGCAACATACTGCCGTTAAATTGGCTGCACCTCGGCTTTTCTACATTAACGACCGAAACTGAGAAATACTTGAGCATGCAACGATCGGCGACGCCGAGAAGACGCATTGCGATGCAGATCCCTCTAAGCGGAACGCCTTATGGCATAAGGCCAAGCCGCCTCTTGCACCGAAATGGGGCGAGCGACGATCGAGCGCAAATCTGCACATCGCCTGCTCACGATTTGATAAATACGACGCCGCGCGACGCAATTACAACCTGGCAACAGGGCCAATCTCACGGTAGGATGCCTCCAACAGCTTCTCGGCAATTACCGCAGGGAAAACCTTAATAAATTAGATGATTGTGGGCGATTATGATGGCAGCGACCCGTGGCCAATCGTCCGCGATTTTCTCGTGCAAACTTCATGAGCACCGCCCTTCCTGACCAGACGAGCGCTGCGATCGAACGTGGCCTCGACCGCCGCCGAACCTGTACGACACGGGTTCTGCTCGCGGACGATCACCCCGTATTTCGCGAAGGCTTGCGCGAAGTACTCGAGTGCATGCCCGGCGTGCTAGTGCAGGGCGAGGCATCGGATGCCGCGTCGACGCTCGCGTTGGTTCGCCGCGCGCACGCGGACTTGCTGCTACTCGATCTCTCGATGCCCGGGCGCGGCGGCATCGAGCTCATCGGAAAAATTCGCGAAGACGCGCCGGGGTTGAAGGTGCTCGTATTGACGATGCATGAAGAACGTCACTACGCGTTGCGCGCGTTCATGGCCGGCGCGCATGGCTATCTGACCAAGCATGCGGCGGCGGCGGAGTTGGCGATCGCTTTACGGAAAGTCTCGGCGGGCGGCATCTATGTCGGGCCGTGGATGGCCGATTACGTCGCGCAGAATCTAGTGGCTCCGCCCGAGACAGCGCCGCACCAACAGCTCAGCGATCGCGAATTCGACATCTTCATGCGGCTCGCACGGGGCGACGACGCATTCGCCATCGGCCAAGCGCTGAGCCTCAGCACGAAGACCATCGGCAACTACAAGGCGCGCATCTTCCACGCCATGCGCTTTTCGAGCGACGCGGCGCTCGTTCGCTACGCCATGCACCATCAACTGATCGACGATCACGACATCGCGTGAAACCGCCCGACGACAAGCGCATACGCGATATACCGTCGGGCCGCCCGGCACGCGACGA